>CAMLHB010000060.1 GCA_946479725.1 uncultured Actinomycetes bacterium | reverse complement strand
GGTTCGGTGGTGACGACGACGTCGACGAGCGCGCCCACCGGCTGGCCACCGAAGACCGAGAGGGCGCCGGAGCCGCTGACGAGGATCTCTACCGGCCGCCGCCCCTTCGGCAGCACGGATCCGGGACGGGCTCCCCGACCCGCCCGCAGGGAGGTCGCCAGCACGTAGGAGCCCTGCGGGATCGTCACCGCCGGGGTGAGGCCGACCGCTTCCCGCGGCGCCGCCAGCACAGCCGGCGGCGCGAAGCGAATCGGCACCCGGCGCACCTCCAGGGACTCCGCAGCGAGGCGGGGGTCGATCCTCTTCCCCGGCCGCAGGTCTTCGCTCGCGATCAAAACCGGCCGCAGCTCGCCGTAGCCCCTGACCACGCTCTTCCCGTAGCCGTCGGCGAGCGCCGCAGCCGCAGCTGCGGCCAGCGCCGCGGCGAGGAGGAAGGCGAGGGCACGGCGGCGCCGGCTCATCGCGCCCTGCCCCGCAACGGCAACACGAGGCGAGCCTCGGTGGCCCCCGGCGAGCACCGCAGCGCGAAGCTGCCGCCGCAGCTCGCTGCCACTCGTCGCACGATTCTCAGGCCGTGCCCGTGGCGCCGGTCTCCCCCCACGCCGACCAGGCGCCGGAGTCGACGGTGGCACCCCGGCTCCTTACGACCGCCGTCACGGACCAGGAGCCGTACCGCACCATCGTCGTCGGTCACTTCCACTTCAACCGGCCCCGTACCGTGCTCGAACGCGTTGCTGATCAGGTTGTCCAGTGCCCGGGCGAGGCCCATCCGGTCGACTTCCAAGGTCGATTCGCCAGCCGCCCAGTTGAGGCTCAGCGGGCGACGGGAGATCTCGGCGCGAGCCCGCCAACGCCTCAGTGCCGACTCGACGAGGAACAGCAGCGGGACAGGGTTACCCGGTGCCGCGGCGGCCTGTCCGTTGATCTCCCGGTCCAACTCCTCCAAGGCGGCGATCGCCATCCGCAGGCAGGAGTCGGACTGCTCCTGCGACCCCGCCCCGCTCGGCAGCGAGAGAGCCAGCCCTTGCAGGGGGCGGCGCAGCTCGTGCATCGCCTCGTTCAGCGAGGTGCGGCGCCGGCCCTCGCGCAGCGCGGTGATACCGCTTGCCATCGCGAGGGAAAAGGCGATGGGCAGGCCGCCGGCCAGCTCGGACAGCTCCAGCGGCATCTCAGATCCGATCCCCTGCTGCGTTCATGCAGCAATAAGGAACGAGCCCACCGAACTCTCCCCCACTGTCCCGACATGTGATCCGCAAATCGCGGACTTAGCCACGGCGAGCAGCGCACCCGCCCTCGAAGCGATCTCGGCCAGGCGCGAGAAGAGGACGGGCGCGACTGCTTCGACCCTAACCCGACAGAGATCGGTGTCAAATTAGTGCCGGGGTCTGACAGCGATTGCAACCGATTAGACCAGTCGATCTCAATCACTGCATATTTCCCGAGCGACACTTGTTCCCGCCTACCGTTTTGGAATACTTGTCTAGTAACTCGGGTGCTCCTGCCACCAAACGTCTCTCCGCCCGAGCGAAGAAACGGAGGTCCTCCCTTGCCACAATCCCGAACGTCACCAGAGGGCATCACGCAGCAGCTTGCGAAGGCCCTTGCCCACCCCCTGCGCGTTCGCATCCTCAGCTCCCTGCACAAAGGGATCTCGAGCCCGAACCAACTGGCTCAGGAGCTCGGCGAGCCCCTGGGCAACGTCAGCTACCACGTCAAAACGCTGCTCGAATACGATTGCGTCGAATTGGTGAAAACGGAGCCGCGGCGCGGCGCCGTCGAGCACTTCTACCGCGCCACCGACCGCGCCTTCCTCAGCGACTCCGACTGGGGCAAGATCCCGGCCTCGGCCCGCAAAGGCATCTCCGGCTCGATCCTCGAGTCGATCGGCCAGAGCGCGACCGAGGCAATGGCCGAGGGCACGATCGAGAAGCGCAAGGACTCGCACCTCTCCGACACCCCGCTCCTGCTCGACGAGCAGGGCTGGAAGGACCTCAACAAGGTCCTCGCCGACGCGGTGAAGAAGTCGAGCGAGATCCAGAAGGAAGCCGCCAAGCGCCTCGACAGCAAGGCCGACGGAATCTCCACGAAGCTGGCGATCATGCACTTCGAGGTCCCCGCGAAGAAGGCCAAGGCGAAGAAGTAAGGGCTTTTCCCGACGCCCCCGTGCCAGTCCGGGGGCGTCGCCCGGTCCTCCTGGCTAGCCGTCGATCAGGCGGTAGCCGATCCCCCAGCAGTTGATCACGAAGCGGCCGTGCTCGGGGTCGAGCTTGCGCCGCAGCCGGGAGGCGTGGGAATCCAGGGTGCGCGTCTTCGAGGGGCCGCGGTAGGCCCAAACCGCGTCGAGCAGCTCCTGCTTGGTGTAGACGCGCAGGGGGTCGGCGGCGAGGACGCGGAGCAGGGCGAACTCCTTTTTCGCGAGGTGGACCTCGCGATCGCCCACCGTGACTCGGCGACGCAGCGGGTCGATCACGAGGTCGGCGACGCGACTGGGCCCGGCATGGGGGTCCGTGCGGCGCCGCAGGACGGCGCCGATGCGGGCGCGCAGCTCGCTGTAGATGAAGGGCTTGGTGAGGTAGTCGTCGGCGCCGGAGTCAAGGCCGCGGACCTTGTCGGTGTCGCCGCCGCGGCCGGTGAGGACGATCACCGGCAGGCGGGGGTCGAAGCGGGAGTCGATGCCGTCGGACTCGCGGATCTCGCGGAGGACGTCGAGGCCGGAGGCATCCGGGAGCGCCAGGTCGAGCAGCAGCAGGTCCGGGTGGTTGTAGCGGCAGAGCCGCAGCGCGTCGGAGGCGCTGGGGGCGGGCATGACGCCGAAGCGATCGGCGGCGAGGTGCTCGCAGAGCAGGTCGAGGGTTACGTGGTCGTCCTCGCAGACGACCAGGCTGGCTATCTCTTCTCGTTGGGGGAGCATGCGGGCCTAAGGCCGGGGGGAGGAAAACTCTCCCCCTCCGACGCCGCCGGAATCTCCAAAATTGCGGAAGCTCCGCGATGCCAGACGAGCTGACGTGGCGGCACCGCTCGTCTTACGGAGAGAACCCGGCCATCGCGGCCGAGGAAGTAGACGTCGAGCCGGAAGCGCATGCCGAAGGTGTGGACGCTGGCGCAGCGCGGGATCAGCAGACCCGGTCCCGCATCGGCGCGGTCGCGGAAGGCGAGGCCGCGCAGGCGGGTTCGAAAGTCCTCTGCGACGGGGATTGACTGACGAAGATGGTCCATCCCTCCATAAGGCTCTCCGCCCGCTTTCTCTCCCCCGCAGCCTAGGATCAACCGATGCCGAAAAAGCCCAAACTCGCGATCTTCAGCCCCAACCCGATGGTCTCGATCGCGATCGAGTCCTTCAGCGCCGACGGCGGCGACGACATCCACGTCCACGCCGCCGGCCAGGGGGTCTGGGTGGCGCGGATGGCGGCCGAGCTGGGGGCCGAGCCGGTCCTCTGCGGGTTCATCGGCGGCGAGGTCGGCGCCGTGCTGCGGCCGCTGCTGGCGGAGATGCCGATCGAGCTGCGGTTGGTCGAGACGGCCGAGCCGAGCGGCGCCTACATCCACGACCGCCGCAGCGGCGAGCGCGAGCCGGTCGCCCAGAGCGCCGCCCTGCCCGCCTCCCGCCACGAGGTCGACGACCTCTTCTCGGTCACCGTCGCCGCGGCCCTGGAGTGCGACCTGCTCGCGGTCTGCGGTCCCTACCCAGACAACACCGTGCCGCTGGAGATCTACGGCGGCCTGGTCGCCGACGTGAAGGCGAACGGCAAGCCGGTGATCGTCGACCTCTCCTCCCCCCGCCTCGACAACGCCCTCGAGGGCAAGCCGGACCTGGTCAAGATCAACGACTGGCAGATCGCCGGCTTCGTCTCCGACGCGGTCGACACCGAGGAGCGGATGCGGGCGGCGATGGAGCGGGTGCGCGAGGCGGGTGCCGAGAGCGTGATCGTCACCCGCGCCGGCGAGCCGGCCCTGGCGCTGCGCGACGGCAGCTTCTGCGAGCTGACGCCGCCGAAGTTCGAGCGCGGCTCCCGCGAGGGCTGCGGCGACTCGATGATGGGCGCCCTGGCGGCGACGATCGCCGGCGGCCGCGAGTGGGACGACGTCCTCCGCCTCAGCGCCGCCGCCGGCGCCACCAACTTCCTCCGCGCCGGCCTCGGCACCGGCTCCCGCGACGTGATCGAGCAGCTGGCCCCCCGCGTCCAACTCCGCCCCCTGGATTGATCGTTTCCAGACTTTGGGCCCCTACAGGGACCCAAAGTCTGGAAACGACCTAGAGATTGGGCTCGAAGGGGGCGTTTAGGGGCATTCCGTTGACGATTGCGTGCGGGGCGGTCTCGGCGATCCACTCGAGGTGCGGGGCCAGCAGCTCGACCTCGCGCAGGCGCTCGAGGGCCGGGGAGATCCGCACCGGGCGGCCGCCGAGGACGGTGTGGGCGTCGCTGGAGAGGACGTGGACGAGACCCTTCTCGGCCATCGCCAGCATCCCCTTCGCCATCTTCTCGCGGAGGAAGAAGTCGGCGGTCGCCTGGATCAGCGCCCCCTCGACGACCAGCGCCGCCATCCGCTCGAACATGTCGGCCGAGAGGTGGCGCTCGGGGTGGGCGACGATCGTTCGGTAGCCACGGTCGGACAGGTGGCCGACCCGCCGCAGGAGGCTGTCGTCGAGCGGCCCCGGCGCCGGCTCCAGCAGGATCCAATTCCCGCTCCCGAGGGCGACCAACTGCAACTGCTCGTCGCTCAATCCTTCCAGCGCCGTCTCCGCGACCTCGCCACCCCGGAGAATCCGCACCGCGACAAGTTCCCGCTGCAGCCGCTCGTTCAGGCCGCGCACCCGCGCCGCCAGTTCCTCGATCCGGACATCGTGGTCGTGGCGGATGTGCGGGGTGGCGCAGACTGCTTCGATCCCGTCGGCCTCCGCCTGACGCGCCATCGCAACGCTGTCGTCGGCGTCGCGGGCCCCGTCGTCGATCGCGTCGAGGATGTGGCAGTGGAGGTCGATCACGGCATCTCCCGCCGAACTTCTACCCATTTCCTCGCTGAAGAAGTGCAATCTCGGATCCAGGGTGCAACCGCCCGTTCAGCCCCCGGCCCGAGCCGGCACGTCTCTACGATGATCGGCAAGATCATGGACCTGCTGACGCCGGGCTTGCGTCAGCGGACTGGCTTCAACTCATGGATAAGAAGACGACCCGCAGAGGGAATTACGAGTCCGGCTCCGACTACGTGCTGGAGTACGGCGAGCTCCGCTTTGCCTTCAACGAGGAGGACTTCGCCCAGCGCGTTGAGCAGGCGGCCGTGAAGCTCCGCTTCGTCGACCAGGGGCTCAGCGCCGAGGAGCTCGACGACCTCCTCGACCTCGCGGTCAGCGGCGAGATCGCCGAGCCCAGCTCTCGCCTCGGCGAGCACATCAACGAGAACTGGGAAGACCTGGTCGGGCCCTCCAACCGCAGCCTCGTCCACTGGATCCGCCGCCTCGTCTTCCGCGGCGCCTGGCTCGACCAGCGGGTCAAGGAGGGCGAGCTCGACGTCGTCTTCGACGAGCGCACCCAGACCTTCGGCTACGTGCAGCCGGACCGCAGCGACGAGCTGATCGAGCTGAGTAAAGAGCCGTCCTGGCGGCGCATCGCTTATCGGCGTTGATGGGAGGGGCCGGGTAGGTCCCTGCACTTAACTTTTTCGGTCATTGTCGCGAGCCGGTCCGAAGACCAGTCGCCGAAAAAGTACAAGACGTTCCGGGACCTACCCGGCCCCTTGCTCGCAGCGTGTCAGGAAGTGCGCTCGAGGGCGGCGAGGATGGTGAGGGAACCGCCACCCTGATTGCCCTGGACACGACCGGCGTCGAAGAACTCCTTCGCGGCCTCGGCGTCTTCGTAGGCCTCGCCGAGACGGGTCAGCGAGTCGACCAGGAGGATCACGTCTTCGCCGCGGCCGGCGCGGGCGGCGGCCTGGGCGAGGGCGTCGCTGGCGTGGCGGGGCTGGCCGGCGGAGACGATCTCGGCCTGCGGCGCCTCGCGCTTCCAGTCGGCCAGCTCCTCGGGGCTGGGGTCGATCAGCAGGGCGACGGGATCGGGTCCCTTGGAGTCGGCTGCGAGGTCGGCGGCGGCGCTGCGCAGCAGTGCCGTGCAGCCCTCGCGGGTCTCGGCGAAGACGAGTGCCTGGCGGCCGGCCTCGGGGGGCAGCAGCATCCCCTGCAGGGTGACCCCCTTGCTGCGGCGGCCGAAGCGGCGCCGACGCCGGCGTCGCGGACGCGGAGTCTCGACCGCCGCCGGGGCGGGCGCAGCGGGCTTCTGCTCGGCGACCGGCTCGGGCGCGGGCTCGCGCTCGGGTGCCTTCTCGGGACGCTCGCGCGGCTCGCGCCGTTCCCGTCGCTCGCGACGCTGGCGCGGGGGGCGCTCCGAAGCCTTCTCAGCCCCACCACCGCCGCCAGTGCCGTCGGCGAGCTTCTCCACCAGCTCGCCCTTGCTCAGCATCCGGTAGCGCTGGACGCCGGCCTCGGCGGCCAGCGAGTGCAGCTCGGACAGGGTCTTTTTCTCCAGCTCGGCCTTGTTCATCGGGGCCGCAGACTATTCGACCGCGGCGGCGGGCGACCGGCCCAGGGTCGCGGCGGGGTCGATGCCCTCGGCGGCGGCGACCTCGAGCCAGGCCTCGGCCTCGCGCGAGCGCTGCCGCCGGCCCCAGCCCAGCTCCGCCCCGAGCGCGTCGGCGACCGGGCGGACCGCCTTCGCCGTCCGCAGCCGCGGCGCCGCGAGGATCCCCAGCCGGGTGCGCCGCAGGAGCACGTCGGCGACGCTGCGCGCCTGCTCGGAGCGGGCCGCCAGCACCACCTCGGCCAGCAGGTCGGGGCGACCGGGGACGATCGGCTGCGCCAGCTTCGGATCGCTGCGGGCAATCTCCAGCACCCGCCGGGCCGCGTGCCCATAGCGGAAGGCGAGCTGCCGGGTCGCCTCCTCCCCCACCCCGGCCGGCGCCGCCAGGTCCTCCGGCCGCGCCTCCATCCCCAGCGGGATCTCGTCGGTGTGGCAGGGCGCCTCCCGGCCCTCGCGCTCGACCAGGCGGTCGACCGTCTGCTTCGCCATCCGTCGCCAGGTGGTGAGCTTGCCGCCGGTGATCGTCAGCATCCCCGAGGAGGTCTCGTAGAGCTCGGCTTTGCGGGAGATGTCGACCGACTTGCGCGGATCGCCGGTCGAGATCAGCGGCCGCACGCCGGCGTAGGCGCCGACCAGGTCGCCCTCGCCGATCGCCGTCCCGAAGAACTCGTTGACCGCGTTCAACAGGTACTCGACGTCGTCCGCCGCGGGCCGCGGGTGGACGATGTCGCCCTCGAAGTCGTTGTCGGTGGTGCCGACCAGGGTGCGGCCGTACCAGGGCAGGGAGAAGATCATCCGGCCCTCGCCGGCGGGGACGATGCAGGCGGCGTCCCCCATCGGCAGCTGCTCGGAGTCGATCAGCAGGTGGGTGCCGCGGCTGGGCGCGATTCGCGGCACGTCCTCCTCGCCCAGCAGCTCCTCGGGGCGGATCCGGTCGGCGAAGACGCCGGTGGCGTTGACGACGTGGTCGGCGCCGACCTGCATCCGCTCTCCCGAGGTCTCCTCGACGAAGGCGACGCCGGTCGCCCTGCCGTTGTCGGCGAGGATCTCGGTCACCTCGGCCCCGTTCAGCATCACCGCCCCGAAGCGCTCGGCCTCGCCGAGCACGGTGAGGACGAGGCGGACGTCGTCGGTCTGACAGTCGTAGAAGAGGTAGGCGTCGTGGGGTTCGCGCGGGGCCAGCGCCGGGACCAGCTCCAGCACCTCGTCCCCGGGGATCGTCCGGTGGCGGTCGGGCGACCAGTAGGAGTCGTCTTCGAGCTCGCGGGCGGAGCGGCGCCCCCGGCGGCTGCGGCCGGCGCGACTGGTCGCCATCACGTCGTACATGTTCAGCCCGAGGCCGAGTTTGCGGTCGCGGCGCTCCTCCCCGAGGGAGGCGACAAGAAACGGGGTCGGGTAGACCAGATGCGGCGCCAGGCGCACCATCAACTGCCGCTCCAGCAGCGCCTCGCGGACGAGGCCGAGGTCGAAGTTCTGCAGGTAGCGGAGGCCGCCGTGGACCATCTTCGAGGAGCGGCTCGAGGTGCCGGCGGCGTAGTCGCCGCGCTCCAGCAGGGCGACCGAGTAGCCGCGCGAGGCGGCGTCGAGGGCGACCCCCGCGCCGGTGATGCCGCCGCCGATCACCACCACCTCGAAGTGCTTGCCGGCGATCTCCTCGATGGCGCGGGCGCGGCTCAGCATCAGTCGAGGTAGGTCGTCGTGCGGTCGGCGCCGGGGCGCTCGGGGGGCGGCTTCTCCTGGCGCGGGTGGCCGAGGTGGAGGAGGGCGACGAAGCGCTCCTCCTCGGAGAGGCCGACGGCGGCGCGTCCCTCCCCGCTGCGGAGGAGACCTGGCGTGCGCCAGTAGCCGGCGAGGCCGCGGGCGTGGGCGGCGAGGAGGACGATGTAGGAGGCGGCGGCGGTCGCGTGCAGATCCTCTTCCTCTTCCACCGGGTCGCCGCTGAGGACGCAGGAGACGATGATCAGGGTCGGGGCGCGGTCGAGCTTTGCCGCTCCCTCCGGGCCGGCGACCTCCTTCAGGCGGCGCAGCGTCTCCGGGCCGACCACACGGAAGCGCCAGGGCACGGTGAGGTTGTGGTTCGGCGCCCAGCTGGCCAGCTCCAGCAGCTCGTCGATCTGATCGCGCGACAGCGGCACCGGCGCGTAGGCCTTGTGGGTGCGGCGGGTGCGGATCGCGGTCTCGACGTCCATCGGTCGAGGGTATAGCGAGGGTGCCCCGGAAGCGCCGGGCGACGGGTTAGAGCCCGTAGCGCCAGCGCATCCAGCCGCGACGGCCGGCGAGGCCGGCGCCGAAGAGGACGCAGCCGGCGAGCAGGCCGAGGAGGATGGCGCCGGCGGTGCTGCTGCCCGAGTCGCTTTCGCTGGTCGCCGCTGCGGGTTCGCCCGAGGCCTGGGGGGCGGTCGAGCCGGGGCTGGTGCCGAGATCGCCCTCGGGCACGACTTCGCTGCCGGTGACGGGGATTTCCGGCAGGCCGCCGGCGGCCCCCCTGCCGCCCTTCTTGCCGCCACCACCACTGCCGCCGCCACCGGACCCGGACCCGCCGGCCGACCCCTGCTGGGTGTTTTCGAAGAACTGCTTCAGGTCCGAGGAGGAGGGCGCGGAGCCAGAGCTCGGCGGCGGCACGGTCAGGGACGGGTTCACCCCTCCCGATTCAGAGGAGCTGTTCTTCGCCTTCTTCGGCTCGGGCGCCCGCGGGGGCGCGGCGATCGGGTAGTACTTGCCGGCGGCCGCGACCAACACCTGGCCGGTCACCCAGACCGGGGTCTGGTTGGCGACTTCAGAGGCGGTCTGGTCGGGGTTGGCGTAGCGGTAGGAACCGTCGACGCGGAGGTTGTGGGCGAGATACTCGGGGGCGCTGACGCTGCCGCGCCGGAAGGAGTCGGGGTTGCCGCCGACGGCGAGGATTCCCTGAATCGCCCAGGCGGTCGACATCGTGTTGACGACGCCGTTGCCGCCGAGCGGGAAGCCGCCGCCCTTCTGCTGGGCGTGGTGGCGCAGGTAGAAGAGGCCCTGGCCCGCGGCTTTGGAGTCCGGCGAGAGCGCCTGCATCACCGCGCCGGTGCCGTCGGTGGTGCTTGGGGATCCGGGGGTGTCGCCCCAGCCGCCGTCGTCGTTCTGGACCTTTCGCAGCCAGTCGAGCGACTTCTGCACGCCGCTGACCCCGGCGGCGCGCAGGGCCACCACGGCGAAGGCGGTTGAGTTCGGCCAGCCGTGGTAGGAGCCGTTGTCGCGCTGGCTCGCCAAGAGCTCGGCGACCAGGTTGTGGTCGGCGAAGTGACGCGGGTCCACCCCCGCGCCCTCGAGCGCGAGGATCGTGCGGGCGAGGTCGCCGGAGCTGCCGATGCTGCCGATTTCCCTGCGCAGGAAGTCGACCGGCGTCTTCCCTTTCGCCGAGGTGACGTCGAGCGGGTTGCGGCCAGTCGCCTCCAGGCCCAGCATCACCCAGCAGGTGGTCGCGGCTCCCGATTCGTCGCTGGCCGAGGGGCCGAAGCCGCCGTCGCCGTTCTGCACCGATTCGAGCCAGGCAGCCGAGTGGCTGAGAGAGGAGGCGTGCGCGGGCGGCGCCGTCAGGGCGAGGAGGGCGACGAGCAGCAGCGCCGCGACGCCGCCGCTGCGCAGCGCGCCGCCAAGCGGTCCCTGGGGCCGGGGCGTGGCGGCGGGGGCCGTCCCCCGCTCCCATTCGAAGCGGCGGCGAAAGCGCGTCAGCATCCTCACCATCGCCGGCCCGGCGACCAGCGCGAGGACGACGTTGCCGACCACGTGGGCGATTTCAAACGGCACCGCCCGTCCCTCGAGAAGGAGGAAGTGCCGCCACGATAGGTCCCCACCGTACGTCGCCATCAGCGAGAAGTTCAGCAGAGCGCCGTACAAAATGCCAGCAAAACCGCAGGTTGCCGCCAGGGCGAAGCGACCGGCGTTGCGCGTTCCCAGGGCCAGGAACGCGCCGAGCACGCCGCACAGCCCCCACCCCGCCATCTGCCATGGCGTCCAGGGGCCCTGGCCGAACCAGAAGTTGGAGACGAGGGCGGTGAGGGCTCCGACCGCGAAGCCGGGGGCGCCGCCGAGGGCGTAGCCGGCGAAGATGACGATGTCGGTCGTCGGCTTGACGTTGGGGAAGGCGGCGAAGGCGATGCGCCCGGCGATCGCCAGGGCCGCCAGGGTGGCGACCAGCGCCACCACCTGCGCCGGCGGCCGCGAGCGCTCGTACCAGGCGAAGCCGGCGAGGATCACCGCGCCGACGATCAGGAAGCTGGCGCCCTCCCAGGTCACGATCCCTCCTCTCGCAGCGCCTCGGCGCCCTGCTCGGGGGTGACGACGCCCGGCAGGTCGAGCACCCGGGCGACCTCGGTGGCGAAGTACCAACCGCCGGAGAGGATCTCCTCCATCGGCCCGTCGGCGATGACGACGCCGTCGCCGAGCAGCACGACGCGCTCGGCGAACTCGGAGGCGAACTCGACGTCGTGGGTGGCGACGACGACCGCGCTGGCAGCCGTCAGCGCTTCGATTAACTCCACGAGCTCGCCTTTGCGCGCGTGGTCCATGCCGCGGGTCGGCTCGTCGAGGGCGACGAGGCCCGGAAGGTTCTCGCCATCCATCCGCCCCGCGAGGGCGATCGCGAGGGCGAGACGCTGGCGCTCCCCGCCCGAGAGGTCGCGCGGGTCGGCGTCGATCTTGTCCCCGAGGCCGACGATTCGCAGCGCTGCCAACCCATCGTCCCCCGGCAGCTCATCGCCGACTCGCTCGCGGACCAAATAGTCGCCGGGGTTCTGGGTCAGCAGCGCGATCGAGTCGACGGACAGCTTCCCCGCGACCGGCTCGTGCAGACCAGCGGCAGTCCGCAACAGCGTGCTCTTCCCCGCTCCGTTCCGACCCATCAGCGCCACCCGTTCGCCAGCGCGGATCGTCAACTCGACGCCCTTCAGTACGTCCCGCCGATCGTCCCCTCTATCCAGCTCGACCCACAGTCCCTTCGCCTGAAGGACCGGGACCTGGGGATGGGGGTCGCACACCCTCCTACTTGATCGATTAGGAGGGTGTGCGACCC
>CAMLHB010000059.1 GCA_946479725.1 uncultured Actinomycetes bacterium | reverse complement strand
GGGGGGGGGGCCCCCCCCCCCCCCCCCCCCGGGCGGCGGGGGGGGGGGGGGGGGGGGGGCCCAACCCTTGGGGGTTTTTCCTTTTTCTTATTCCGTGCACCCCCCCCCCCCCCCCCCCGGGGGTGCATGAGGCGCTCGGGGACCTTGCGACTCGCCAGCACGGTGTCGTGTCCATGGCGCAGTTGCTGAATCTCGGCTACGCCGCGAACACGGTGCTCGGATGGGCTGAGGAGGGGAGGCTGCATCGGCTGCACCAAGGTGTTTATGCAGTTGGGCATCGGCGGCTGACTTGGCATTCGCGGTGTTGGGCGGGGGTGTTGGGGGCGGAAGCGAATGAGACCGATGAGGTGGTTTGGCCGGCGGTCGCCAGTCATGGGTCGGCGGCCTACCTGTGGGGGATCTACCGGTATGTGCCGGAACGGATCGATGTGACGGCGCCGATCCGGCGGCGGGCGAGGCGGGAGTTCGTCGTTCACTTCTCCTCGATCCTGGCACCGGAGGACCGCGGGGAACGGCAGGGGATTCCGGTGACCTCGGTGGCGCGGACGCTGATGGACCTAGCGATCCGCAAGAAGCCCGAGCAGCTCGATCGCCTGCTGGAGCGGACCGAAGAACTCGGCTTTTTGGACCTGAATGCGATCGAAGATCTGCTCGGCCGCGCCGGCGGGCACCGCGGCCGCGGCCGCCTCCGCCGGGCCCTCGCTCTCTACCAGCCGGACCCCTCCTTCACCCGCTCGCGCTTCGAGAAGCTCTTCCGGCGCCACGTCGCCCGCGCCGGTCTTGCCCTTCCGTCGATGAACTTCAACGCCCACGGCTACGAGCTCGACGCCTTCTGGCCGAACCTCCGCTTCGCGGTCGAACTCGACCTCTTCGAGACCCACGGTAGCCGCGCCGCCTTCGAGCGGGACCGGCTCCGCCAGGAGGAGCTGAAGCTGCTGGGGATCGAGACGATCCGAGTCACCCGCCCCCGCCTCCAGCGCGAATCCGGGGCGGTCATCCGCAACCTCTCCCGGCTGCTCGAGCGCCGCCGCCGCGAGCTCGGCCTCCCTTGATCTAGGCTTCGCTCAGTGGCACGGAAGACCGCACATGGGGACGAGGCCGCGGCCGTCGCCGCCGCGATCGCGCAGTTCGAGGCCGAGTTCGCCGCCGCCGCGCCCGCCGAGCAGCCGCAGACGCCCGCCTGGCAGCGCGCCGCCCTGCTCGAGGGGATCAGCGCCAAGGAGACCATCGAGGACCTACGAGGAGGATCCGCATGGCTGTCGTGAAAATCATCGAGCTGGTCGGCAGCTCCAAGACGTCAACCGACGACGCCGCCAAACAGGCGTTGCTGCAGGCCCAGGGTTCGCTGCGCAACATCCGCGCCGTCGACATCGTCTCCACCGGGATCCGTGGCGAGAACCTCGACGAGTACCGGGCCCACGTCCGCGTCGCATTCTTGATCGAGGGAACCGAGGTCGACTGATGGCGGAGGCACCGCAGGGGGAGACCCGGGAGGTCTCACGCGAGGAGGCTCGCACGCTGATCGACGAGGGCGCCCAGTTGGTCGACGTCCGCGCCGACCACGAGTGGGAGGTCGGCCGCATCGCCGGCGCCACCCACGTGCCGCTGCCCGAGCTGCCCAACAGGCTCGGCGAGATTAACAAGGAACGCCCGGTCGTCCTCTACTGCCGCGGCGGCAACCGCTCGACGATGGCGACCGACGCCCTCACCGACGCCGGCTACGACGCCGTCAAGCTCAGCGAGGGGATCGTCGGCTGGAGCGGCGAAGACCTGCCGCTGGAGCCCGAGGGCGGCTACGTCGCCGATTCCGGCGAGGCCTCGGCGATCCTCCAGGCGCAGAAAAAACCCTCCCACAGCTAACCCCGGATCCCCGTCTTCGACCGCTCAGGAAATTAAATACCTGAATCCCAATCGGGTTTGCTACCTTTCTGCTCATGGAGGTAGCCGTCGCAGAGAACAAGGAGCAGCGGGGCAAGGGCCGGGTCGGGACCCCCCAGAACCCGGAGACCTACGAGAACGTCCCCGGTCACGTCATCCCGATCATCGAGCGCGAGTTCGACGACTTCGACAACGAAGCCGAGCAGTTCCTCGGTGGCGAGCTGGAGGAGCACCAGTTCATCGGCTTCCGCCTCAAACAGGGCGTCTACGGGCAGCGCCAGCCCGACGTCCAGATGATCCGGATCAAGCTTCCCTTCGGCGGCGTCACCCCCGAGCAGATGGACACCTTCGCCAGCGTCGTCGAGAAGTACGCGCCGCTGAACAAGGGGCACATCACCACCCGCCAGAACATCCAGATCCACCACGTGCCGTTGCGCGACACCGAGCTGCTGCTGCGCGAGATCGCCGAAGCCGGCCTCTCCTCGCGCGAGGGCTGCGGCACCACCGTCCGCAACGTCACCGGCGACCCCTGGGCCGGCGTCGCCGCCGACGAGGTCTTCGACCCGACCGCGTACGGCACCGCCTACGTCCGCTACTTCGTCCGCCATCCGACGACGCAGCTGATGCCGCGCAAGATCAAGACCGCCTTCGACGGCTCCGACTCCAACCGCTCGATCACCGAAATCCACGACATCGCCTTCCTCGCCCGCGAAAGGGACGGGGTCAAGGGATTCGAGGTCCAGGTCGGCGGCGGCACCTCGATCATGGCCCGCGTCGCCCCGACCCTCTACGAGTTCGTCGAGGCCGACAACGGCGACTACCTGAAGGTCGCCGAGGCCGTCTTCCGCATCTTCGACCGCCAGGACTGGCTGCGCGTCAACCGCGCCCGCGCCCGGATCAAGGTCCTGATCGACAAGATCGGCATGGACGCCTTCCGCGAGCTCGTCGACGAGGAGCTCGCGGGAGACTGGGTCGCCGAGCGGGAATTCGGCCCCGAGCTGGTCGAGCGCCTCAGCTTCGCCGTCGACGAGGAGGCGAACGCGCCCGAGCCGCCGCTCGCCCCGTCGTCGCCCAACGGCGACCGCACCGAGTTCGAGCGCTTCCTCGCCGGCAACGTCGAGCCGCAGCGCCAGGAGGGCTTCAACACGATCGAGGTCAAGATCACCCGCGGCGACCTCACCCCGGAGCAGTTCCGCGGCCTCGCCCAGATCATGCGCGAGTACACCGGCGGCGCCGCCCGCAGCACCGTGCAGCAGAACTTCGTCCTGCGCTGGGTCCGCGACGAGGCCCTCTACGACGTCTGGGAGCGGCTGGGCGCCCTCGGCCTCGGTGAGGCCGGCGCCCGCGAGATCACCGACGTCGTTTCCTGCCCCGGCACCGACAGCTGCAAACTCGGGATCACCGCCTCGATGGGCCTCAACCGGGCGATCAAGGAGCGGGTCACCTCGCTGCAGATCACCGACGAGCTGACCAAGCGGATCCACATCAAAATGAGCGGCTGCCCCAACGGCTGCAGCCAGCATCACATCGCCAACATCGGCTTCTACGGCGCCTCGCTGAAAGTCGGTGGCCGCCAGATGCCGGCCTACATCCCGCACATCGGCGGCAACTTCGAAGGCGGCCCGGTCGCCTTCGGCAAGCGACTGAAATCGCGGCTGCCGGCCAAACGCGTCCCCGAGGCCGTCGAGCGCTGGATCGCCCTCTACGAGAGCGACCGCAACGAGGGCGAGGAGTTCAACGCCTTCGCCGAGCGGGTCGGCGCCGAGCCCTTCGAAGCGGCGGTCAAGGAGCTGACCCTCCCGGCCGAGTTCAGCCTCGAGACGATGCAGGAGTTCATCGACTGGAACCGCTCGAGCCCGTACGAGGTCGTGCGCGGAGAGGGGGAGTGCGCGATCTGAATCGCGCGCCCGCGATGAAGCCGCCTCCCGTCACCCTCTCCGGCACCGTGCCCACACCGGCCGACCTCGACCACGAGGAGATCGCCGCCAAGCTGGATGATTCGAGCGCCCAGGAGGCGCTCGAATGGCTGTTCGAGAACTTCGGCGAGCGCCACTACATCGCCTGCTCCTTCCAGAAAACGAGCAGCGTCACCGCCCACCTGGCGAGCACCATCAACCCCGAGGCGCGCTTCTTCTACCTCGACACCGAGGTCCTCTTCGAGGAGAGCTACGAGACCCGCGACCGCCTCGCCGAGGCGCTGGGGATCGAGTTCGACCGCTTCCACAACCTCACCCTCGAGGAGCAGGAGGCCGAGCACGGGCCGGAGCTGTGGAACCGCGACCCCGACGCCTGCTGCGGCCTCCGCAAGGTCGAGCCGATGCGCCGCGCCCTGTCTTCCGTAGACTGCTGGGTCGCCGGCGTCCGCCGGGCAGACTCGAGCTCCCGTTCCAAGACGCCGAAGTTCGGCTGGGACAAGCGCTTCAACCTCTGGAAGCTGAACCCCCTTGCGGACTGGACCGAGCGCGACGTTTGGAACTACATCCGTGAGCACCACCTCCCGTACAACCCGCTTCACGATCGCGGCTACCCGTCGATCGGATGCACCCACTGCACCCAGCCGGTCGAACCGGGTGGGGATCTGCGCGCAGGTCGCTGGACGGGCCTGGCAAAGACCGAGTGCGGGATCAACTAGCGGCCGCCCGCAAGCCGCCCCAAACACCAATTCCCTTTCCCCGACCCGATAGGTGAGATGAGCGAGACGATGGCTGAGCTGTCCCTGACCCTTTCCGAGCGCCACACGGCGGACTTCGAGATGATCGGCAACGGCGGCTTCGCACCGCTGACCGGCTTCCAGGGCTCCGCCGACTGGGAGCGCGTCTGCAGCGAGATGCGGACCGCCGACGGCGAGTACTGGCCGATCCCGATCACCCTGGCGACCGACCTCGAGTGCGAGGTCGGCGACGTCGTCGAGCTCTCCTCCGACGAAGGCAAGAAGCTGGGCCGGATCACCGTCGAGGAGATCTACGAGCGCGACCTCGACCGCGAGGCGCAGTCGGTCTACCTGACCACCGACAAGGAGCACCCGGGCGTCGCCGCGATCTTCGAGGAGGGCAGCCGCACCATCGCCGGCCCGATCGAGGTCGACGCGCTGCCCGACCACGAGGACGCCTTCATGCGCCGCTACCTGACGGCGCCGGAGACCAAGGCCGAGTTCGAGAAGCGCGGCTGGAAGCGCATCGTCGCCTTCCAGACCCGCAACCCGATCCACCGCGCCCACGAGTACCTGACCAAGGCCGCGCTGGAGACCTGCGACGGGCTCTTCATCCAGCCGCTGATCGGCAAGACCAAGGCCGGCGACATCCCCGCCGACGTGCGGATGCGCTGCTACGAGGTCCTGATGGAGAACTACTACCCGAACGACCGGGTGATGCTGGGCGTGAAGCCGGCGAAGATGCACTACGCCGGCCCCCGCGAGGCCGTTCTGCATGCGATCGTCCGCCGCAACTACGGCGCCACGCATTTCATCGTCGGCCGCGACCACGCCGGCGTCGGCGACTACTACGGCACCTACGACGCCCAGCGGATCTTCGACGACATCGACATCGCCGAGCTGGGCATCGAACCGCTGTTCTTCGAGCACAGCTTCTGGTGCAACGAGTGCGAGGGCATGGCCTCGGGCAAGACCTGCCCCCACGGTAACGAGGCCCACGTGTTCCTCAGCGGCACGAAGGTGCGGGAAATGCTCGGCAACGGCGAAAGGCCGCCGCAGGAGTTCTCCCGCAACGAGGTCGCCGACATCCTGATCGACGCTTACAAGGAGGACTGACAAAGCATGGCTGGTGAGAAGGGCTTCACCCTCTGGTTCACCGGACTCTCCGGAGCCGGCAAGACGACGATTTCCCGAGTGCTGGAGGGACACCTGCGCGAGCGCGGCTCGAAGCTGGAGATCCTCGACGGCGACGTCGTCCGCGAAAACCTCTCCAAGGGACTCGGCTTCTCGAAGGAGGACCGCGACACCAACATCCGTCGCATCGCCTTCGTCGCCGACCTGCTCAGCCGCAACGGCGTGCCGGTGATCACCGCGGCGATCTCCCCCTACGCGGAGATCCGCAACGAGGCCCGTCAGCTGATGGGCGACCGCTTCGTCGAGGTCTACGTCGAGGCTTCGGTCGACACCTGCGCCGAGCGCGACGTCAAGGGTCTCTACGCGAAAGCGTTTTCCGGCGAGATCAAGGAATTCACCGGCGTCTCCGACCCCTACGAGGCCCCGGAGAACCCCGAGTTCGTCTGCCACACCGAGAGCGAGTCCCCCGAGGAGTCGGCCGAGAAGCTGCTGGCCTACCTCGAGCAGCGGGGCCTGATCCCGGAGCCGGCCGCCGCCTGAGCCTTCGCTCCAGGAGCATCTTCGAGGGGGCGGGAGAGATCCCGCCCCCTCTTCGTTTAGGCAGGGTTCAGCTCTCCGGGTCATCCTTGTCGGGTGCAGCGACCGCCGGCGGATGAAGCGAGGCGAGCGCGACGGCCGTTGCCGTCCCGTGCCCGTCGCCGCCGCCGACTGTTGCTGCCCCTCGGTGTGCTGCTCGTCGTGGGGTTCCTGGCGGTGCGGGCGCTCGGTGGGTCTTCGGGGGACTCGGGTGGATCGAGCGCGGCCGACGCCGCGGCAGCGCCGAAGGTGCTGGTCGCCGAAGCCGAGCAGGGATTGCCGGCGCCGATCTCGGGGGAGGCTGCGGCGGCGGTCCCGGCGGGGACGCTGATCCTCGGCGGGCTCGACGAAAGCGAAGCTTCGGTGGAAGGGATCTTTTCGCTGGACCATTCGGGCCGGGTCCAATCGGCCGGCTCGCTGGCGGGGCCGCTGCACGACGCGGCGGCGACGGTGCTGAACGGCAAGGTCCTCGTCTTCGGCGGCGGCACCGAAACCAGCACCGACCAGGTGCAGTCGCTGCCGGCGAGTGCCTCGCACTCCGCCCCCGCCACGGCCACCGTCGTCGGCCACCTGCCCGCCGTCGGCTCCGACCTCAGCGCGGTGACGGTGAAATCGAGGGCCTACGTTCTCGGAGGCTACGACGGGACAAATCCCGACCCGGCTGTGCTCGCGACGGCCGACGGGCGCTCGTTCTCCCAGATCGCCGAACTCGGAGTCCCGGCGCGCTACATGGCGGTTACGGCCCTCGGCAACCGCATCTACGCCTTCGGCGGCGAGACCAGCGCCGGCGCGCCCACCGACGCGGTCCAGGAAGTCGACCCGGCGAAGGGGACCGTGCGGCAGATCGCCCGCCTGCCCGAGCCCGTCTCGCATGCTGCCGCCGTCGCGCTGGGCGGCTCGATCTACGTCCTCGGCGGCGAAGGCGCCGAAGGCGCGACCGCGAAGAGCTGGCGCTTCGACCCCGGCAGCGGCAAGCTCACCGCGGCCACGCCGCTGCCGCACCCGATCGCCGGCGGCGCCGTGGCCGGCGCGGGTGGATCCGCCTACTTGATCGGCGGCACCGGATCGAGTGGGGAAGCACTCACCTCGATCGTGAAGCTGAGCCTGAAGGTGGCGCCGGAGAAGCGCTCGGCGCAGGGCCGAGGATCAGGCGAAGACGGAGCGACCGCCGGAACCCCCGGCGGGTCGAAGCAGGCCCCGCCCTTCCGGGGCCGGCTGATGATCGCCGACCGCGGCAACAACCGGATCATCGTCGTCAACAACCGCAAGCAGGTTCTGTGGCGGTATCCCTCGAAAGCGCACCCGGCGCCGCCTGGCGGCTTCTACTTCCCCGACGACGCCTTCTTCACCCACGGCGGCACCCAGATCATCTCCAACGAGGAGCAGAACGAGCGGATCGTCCAGATCTCCTTCCCCAGCGGCAAGCTGCTCTGGTCCTACGGCCACCCGGGCCAGACCGGCTCGGAACCGGGATACCTGCACGAGCCCGACGACGCCTACCTCCTGGCCAACGGCAACGTCTCCGTCGCCGACGCACAGAACTGTCGAATCGTGATTATCTCGCCGGCGAGGAAGGTGCTGCGCGAATTCGGCGACCCCGCCGAATGCACCCACGATCCGCCGCGCCGACTGGGCTCGCCCAACGGCGACACGCCGCTCGCCAGCGGTGACATCCTCGTTTCCGAGGTCAACGGCTCTTATATCGACGAGATCACCCGCACCGGCAAGCTCGTCTGGAATCTGCAGCTGCCGATCTCCTATCCCTCCGACCCGCAGCAGCTGGGCCCGAACAAGTACCTCGTTGTCGATTACGCCGACCCCGGCGGCATCTACGAGTTCACCCGCGCCGGCAGGATCCTCTGGTCCTACCGTCCCGAAGCCGGCGACGGCCGCCTCAACCACCCGAGCCTCGCTGAGGAACTGCCGAGCGGCGACATCGCCGTCAACGACGACTACCGCCACCGCGTCGTCATCATCGACCCGAAGACGAAGAGGATCGTCTGGCAGTACGGGGTCACCGGCCATCCCGGCACTGGCCCCGACCACCTCAACACCCCCGATGGCTTCGACCTGCTGGAAGCCGGCGGCAAGATCCCGACCCACCCGTTTACGGGCTGAGACGCCGCCTATTCCGCGAGTCGGTTGACGATCTCGCGCTCTTGCTCTACGCGCTTCTTGAGCCGCCGTTGAAAGTCTTTGTCGGCTCGGCGAGCAGCGATGTGTCGTTCGATTGCCTCACGCACGCTCTCTGAGACCGGGAGATCATCGGTGCGGGCGACGATGGCGAGTTCTGCCGCCAGGTCTTCCGAGAGCCGCACGGTCATCACCTTCGTCGCCATCAGCGCGGCTATTAGAGCACATTTGCCCTGATACTCTGAAGGCGACAGGTAACTAGCAATCTGTCTCTATGTCGATTCAGCGATCAGCATGAATAGCAGGGCGCGTCTCCAGCCATTCTTCCTCGGCGATGCGCTGGTGCTTGCCGAAGATCTGCTCCACGTGCCTGCGGAGAGGTTGGCGCTTGCGCTTCCCGAGTCCCTCCTCGGGCTGGCGTGGCACGTCCCCGTCGCCGGCCTCGGGTCCGATCGGGTAGAGGAGGCGGCGCTGCTTTGGAGGCGGATCATCCGCGGCCGTTGGTTCGGCGCCGACAGCAGGGAGGTCGGTTCGGCGTGCATGCGAATGCTGCTGGATCCCGAGACCGAACTCTCCTGGTCGGGCACTCTCGTGCGTGAGATGGACGAGGTGGGTAAGGCGATCGAAAGCGAGTTGATTTCCGACGCCGACCTCAATGACTGGATTGGCTCCTGGCTCGCCCGAGCTGTCAAGCGAGACGAGTCAAGGCCGAGGCGGCACTTGCGGCTCGCCTAGACCGTAGGTGTCGTAGGCGGCGAACTCGGCGAAGGTCTTGTGGGTGGGGCCGTGGTAGTCGGAGCTGGCGGTGGGAACGAGGCCGAGCTCGTCGCAGAGCTCGAGTAGGTGTTCGGTCTGCTCCTTGGAGTGCGTCGGGTAGTAGGTCTCGACGCCGTCGGCCTTGAGCGAGCGGATCAGGTCGTCGACCTCGCTCGGCTCGGAGATGTCCCAGTAGGGGTGGGCGATGACGGCGATGCCGCCGGCTTCGCGGATCAGCGCGATCGCCTGCTCGGCGGTCGGCCACTTCCGCGCCACGAAGGCCTTGGCGCCGGGCACCAGGTACTCCTCGAAGAAGGGACCGAGGTCGCCGGTCGCGCCGGCGGCGCGGGCGATGTGGGGGCGGCCGATAGAGAGCGCGTCGCCGGCCTCGCGCACGGCGTCCTCGAGGTGGAGGTCGAAGCCGTGCTCGCGCAGCTTCGCGACGATCTCCCCGGCCCGGGCCACCCGCTCGTGCTGGGCCCGCTCGCAGGCCGGCGCGATCTTCGCCAGGTCGACCCAGTAGCCGCAGATGTGCAGGTCTTCCGCGTACTCGTGGACGCAGGACATCTCGATCGCCGGCACCAGCTCGACTCCGAGCCTCTCTGCTGCCACCTGCGCCTCACCCACGCCCGCAATCGCATCGTGGTCGGTCAGCGCCAGCGTCGTCACTCCCGCTTTGGCAGCTTCAGCCACCACCTCGGACGGCCCTAGCTGTCCATCCGAGACCGTGGAATGGCTCTGCAGCTCGACCAACATGACCGCGCAGACTAGCTATCCGGGGCCGCCTGGAAAGTTGTTCGGAACAATTAAATGGCCGGAGACCGAACAAATTCAGAAGTTGTTCGGTACAATTAGGTTGTGCCCCAACCAAACAAAATGCCTCCAGCACGCCGGGGGCGACCCACACGAGCGGATGTCTACAGCCGGCTGAAAGTTCAGATCGGGGAGCTTCGCGAGCGGCTGGGAGGGCTCCCCTCTCCGGACGAGGCAGAGGGAATCTGGCGTGGCATCTGGCTCGAGGAGGCCCATCATTCGACGGCGATCGAGGGCAACACGCTGGTCCTCAAGCAGGTCGAGCAGCTCCTCGGCGAGGGAAGGGCGGTCGGCAACAAAGAGCTGAGCGAATACCTCGAGGTGCGCGGTTACGCCGACGCGGCTGCCTGGGTCTACGGGCAGGGAATCCAGACGGGTGGCTGGAGCGGCGGCAAGTTGATCACCCTGTCCGAGATCCGGGAGATTCATTCCCTTGCGATGACCCCTGTCTGGGAGGTGGCCCCGCATCCCCAGGCGACGGCGAAGGAGCGCCCCGGTTCCTTCCGGGAACACGACATCGAGCCGTTTCCGGGGGGCATGCGACCGCCCGACTGGACGCAGGTCCCGATGCTGATCCGCGACTGGGTCGCCGACGCCCAGGCCCTGCGCGGGGTCGACGAGGCCGAGCTCCCGGAGGCTCTGGCCAGGCTGCACGCGAGGTTCGAGCAGGTCCACCCGTTCCTCGACGGAAACGGGCGCGCCGGCCGGCTCGTCCTCAACCTGTTCCTGGTCCGCCTCGGGTACCCGCCGGCGATCATCTACAAAGGCAACCGGGCTCGTTACCTAGCCGCCCTTCGGCGTGCCGACCAGGGGGATTTCGGCCCGCTCGGGGAGTTCCTCGCACGGGCGATCCTGGACAACCTCTACAAGTTCGTCGTCCCGGCGGTGGCGGGACCGGCCCGGCTTGTGCCGCTGCCGGCATTGGCGACCGGGAAGCTCTCGGCGAACGCGCTTCGCGTGGCCGCGATGAGGGGGAGGCTGAAGGCGGCGAAGGCCGCCGATGGGACCTGGCGCAGCTCGACGGCCTGGGTGGAGGAGTACGAAGCGAGCCGCTACAAGCGCGAATAGAAGCCCTGAACGGGCGGCATGCATCGCTGCCGCCGTCCTAAATAGACTGCGCCGCCGTGTTTCAGAAGGTCCTCATAGCCAACCGCGGCGAGATCGCGATCCGGGTTGCCCGCACGCTGCGGGAGATGGGCATCACCTCGGTCGCCGTCTACTCGGAGATCGACCGCGACGCTCCCCACGTGCGCGCTGCCGACGAGGCCTACCTGATCGGCCCCGCGGTCCCGGCCGAGAGCTACCTGAACATCCAGAAGATCGTCGACACCGCCAGGGAGGCCGGCGCCGAAGGGATCCACCCCGGCTACGGGTTCCTCGCCGAGAACGCCGACATGGCGCGGGCCTGCGCCGAGTACGGGATCACCTGGATCGGGCCGCCGCCGGAGGCGATCGAAGCGATGGGCTCGAAGACCCGGGCGCGGGAGATCATGGAGCGGGCCGGGGTGCCGATCGTGCCTGGCTCCACCGAGGTCGCCAAGGATCTCGACGAGGCCCGCAAGCAGGCCGAGGAAGCCGGCTATCCGGTCGCCTGCAAGGCGGCGGGCGGCGGCGGCGGCAAGGGCTTCCGCGTCGCGATGACGCCCAACGACCTGCAGGACGCCTTCGAAGCGGAGGTCGCCGATCGAGTGGCTGGAGAACTGCTGGCACCAGTCTTCGGC
>CAMLHB010000058.1 GCA_946479725.1 uncultured Actinomycetes bacterium | reverse complement strand
CACAAGCCGCCCGGGGCTCGGCTCGCCGAGCTGAACAACGTTGCTGGGTCTTACAGCTAGAGACCGGCACGCCTGGCCGGATCTCACTCAGCCGCAAGTCCTGCTCGCGGCCGCACCCGAACCGCGATCCAACCAGGTAGAGCCAATACGGCGAGAGCGCTGAGGACGATCAGCAGCATCACCTGAACCGCCATAGGCAGGGCGATCTCGTAGGAGACGGGGAAGCCGGTAATCGTCTCGAGGGCGTGGTCGAGAAGGAGTTGGCCGATCAACCCGAATAGCGCCCCGCAGGCGCAGCCCGCACCAAGCAGTAAGCCGGCCTCGAGCAGCAGTGCCCGCCAGAGCTCACCATCGCGCATCCCATGCACCTTGAGAGCAGCGAGAGTCGGGCGACGCTGCCACACCACGCCTGCCATCGATGCTGCCATCGCAAGCACCGAGGAGATCAAGACCAGAACCGAGATCTGACTCAGCTTCGAAAGACCGGCGCGTGAAGCAGCGCGCTGCTGCCGGATTCGCTGATCGAGCCTCTCGACCTGTATCGACCCGTGCCTTCCCAAGAAGGATCGCACGGCCTCGGCAACGCTCCCGGGAGCGACTCCGGATTTCAGCCGGATCCCGAGCGAATTCACGGCCTCGCTCCCCCACGCCCGTCGATAGGTCGGGTCGCTGACAACCAGCGCCCCGCCCGGCCAGCCTAAGTTGGTCGTCGTCGCCGCGACCCGGAGGTGGGTAGGGATGGGGAACGGAATATCGACCAGGTCGCCTACCCCCACCCCTAGATCACTCGCGAGTCTTTCCGATAGGGCCGCCCAGCCTCCGTGCCGTAAGCGCCTTGCGGCGGTCGCCGCATCACCACTCTCCACCTGACGCTGCAGAAGCACCCCGATCCGTGACGAGGGAGGGGCGATAGCCCAAGCGCGATTGCGACCGATGTCGAGAAAGCTCGCGTGATTGCGCGTAACCGCGCGCACGCCTCGCAGGTGCTTGATCGCGCGCAACTGCTGTTTCGAAATCGGAATCGGAGTGGTGCCAAAGACGTTGGCCGAACCGCGAAAGCCCACCCACAGGTCGGCGCCCCGGTCGACATCTTCAACGACACCGTCAAGGCCTCGCTGAAGATCGGCGCGGGCGCCTCCGATCGCAACCGTCGCGAAGACAGCAACTGCCCCGGTGGCAGCAAGCGCGAGCGTGCGGATGCGCGCACTGCCGGCGCGCATTTCCAGGGCGGCAAGAATTGCGACCGGGCTCTCGCGGCGGCGAATACCGGCGTCGAAGGCGATCGCTGCAACCCGCAACCAGACCTGCAGCAGCATCAGCAGGGAGAGCAAGAGGACGCCCAGGCCGACCAAAGAGAAGGACGGCGCCGCTGCAACGATCGCGATGCTCACTGCGAAGCTGCCGATTCCCAGCACTCCCAGTGCGAATTGAGAAGAAGCGGTAAGCCCCTGGCGGGGTGCCTGAGGGGGGAAGCGGAGGAAGTCGCGGACGGGGAAGAGAACAGAAAGGCAGGCCGCGAGCATCCCGCTGGCGCCCGCCACCAAAGCGCTTTTAAGGGTGACGATCCGCTGGGAGCTGATCGCGAAGGCCGATTCCAGGTAGCCGGGGGCAGCGTCGAACAGCAGGCGCGAGGCAAGGTCGCCGAGCATCAGGCCCACCGCCGAGCCGGCGAGGCCAAGCAGAATCCCATCGAGAAGGAGGATCTTGAGCACGGTCGGGGGCGCGTACCCCGCCAGCCGCAGATCCTCGATCAGCCGTCTCCGCTGAGGGACGGTCAACAACGTCGCGTTGAGGGCAAAGAGGAAGCCGACGACCCCGCTCAGCAGTGAAAAGAGGGTGGTCGATGCGCTGGTTGGATAAGCAGCTCGTTCGAAGACCGCGACTTCCTGGTCGGCGGGAGCCAGATTCAAACGACCATTCGCGATGCGTCGGAGCGCTTCTTCGACTCGCTGTTCGCGATTGGGCGCGGCCGCTACGAAGACCCGACTCAGGCGATGCCCCATTCCCGTCAGACCCTGGACCAGTGGCAACGGCGCAAAAACCACCGGTGCGTCCGCCAACGCTCCTAGACGAGCAGATCCCGACTCGACCGCCACGGGGGCTCGCGCCGTTCCCGTCGCCGCCTCCACGGCAACCGTCTGACCTTGCCGCGCGCCAAGCCGAGACGCCAGTCCATCTGACAGGACCAACCCGCCGCTCCGCCGGAATCGTGGATCGCCGCCGACGAGGAGAACCGAGACACGGCCGGCGGCGCCGACGAGATTGACCCGGGCTTCCACAACGGGTACGGCTGAAGCCCCAGGGACGCGCCCGATCCGCCTCAGCACCCTGGCATCGAAGCCTGCCGTACTCCTCGCCGCGACCTGAAAGTCCGCTTTCCCGACAACTCCCTTGCTCAGCTCCCGTACAGCGCCGGAGAGGCTGGCGTTGGCGACGAGCGCGGCGAATACCAACGCGACTCCGACCGCGATCCCCGCCAAAGCAAGCAGCTCGGCGCCACGTCGCGAGCGTAGGCGGACGAAGTAGAAGCGAAGCAGAGAGTCAGGCCGCAAGCCGACCGTCGCTGAGCGTGTGCACCCGGTGGGCGAAGTGAGCAGCCTGCGGGTCGTGCGTGACCAGCAGCATCGCCACGTCCCGTTCCTCGCAGGTCTCGGTCAGCAACTCCAGCACCTCGGCACTGCGGCGGCTGTCGAGGCTTCCGGTCGGCTCATCGGCGAGTATCAGTTGCGGCTCAGTGGAAAGTGCGCGGGCCAGGAGCACCCGCTGCCGCTGGCCCCCGGATAGCTCCTCGGCTCGATGGTGAAGTCGGTCTCCGAGTCCGAGGCGCTCCAGCAAAGGGGTGACGCGGCGATGGGCCTCCTTCACTCCGAGGCGGAGCGCAAACAGCTTCAGGGCAGCGTTGTCGATTGCGGAGACTCCAGGCAAGAGGTCTGGGGACTGGCTGACGTATCCGAGTTGGAGCCGCCGGTATTTGGCGGCCTCCCGGACCGAGCGGCTGGGGATCTGCCGCCCGTCTAACAAGACGTCACCCCGGTCTGCCGGCACAAGAGCGGCGACGATCGACAGCAGGGTCGTCTTGCCGGATCCGCTCGGGCCATAGAGAGCCACCAGCTCCCCCGCCCCGACCGACATCGAGACGCCGTCGAGCGCCCGCACGACCTCGTCTCCGGCCGAGGGATAGTGCTTGACCACCCCGCGCAGCTCAAGCATTGCGCTCGCGTTGCTCCGCGGCCAGAGCCTCGCGGAAGCGACGTCGGTGGAGGTATTCGACAAGCACGGTTTCAAAGGCGGCGCGATCGAAGTCCGGCCAAAGCTCTTGGCGAAAGACGAGTTCTGCCCTAGCCGCCTGCCAGAGCAGGTAGTTGGAGAGGCGCTTGTCACCACCGGTGCGGATGATGAGCTCCGGGTCGTGCATATCCGGTGCGTAAAGATGCGCCCGAAACTCCTGCTCGGTGCTCCCGGTGAAGTCGCGTGCGGCATCGACGATCTCTGCACGGCCCCCGTAGTTGAGCGGAATCACCAGCGTGATTCGATCGTTCCCCCGCGTCATCTCCTCAGCCCACTCCATGCGCTCGATGACCTGCGCCGGCACCCGATCCTCGCGCCGGCCGATGAACCGCATGCGCACTCCGTTCTCGTGCAGTGCCGGGGTCTCCCGCTCGATATAGAGAGCAATCAGGGCCATCAGGCCCTGCACCTCCTCTGCCGAGCGTCCCCAGTTCTCGGTCGAGAAAGCAAAGACCACCAGCTCCTCGATCCCGAGTTCAGCCGCGTCGCGAATCCGCGCCCGCAGGTTCTCGGCACCGGCTCGATGGCCCTCGAGCACCGGCAACTTGCGCCGGGCAGCCCAGCGCCCGTTCCCATCGGTGATGATCGCGACCCGTCGCGCCCCCTCAGTACTCACCCTAAAGGGGAGTATTCAACGAATCACGTGGGAAAACAAAAACATCGGGGGACTTAAAAGCGGGGTGAAACGGCGCGAGGCCGCAAAAACCCGTACACCGTCCGGGTTCTCGCGGCCTCGCGGAGGGCGGCTCAGCCGCCGGCGATTTCGACCGTCTTGGAGACGGCGGCGAGGCACTTGTAGATCGGACCGGCGGTCGCCTGGGCGGCGGGCTTCACTTCGGCGAAGACCTTGGCCGGGACCTTGATGTTTTCGTTCAGTTCTTCGAGGTCGGCGCGCCAGTTGCCGTTCGGCTTCGAGGTGGCGCGGCTGATCACGCCCCGGCCCTTCTGCTTGAGGACGACGGTCCGTTCGCCGACGCAGTTGGAGTTCTTGGCTTTGACCTTGCCCTGGTAGCCCGTTGCTCCGAGCGTGACTTCGGACTTGACCTTGACCGTCTCTCCCGGTCCGGCGGCGGTGACCGCCGTGGCGCCGAGGGCGAACAGGGCGGCAATCGCAGCGCATAGCGCCGCGATCTGACTGGTTCTTCTCATCCATCCTCCTTGTCGGGGGCCGGCTGGCCCCGGCGAAATTGCCGCGGCAGCCTAAGCGATGCCGCCGCGATCGGACCGCAACGGTTCAGAATCCCCGGCGATGCCCCCCGCGCAGGAGAAGGCCGGGCCCGCGATCCTCGTCGCCGGGCTGCGGCGCGACTACGGCGACCGGCCGGCGCTCGACGGCGTCGGCTTCGAGCTGGCGGGCGGCGCCTCGCTGGTCGTCCTCGGTCCCAACGGGGCCGGCAAGACGACGCTGCTGCGGATCCTGGCGACGCTGCTGCGGCCGAGCGGCGGCGAGGTGACCGTGCTCGGCTGCACGCTGCCCCGCGAAGCCTGGAAACTGCGCGGACGGATCGGCTACCTCGGGCACGAGCCGCTGCTCTACCGCGACCTCAGCGGACGCGAGAACCTGCGCTTCCAGGCGCGCCTGCACGGGCTAGGGCAGGCGGCGGCCGAGGGACGGATCGAGGAGCTGCTGCGGGCGGTGGGGATGGAGCGCCGCGCCGACGAGCGGGTCGCCGAGCTCTCGGCCGGGATGCGGCAGCGGCTCTCGATCTGCCGCTGTATCCTCCACCAGCCGGAGCTGCTGCTGCTCGACGAGCCCGACTCCAACCTCGACGCCGAGGGCCGCGAGCTGGCCCGCGAGCTGATCGGCCCCGGCGCCGGCCACACCCGCATCGTCGTCACCCACGACCCCGAGCGGCACACCCCAGAGGCGGACCAGGTGCTGCAACTGGGGATCGGCGAGCGGGCGGTGGTCTCGTGACCCCCTCCCGCGCCGCCTTCGCGGCGATCCTCGCCAAGGACCTGCGCTCGGAGCTGCGCACCCTGCAGTCGCTGCCGGCGATGGCGCTCTTCAGCGTCACCACCTTCGTCATCTTCCGCTTCGGCCTCGACCGCACCAGCCTCTCCGGCAGCCTCGCCGCCGGCGTCCTTTGGGCGACCCTGCTGTTCGCCGCCGTCCTCGGCATCAACCGCCTCTTCGTCGCCGAGCGCGAGGAGGGCGGCTTCGACGCGATCCGCCTCGCCCCGATCGACCGCAGCGTCCTCTTCACCGCCAAGGTGGCGGCCCTGGTCGTCTACCTGCTGGCGCTGGAGCTGGTCGCGGTGCCGATCTTCGCGATCTTCTTCCTCGAAGACGCCGCCGGCCTGGGCCCGCTGGTTCTCGTCCTTGTCCTCACTGACCTCGGCCTCGCCGCCACCGGCACCCTGATCTCCTCGATGGCGGTCAACTCGCGCGCCCGCGACCTACTGGTGCCGCTGGTCCTGCTGCCGCTGGCGGTGCCGCTGATGATCGCCGCCACCGGCGCCACCGAGCCCCTGCTCTCGCTGGGCGGTCCCTCCTACGACCGCTTCGGCACCTGGCTGATGGTCCTCGGTCTATACGATCTGATCTTCGGCTTGGTCGGCTACGCCGTTTTCGACTTCCTCCTCGAGGACTGACCGGGAGCAACCCGTCACCACCTCCTTCTGAGCATGTACAGCAAAGGACTGAAGCCCCTCTCGATCGCCACCGTGGCGATGCTGGCGCTGTCGCTCTCGCTGGTCTTCTTCTACGCGCCGCTGGACGGCGACCAGGGCTTCATCCAGAAGATCTTCTACCTGCACGTGCCGCTGGCGATCGTGGCGCTGATCGGCTTCGTCGTCGGCGGCGGCTTCGCGATCGCCCACCTGCGCACCGACAACCGCAAGTGGGACGCCTACTCCTACGTCTCGATCCACATCTCGGTGATCTTCGGCGTCGCGGTGCTGATCACCGGGGCGATCTGGGCCAAGGCCTCCTGGGGACACTGGTGGGTCTGGGACGAGCCGACCCTGGTCAGCTTCCTGATCGTCTTCCTCCTCTACGCGACCTATTACCCCTTCCGCTACGCGATCGAAGACCGCGACCGCCAGGCCCGCTACGCCTCGGTCTTCGCGGTCACCGCCGGCGCCTTCGTGCCGCTCAACTTCATGGCGGTGCGGATGGCGCAGAGTCTCGTCCACCCGCGCACCTTCGCCACCGCCGAAGGCGGGATGCCGGGCGAAATGATGCTCACCTTTCTCTGCTCGCTGGCGGCGATGGCGCTGCTGTGGCTGACGCTGGTCAAATTCGAGCTGACCGCGAAGAGCGCCTCGGGCCAGGTCAAGCGCCTGCGCCGCGCCCTCGACGCGCCGGTCGGCGGCGGCAGCTCCCGGATCGCCCCGGAGGTGAGCTGATGGAGATCCTCTTCGGGGCGCCGGCGCTGCCGCTCGACGAGGCCGGCAAGTACGTCGCCGGCGCCTACGTCGTCTTCGTCGTCCTCCTCGTCATCTACCTGTCGATCATGGCAGCGAAAGTGCAGCGGATCGAGAAGGAACTGCGGGAAGTAGCCGAGATCGCCGAGCGGAACAAGGAGAGCGAAGCCGCCCCCGGACGCGAAGCGGAGGAGGCGGCGCCTCATGTCTGAGCTGCTTGCGCTCGGCGTCTCCCATAAGACCGCTCCCCTCGACCTGCGCGAGCGCCTCTCGCTGACCGAGGGCCGCGCCGTCAGCGCTCTCGCCGAGCTGACCGCGGCGAGCGGCATCCACGAGGCGGCGGCGATCTCGACCTGCAACCGCACCGAGCTCTACCTGATCGTCTCCGATCCGGTCGAGGCCGAGTCCACCGCGCTCGGCGTCCTCACCCGCCAGGCCGGGATCCGCCCCACCGAGCTGCTTGGTCACCTGTACTCGCTGCGCGCTGGCGAGGCCGCCCGCCACCTCCTGCAGGTGACCGCCGGCCTCGACTCGATGATCCTCGGCGAGGCCGAGATCCAGGGCCAGGTCAAACGCGCCTATGAGCTGGCGCTGGTCGAGGGAGCAACCGGGCCGATCCTCAACCGCCTCTTCCGCGGAGCCCTCACCGCCGGCGGGCGCGCCCGCGAGGAGACCGGGATCAGCCAGAAGGGCGTCTCGATCCCCTCCGTTGCCGTCGAGCTGGCGCGGCGGGCGATCGGCGACCTCTCCGCCAAGCGCGTGCTCGTCGTCGGCGCCGGCGAGACCGCCGAGCTGGTCGCCAAGGCGATGGTCGCCCGGGGCGTCGCCACGGTCTTCGTCGCCAACCGCCACTACGACCGCGCGATCGGCCTCGCCCAGCGCTTCGACGGCACCGCCGTCCGCTTCGACGAGCTGCCCGAGCAGCTGACAAGCGCCGACATCGTCGTCTCGGCGACCAACTCACCTCACCACATCGTCGAGCGCGACGGTCTCGAGCAGGTGATGGCGGCGCGGCCCGAGCGGCCGCTGCTGGCGATCGACCTGGCGGTGCCGCGTGACGTCGAGCCCGCCTGCCGCGAGGTCGCCGGCGTCAGCGTCCACGACATCGACGACGTCCAGCAGATCGTCGAACGCAACCAGGGCGGCCGCGAGGGGGAGGCGGCCCGGGCCGAGCGGATCGTCGATGCCGAGCTGGACCGCTTCGAACGCTGGCTCGCCTCGCTGGAGGTGGTGCCGACGATCAGCGCCCTGCGGGAGCGCGGCGACGAGGTCGTGCGCCGCGTCTTGGCCGAGAACGAGAGCCGCTGGGAGCGTTTGAGCGAGGGTGACCGCGAGCGGTTGGAGACGATGGCAAGGGCGATCGCCTCACGCTTGCTGCACGAGCCGACCCTGAGGATCCGCCGCTCGGCCGGCTCCGACGACGCCTACCACTACGTCAGCGCCCTGCGCGAGCTCTTCGGTCTCGACGTCGAGACCGAGCCGGAGGGCGAGACGCGGTCGAACGTCACCGAGCTGCGCCGCGATCGCAAAAAGGGCTGAGGCCTTGCGGATCGCAACCAGGGGCAGCAAGCTGGCCCTGACGCAGGCGCAGTGGGTGGCCGACCGACTCGGCGGTGCCGAGCTGGTGACGGCGACCTCCGACGGCGAGCCGGGGGACAAGTCGCGGTTCGTGCGCGGGGTCGAGCGGCTGCTGCTGGCGGGGGACGCCGAGCTCGGCGTCCACTCAGCCAAGGATCTGCCGGGGCAGATGCCTGAGGGGCTGGAGATCGCCGCGGTGCCCGCGCGCGAGGACCCGGCCGACGTCTGGATCGGGATCGGCGACTCTTTGGAGGAGGTGCCCGAGGGATCGCGGGTGGGGACCGCGAGCCTGCGCCGTCGCGCCCAGCTGCTGGCGGTCCGTCCCGACCTGGAGATCTCCGAGCTGCACGGCAACGTCGACACCCGCCTGCGCAAGCTGGAAGAGGGGGAGCTCGACGCGATCGTCCTCGCCGCCGCCGGCCTGCGCCGGCTGGGCCGCGAGGGGGAGATCGGGTTCGCGCTGCCGACCGAGGCGATGGTCCCGGCCGCCGGCCAGGGAGCGCTGGCCCTGCAGGTGCGGAGCGAGGACGAGGCGACGGGAGAGGGGGCCGCCGCCGCGATCGGAGACCTCAAAGCGATGCGCGAGCTGACCGCCGAGCGGACCGTGGTCGCCCTGCTGGAGGCGACCTGCGCCAGCCCCCTGGGAGCGCACGCCCGCATCTTGGGCGACCGGATCGAGATCGAATCGTTCGTCGGCCTACCCGACGGCAGTGAGTGGCTGCGCGACCGGGTCGAGGGCGACGCCGAGCAGCCCGCCCTTGCCGGCGTCGAACTCGCCCAGCGCCTCCGCGGCGCCGGCGCCCGCGAGCTCCTCGACCGCGCGGAGGCCCAAAACTGATGGCCGACGGGCCGAAAACGGTCCTATATGGACCGAAATCGTCCCGTCGGCGGAGGGTTTTGCGGTGAGCGGGCGGGGTGGGGTCGTTTATCTCGTCGGGGCGGGGCCCGGTGACCCGGGGCTGATGACGGCGCGGTCGCTGGAGCTGATCGCCAGCGCCGACGCGGTCTTCTACGACCGGCTGATCCCGCCCGGTGCTCTCGACGGAGCCCGCGGCGACGCCGAATTGGTCTACGTCGGCAAGCAGCCGGGGGTGTCTTCGGTGCCGCAGGATGAGATCGGCGAGCGGCTGATCGAGGCCGCGCGTGCGGGCAAGAGCGTCGTCCGACTCAAGGGCGGCGACCCGTTCGTCTTCGGCCGTGGCGGCGAGGAGGGCGAAGCGCTGCGCGAGGCGGGGGTCGTGTTCGAGGTCGTGCCCGGCGTCACCGCCGGCGTCGCCGCCACCGCCTACGCCGGGATCCCGGTCACCCACCGCGACGACGCCTCCGCGGTCGCCTTCGTCACCGGCCACGAGGACCCTGAGAAGGAGGAGAGCGCGCTCGACTGGGAGGCGCTGGCCCGCTTCCCCGGCACCCTCGTCTTCTACATGGGGGTGAAACGGCTGGGGCAGAACGCCGCCTCATTGATCGCCGCGGGGCGCGATCCCGGGGAGGCCGCCGCCGCGATTGAACGCGGAACCTGGCCGGGACAGCGGACCGTCTCCGCAACTCTGGGGACGATCGCCGAGGCAGTCGAGCGCGAGGCCGTCAAAGCCCCGGCGCTGATCGTCATCGGCGAGGTCGCCAAGCGCCGTGAGCAGCTCGCCTGGCTCGAGCAGCAGCCGCTGCACGGCCGCCGCGTCGTCGTCACCCGCGCCCGTGCTCAGGCCAGCGGCCTCGCCGCTACCCTGCGCGGCTTCGGCGCCGAGGTGGTCGAGCTGCCGGCGATCCGGATCGAGCCGCGGATCGAGGGCGCCAAGGTGCGCGAGGCGGTAACCGCACTCGGCGACTACTCCCTCATCTGCCTGACCAGCCCCAACGGCGTCCATCTCCTCTTCGAGGCGATGGGCAAGGGCGGCCGCGACGCCCGCGCCCTCGCCGGCACCACCGTCGCCGCGATCGGTCCCGGCACCGCCCGCGCGCTCGCCGAGCACGGGATCGCCGCCGACGTCGTCCCCGAGCGCTTCGTCGCCGAGGCGCTGATCGAGGCGCTCGCCGACGTCAAGGTGGAGGGCAGCCGCGTCCTCGTCGCCCGCGCCGCCGAGGCCCGCGACGTCCTCCCGGACGCACTGCGCGAGCGCGGTGTTGAGGTCGACGTCGTCGCCCTCTACGAGACCGTCCGCGAGCAGCCGGGCGACGAAGAGATCGAAGCCGCCCAGAGCGCCGACTACGTCACCTTCACCTCCTCCTCGACCGTCACCAACCTGACCGAGGCGCTCGGTGACCGCTTCCCCCGCAACGCTCGCATCGTCTCAATCGGCCCGATCACCAGCGAGACCGCCCGCGCCGCCGGCCTCCACGTCGACGTCGAGGCCGAGCGCCACGACATCGAGGGCCTGCTAGCGGCCCTCCTCGCCGACGCCACGGGCTGAGTGGCGCGAAACTCTCGCTATGCGAGAGGAAAGCGCCATCGGCCTCCCCCACCGCCACTACAGCGCGACCGACTCGACCAACACGCGCGCCCGCGAGCTCGCCGCCGCCGGAGCCCCCCACGGCACCGTCGTCACCGCCTCGGAGCAAACCGCCGGCCGCGGCCGCCAAGGCCGCACCTGGACCGCTCCGCCGGGCAAAGCCCTCCTCTACTCAGCAATCGTCCGCCCCCTCGAGGAGCACCACACGATGCTCCCCCTAGCTGTTCCCCTAGCCGTCGCCGAGGCCGCCGAACAGCTGAACCCCACCCTGACCTGCAAGGTCAAGTGGCCCAACGACATCCACGTCGAAGGCAAGAAGCTCGCGGGTGTACTCATCGAGGCCCGCCCCCAGGACGGCTGGGCAGTAATAGGCATCGGCCTCAACCTCACGATCCAAGAATCCGAGTTCCCCCCCGACCTCCGTCGGACGGCCATCTCACTCTTCAGCGACCGCGCCGGGGACCGAGGGAGGGGGTCCGCCGGGCCCTCCCCGCTGTTGCCCGCCGGACCCCCTCCCTCGGTCCCTCACCGTGCAACCGAAGCCCTCAACCAGCGCCTGAATCACTGGGTCCAAGCAGACCCATCCGAAGTCCTAACCGAGTGGCGCCGACGCGACGCACTCCTAGGCCGCGAGATTGCCTGGGACGACGGCTCAGGAGTCGCCGACGGCGTCGACGACCGGGGCTACCTCGTCGTTGTCACTCCGAGCGGCAACCGAATTTCCGTCGGCGCCGGCGAGGTCCACCTGACGCGGTTTTGAGTCTTTGCGTTTCCGCTTGCGCCGCCGCTTCCCCCCCTTGGGGAAGTTCTTCAGCAGCTCCCGCGCCACCGCCGAGGGTTTCCGCGCCATCCGCATCCGCGCCCCGCGCAGCACCTCCTCGCCCTCGGGCGTGTGCGAGACCGCGGCGGCGAGCAGCGCCACCGCCAGCCGCCGGTCCTGTTTGCGCGCCGCGTGGACCAGCCGCCGGGCGTTGCGCCCGTGCGCCCGCCCGGAGGAGTTGACCAGCAGCCCCAGCAGGCGCTTGGTCTCCGGCCAGCGCTGGACCGCGTACTCCTCGTG
>CAMLHB010000057.1 GCA_946479725.1 uncultured Actinomycetes bacterium | reverse complement strand
CGGTCGTGGACCGGGGCGACCACCTTGTTCGGCGTCGTCGTCACCAGCGTGCAGGTGTAGAGGTAGCCGTCGTCGTAGCCGCGCTCCTCGGGGTCCGACCACTCCTTGCGGGTGCAGAGCCCGGCGAAGGCGAACGGCTCGCCGCCGTCGACCTGGAAGTGCCAGGGCTGGCGAGGCTGCTTCGGGTCCTCGGCCTTCATCCACTCGTAGAAGCCGTCGGCGACGATCAGGCAGCGGTGGCGGAACTTGCCGACCAGCGGCCCGTAGGCGCGGCTCTTCATCAAGTTCTCTTTTTTCGCGTTGATCATCCGGTAGCCGACTTTGAGGTCCTTGGCCCAGACGGGGACCAGGCCCCAGCGCATCAGCCGTGCCTCGCGGGCCCCCTGTTCGGCCTTCTCGGGCTCCGGCGAGGCGCGGACGACCAGCACCTCCTGGGTGGGGGCGACATTGAAGCGCCCGAAGCCCGGGGGCGATTTCTCCTTGCCGGGGGATTTCGCCTCTCCCCCGTCCTTGGCCGACTCTTTCGCCGGCGCCCCGGCGCCGCTCCGTTCCAGCGCCTTCTCCAGCTCGACCTGGAAGCGGTCGGCGATCTTCTTCGTGTCCTTGGTCGCGTTGGTGAAGCGCCCGCACATGGCGCTCAGCCTAGCCGGCCGCTCCGGCCGCCTCGGGCCGCAGCTCGCCGTGGTCCCGGTACCAGTCCAGCGTGCGGATCAGGCCGTCGCGCAGCTCAACCTCGGGCGCCCAGCCGGTCATCTCCCGCAGCTTGGCCGAATCGACGAACTGGCGGTCGATCTCGCCGTCGGGGTTGCCGGTGCCGAGGTATTCGGGGCTGAGGTCGGTGTCCGAGACCTCGACGATCGTCTCCAGCACCTCGGCGACCGAGAAGGGCCGCTCGCCGCCGGCGTTGAAGGCCTCGCCGGCGCCGGGGCCGCCGGCCCCGACCGCGCTCTCCACCGCCAGGTAGGCGGCGACGGCGTCGCCGACGTAGAGGAAGTCCCGTTCGGGGCTGCCGTCGGAGCGGATCTGCGGCCGGCGGCCGTCGAGGACGGCGGCGATCGCCTCCGGGATCAGGCGGGAGAAGTTGGGGTCGCCGCCGCCGTAGATGTTGGCGAAGCGGGTCACCGCCACCGGCAGCCCGTAGGCGGGGCGGTAGCTGAGGGCGATCGCGTCGGCCGCCGCCTTGCTCGCCTCGTACGGCGAGGCCGGGTTGAGCCGCATGTCCTCGCGGTAGGGCAGCTCCTCGCTGGGCCCGTAGGCCTTGTCGGAAGAGGCGACGACAACCGCGGGGACGTCGGCGCGACGGCAGGCCTCGAGCAGGCTCCAGGTGCCGCGGACGTTGACTTCAAAGGTCTGGGTCGGGTCGGCCATCGCCGGCCCGACCAGGGTCTGGGCGGCGAGGTGGAAGACGACGTCGAACTCGCCGGCGGCGATCGCCGCGTTGACCGCGGCGGCGTCGCGGAGGTCGGCTTCGAGCAGCTGCACCTCGGAGGCGATCCCCTGCAGGACCAACCCCGAGCGCGGCGGCGGCGCCAGGTCGAGGACCGAGACCGCATCGCCGCGTTCGAGCAGCGCCCGGGCCAGGTTGGAGGCAACGAAGCCGTGGCCGCCGGTGACCAGAGAGCGCTTCACGCCTACACCGCCGCGGAGTCCCAGATCCGCCAGGGCGCGCGCCCGGCGGTCCAGAGGTCATTGAGGACGACCGCGTCCTTGTAGGTGTCCATGCAGTCCCAGAACCCCTCGTGGCGGAAGGCGCGCAATTGATCATCGGTGGCCAGACGCGAGAGCGGCTCGCGCTCCAGCACGCTCTCGCCATCGAGGTAGTCGAGGACACCCGGCTCGAAGCAGAAGAAGCCGCCGTTGATCCAGTGCTCGCTGCGCGGCTTCTCGACGAAGCCGGTCACCGCCTCGCCGTCGAGCTCGGCGACGCCCCATTGGAGGTCGGGTCGGACGACGGTTACGGAGGCAAGGGCGCCGTGCCGCTCGTGGAACTCGAGCAGCCCGTTGAGGTCGACGTCGGCGACGCCGTCGGCGTAGGTGGCGCAGAAGCGCTGCCCCCGCACCCCGTCCGCCAGCGCCGCGATACGCCCGCCCGTCGGCGTATCGAGGCCAGTGTCGACGCAGTCGACCAGGACCCCGTCCGGCCAGCGTTCAGCCGCGGCGAACTCCGCCACCGCCTCGCCCATGTATCCCGTCGCCAGCAGGAAGCGATGGAACCCCTGGGCGGCGTAGATCTGGATCACGTGCCAGAGGATCGGCCGGCCGCCGATCTCGACCAGCGCCTTAGGCACCGACTCGGTCCGCTCGCGCAGCCGCGTCCCGCGGCCGCCGCAGAGAATGACGACGGGTGGTTTCATCGATTCCGACATTTGGGGGTTATAGCCCCCCGAAGTTCGGAGAGGCTCAGCCGCCGGCTACGGCAGGAAGAATGGTGACCTCGTCGCCGTCGTTGATGCTGGTCTCCAATCCCTGCTGAAAGCGGATGTCCTCGCCGGAGACGTAGACGTTGACGAAGCGGCGCAGGTCGCCGTTCTGGGTGATCCGGTCCTTGAGGCCGCCGTGGGCCTCGAAGACGGCGTCGAGGACCTCCCCGACGGTCCCACCCTCAACCTCCAGCTCAGCCTGGCCGCCGGTGGCGGCGCGAAGCTGGGTCGGGATCTTCACGGTGACGGGCATCTAGACGGCTACCTCCTGCGGGAACTCGGCCTCGAAGCTCTCGAGGGCGGGGTCGATTTCGTGCATCTGGAACGTATCGCGGGTGGCGTCGAGCGTCTTCAGCCCCTCGCCGGTGATGTAGACGACGACGCGCTCGCCGTCCGCCAGCTCGCCCCGTTCGGCCAGCTTGCGGAGGACCCCGACGGTGACGCCGCCGGCGGTCTCGGTGAAGATCCCGGTGGTCTCGGCCAGCAGCTTGATCCCCTCGCGGATCTCCTGGTCGGTGACCGAGTCGACGCCGCCGCCGGTGCGGCGGGCGTGCTCGACCGCGTAGGGGCCGTCGGCGGGGTCGCCGATCGCGAGGCTCTTGGCGATCGTCTCCGGCCGCTGTGGCTTGCAGACGTCCCAGCCTTCGGCGAAGGCGGTGGCGACGGGGCTGCAGCCCTCGGCCTGGGCGCCGTTGAAGGTCGGCTGCTCCCCCTTGACCAGGCCGAGGTCGAGCCACTCCTGGAAGCCGCGGCCGAGCTTGGTGAAGAGCGAGCCGGAGGCGATCGGGGAGACCACCCGGTCCGGCAGCTCCCAGCCGAGCTGCTCGACGGTCTCGTAGGCGAGCGTCTTCGAGCCCTCGGCGTAGTAGGGGCGCAGGTTGACGTTGACGAAGGCCCAGGGGTGGGTCTCGGCGAGCTGCGTGCAGAGCCGGTTGACGTCGTCATAGTTGCCGCGGACGCCGACCAGGTTGGTCCCGTAGACGCCGGTCGCGAGCAGCTTCTGCTCCTCGAGGTTGGCGGGGACGAAGACGTAGGAGTCGAGGCCGGCCGCGGCGGCATGGGCGGCGACGGCGTTGGCGAGGTTGCCGGTCGAGGCGCAGGCGACGGTCTCGAAGCCGAGCTCCTTCGCTTTCGCGACGGCGACGGCGACGACCCGATCCTTGAAGGAGTGGGTCGGGTTGGCGGCGTCGTTCTTGATGAAGATCTCCGCCCCGACCCCGAGCCGCTCGGCCAGCCGGTCGGCGCGCAGCAGCGGCGTGAAGCCGGGCTCCAGCGGGTCGCTCGCCCTGCCGGCGAACGGCAGGAAGTCCCGGTAGCGCCAGATCCCCTGCGACCCGGCCTGGATCCCGCGCTTCACCTCCGCCGCGTTGAGCCCACTGAAGTCGTAGGCGACCTCCAGCGGCCCGAAGCAGTTCTCACAGACGTAGCGGGCGTCCAGCTCGTAGGTGGTCCCGCACTCCTTGCACTTCAAGCTCTCGACTGACATCCGATCCTCGTTTCCGCTTCTACGAAAAAAACCTCGCCATCTGTGGGGCGAGGTCCGGGTCGGACATCCCCCACATCTTTCAGGTCCCGATCTTCTGGAGACCTGCTGGATTTGGCACCTGTCTCGACCTTGCGATCGCGATGGTTGCCGGGGCTTCAATGGGCCAGTCCCTCCACCCCTCTAGATGTGGCGCTTATGTGGAGGCAACGATACAGGAGCCGCTGGCGGCCGGCAACCAATGCAAGCTGCAATCCACGTATTTCGTGGCGCACGACTAACCTAGGCGACGAGATGACGCTTCTGCACGAGATTGCGCGAGGGCCGGCCGATGCCGAACCTTCCGAAACCGAGGCTGCCCCGGCCTCGGAGCCGGCGCGGCGAGCTCGTCTCTCAGCCGACGGCGCCTGAGCCCCAGCAGCCGAACGTCGAGCAGATCGACTCCAACGGCCTGCGCTGGGTCAACATCGAGTGGCCGGGCAGCCTCGAGCGAACCTGGCTGGAGGAGCACTTCGAGTTCCACGCGCTCGACCTCGAGGACGTGCTCTCGCGCAACCAGCGGCCGAAGATCGACGTCTACGACGACTACCTCTTCATCGTCCTCCACCTCCCCGTCTTCGATCCTCAGGCCGGGCGGCTGGGCACCGGCGAGCTCGACGTCTTCGTCGGCCCCGACTACGTGGTGACGATCCCGAACCTGCCGCTGCAGCCGGTCGAGTACCTGTTCGAGCGCTGCCGGACCAAAGAGGAGCTGCGCGAACAGCTCTTCTCCCGCGGCTCCGGCTACCTCCTCTACCGCCTGGTCGACGACAGCTTCGACTACTGCTTCCCGATGCTGCGCAAGATCGGCAACAAGCTCGACTCGCTGGAGGACCAGATCTTCGAAGAGCGGGCCGAGGAGGTCGTCCGCGACATCTCCAACGTCAAGCAGGAGATCATCAACTTCCGCAAAGTGATCCGGCCGCAGCGGCCGGTGCTGCGGGAGCTGGAGAAAGTGAAGGGGCGCTACCTCGCCTCCGACCTCGACCTCGAGATCTACTTCGACGACATCGTCGACGCCCACGAGCGGATCTGGGACATGCTCGAGAACTACAAGGAGGTCGCCGAGGCGCTCGAGGAGACCAACGAGTCGGTGATCTCCCACCGCCTCAACGACATCCTCCGGGTGCTGACCTCGATCAGCGTCGTGATCCTGCCGCTGACCCTGATCGCCAGCGTGATGGGGATGAACACCTGGGTCCCCGACCAGGGCGACGCGGCCGGCTTCTTCGTCGTCCTCGGACTGATGGCCGTGGTGCTGGTGGGCCTCGTCTTCTACTTCCGCAAGCGCCGCTGGTTATAACGGCGCCTGCGGCAGGGGCCCTCTCGTAGGATGGTCGGCCCGTGGCAAATTTCCGCATCTGGGCGCCCTGGCGCCTCGCCTACGTGAAGGACGCGTCCAAGGACATCGAGGAGGAGTGCATCTTCTGCGCCAAGCCGGCAGCGGAAGACGACGAGGCGAACCTGATCGTCCACCGCGGCGAGCACAGCTTCGTGATCCTCAACCTCTTCCCCTACACGAACGGGCACCTGATGGTGGCGCCGTACGACCACGTCGGCCGCCTGCAGGAGATCCCGGCGGCGACCCTGGCGGAGATGATGGCGCTGGCGCAGCGGGCGATGGAGCGGCTGGAGAGCGTGTACGACCCCCACGGCTACAACGTCGGCTTCAACCAGGGCCGGGTCGCGGGCGCCGGCGTCGAGCACCACATCCACATGCACGTCGTCCCCCGCTGGGCCGGCGACAACAACTTCATGCCTGTGATCGCCGACACCAAAGTGATGCCGCAATCGATCGAGCAGAGCTACGAGGCTCTGAAAGGAGCGTTTTGAGCGACCAGTCCCCCCTGGCCCCGCCCGGGATTTTCAAGGCCTACGACATCCGCGGACTGCACGGGTCGGAGATGGACGAGACGACGGCGCTGGCGATCGGCCGCGCCTTTGCCCGGGTGCTGGGACGGCTGCGCGGGAAAAACACGGGCGAGCTGCGGATCGGGCTGGGACGGGACATGCGGCTGACCGCGCCGGCGATAGCCGGCGCGGTGCGCGACGGCCTCGTCGCCGAGGGCGCGACCGTGGTCGACGCCGGCCAGGTCGCGACCGAGATGCTCTACCACCTGGTCGGCTCGCGGGAGCTCGACGGCGGCGCGATGGTCACCGCCTCCCACAACCCCAAGGCCTACACCGGGGTCAAGCTGGTACGCGAGGGGGCGCTGCCGCTCTCCGGCGACGCCGGGATCGGCGACGTCAGGGCCGAGATCGAGGGTGGGCTCGGCGAGGCGCCGGGCGGCGGCGGCGTCGAAGAGGTCGACATCTGGGACGAGTACCACGCCCACGCGCTCTCCTTTATCGATGCATCGTCAGTTAAGCCGATGGTGGTCGTGGTCGACGGTGGCAACGGGATGGCCGGGCCGATGGCCGGCCCGATCCTCGAGCAGCTGCCGCTGGAGCTGGAGGAGATGTACTTCGTCCCCAACGGCGAGTTCCCCGACCACGAGCCGAACCCGCTGCTGGAGGAGAACCGGCGAATGATCATCGACCGCGTCAAGTCGAGCGGCGCCGACCTCGGGATCGCCTGGGACGGCGATGCCGACCGCTGCTTCTTCATCGACGGCAACGGGAGCTTCTGCGACGGTGACTTCATCTGCGCGCTGCTGGCCCGCTCGGTCCTGCAGAAGAACCCCGGCGCGACGATCCTCTACGACCCGCGCTCGAGCCGGGCGGTGCCGGACCTGGTCGCCGCCGAGGGCGGCCGCTCCGACCTCTCCCGCGTCGGCCACGCCTTCTTCAAGGCACGGATGCGCGAGGAGGGTGCGGCGTTCGGCGGCGAGGTCTCCGGCCACTACTACTTCCGCGACTTCTGGAACGCCGACTCGGGGGCGATCCCGGCGCTGCTCGTCCTCGAGCTGCTCTCGCTCGACGGCCGCACGCTGGCCGAGCTGATGGAGGAGTTCCGCGCCAGGTATTTCATCTCCGGCGAGATCAACTCCGAAGTGGATGACCAGGAGGCGAAGATGAGGGAGATCGAGGAGCGCTACGGCGAGGGGGCCGAGGTGACCCATCTCGACGGCGTCTCGATCGACCACGAGGACTGGCACTTCAACGTCCGCCCCTCCAACACCGAGCCGCTGCTGCGCCTGAACCTCGAGTCGCTGGTCTCCCGCGAAGACATGGAGCGCCGCCGCGACGAGATCCTCGACTTGATCCGCGCGTGACGGCGACGCCGGAGCAGGCGCTCGAGCAGGCGGCTCTGGCCGGCATCCACCGCTTCGCGATCCCGACCCCGTTCGCGGTCGGGCGGGTCAACTGCTACCTGATCGAGGACGAGCCGCTGACGCTCGTCGACACCGGTCCCAACTCGGGCAAAGCGCTCGACGAGCTGACCGCGCGGCTGGCCGAGCGCGGCCACTCGCTCGCCGACCTGGAGCTGATCGTCGTCACCCACCAGCACATCGACCACCTCGGCCTGGTCGAGATCCTCGTCGAGCACTCGGGCGCCGAGGTGGCGGCGCTGGGAGCGGCGGCGCGGCGGCTCGGTTCTTTCGAGGAGGACGCCGAGCTGGAGGACGAGTTCGCGGTCGAGGTGATGCTGCGCAACGGCATTCCCGAGGACGTGACGGTGGCGCTGCGCAGCGTCTCCCGCAGCTTCCGCGGCTGGGGATCGCACGTGACCGTGACCCGGCCGCTGGACGACGGCGGGACGCTGGAGCTCGGCGAACGGCGGCTCGAGGTCCTGCACCGGCCCGGCCACAGCCCCTCCGACACGATCTTCTGGGACGAGGAACGGAAGATCCTCCTCGCCGCCGACCACCTGCTGCCGAAGATCTCCTCCAACCCGCTGCTCGCCCGGCCGCTCGACGGATCCAGCGAGCGCCCACAGGCGCTCGTCACCTACATCGAGTCCTTGAAGAAGACCCGGGAGATGCCGGCCGAGGTCGTCCTGCCCGGTCACGGCGAGCCGATCACCGACCACGCCGAGCTGATCGACTCCCGCTTCGCCGGCTACGAGCGGCGCAAGGAGAAGCTCTACCGCCTGATCGCCGAGCGGCCGCGGACCGGATACGAACTTGCGCAGGCGCTGTGGGGGAACGTCGCCGTCACCCAGGCCTTCCTCACCCTCTCCGAGGTGATCGGCCACGCCGACCTGCTCGTCAACGAAGGGCGGGTGCGGGGAGCCGAGGACGGCGCCGTTATTCGCTACGAGGTCGTGTAGCTAGAGCTGCCGGCCGAGCGCGTGGCCGAGGGCGACGGCGGCCAGCCCGAGGACGATGCTGAGGACGACGTTGGTCACGGCGATGCGGCGTTTGCCGGCCTCCTCGATCCGCTGCGTCTCGATCATCCAGGTCGAGAAGGTGGTGTAGGCGCCGAGGGCGCCGGCGCCGAAGAGGAGGCGGACGTCGCCTCCGACCGCGGCGCCGGCCAGCAGGCCGAGCAGGAAGGCGCCGCTGAGGTTGACGGCGAGCGTGCCGACCGGCAGGTGCGGGTGCAGGCGGTCGGCGACCAGCAGGGTGAGCCCGAAGCGGGCGAGCGCTCCGCAGCCGCCGAGCACGGCGACGCCGATCCAGACCGCCCAGCTCACGCGGCCTCCGCCCGGTGGGCGACGAGGGTTCCGGCCTGCGCCCCGGCGAGGCCGGCGAGCACGCTGGCGGCCAGGTACGCGGCCGCTAGGCCCAGCCGCCCCGCTTCGATCATCTTCAGCAGCTCCAGCTGCACCGTCGAGAAGGTGGTCAGTGCCCCGCAGAACCCGGTCGTCAGCAGCGGCCGCCGGTAGCTGGTGTGCGGGAGCGCCGTGAACCAGTAGCCGAGCAGGGCGGCCCCGACGATGTTGACCAGGAAGGTCGCCCAAGGCCACTCCCCCGCCCCGGGCGGGATCGCTTCACCCAGTCCGGCCCGCAGCAGCGCCCCGATGGCGCCGCCGAGGAAGATCGCGACCAGCTCGCGGCGGTTGACCATCGGCGGCAGGGTAGTCGCAGCGCCCTCGCAATAGGCTGCAGCCTCCGTGCCCGCGCAGCTCCGCTCCCTCCGCCGCCGCAAGCCGCACAAGAAGCGGATGCTGCTGATCGTCAACCCTTATGCGACGACGGTCTCGGACCGGCTGAAGAACCTGGTGGTCTACGCGCTGCAGGGGCGCTTCGACGTCGAAGCGGTCTCGACGCAGGCGCAGAACCACGCGACCGAGATCGGGCGGGAGGCGCAGGACGGGGGCTACGACGTCGTCGTCGCGTTCGGCGGCGACGGGACCCTGAACGAGGTCGCGAACGGGCTCGCCGGCTCGGATCTGCCGGTGGCGGTCCTGCCCGGCGGGTCGACCAACGTCGTCTGCCGGACGCTGGGGATTCCGAACGACGTCGACGACGCGACCGAGCACCTGCTGACCCTGGCGGACGACTGGCAGCCGCGAAAGATCGATCTGGGGATGGTCGACGGTCGCTACTTCGTCTTCTCCTGTGGGGTCGGGATCGACGCCAGCGTCGTCAAGCGGGTCGACCGCAACCCGACCCTGAAGGGCAACGCCGGCCCCTACTACTACAGCTGGGCCGGGGTCTCGAGCTTCTACCGCAGGTACCTCGTCAACCCGGTGCGGGTGCGGACGACGGTCGACGGCGCCGAGCCGGTCGAGGGGGTTACTGCGATCGTCCAGAACTCCGATCCCTTCACCTACTTCACCACCCACCCGATCCGAGTCTGCGAGGGGATCGCGATCGACGACGGCACGCTCTCGATCGCGGTGCTGAAGCGGGCGGCGCAGCGGGACATGCCGACCCTGATCACCCGCCTCTTCAGCGAGACCAAGCCGGCGGCGCGGCACAAGCAGGTCGCCCACTTCGACGACGTCACCCACGCGGTTGTCGAGACCGCGTCCTTCGACAAGGACGGCGGTGTTCGCCCCTTCCCCCTCCAGGTCGACGGCGACTACATCGGCGAGCGCGAGCGGATCGAGCTGCGGGTGGCGCCGAGCGCGCTGACGATCGTCGCCTGAGCTTCGAGCGGCTGCTGCGGTGGCGAGGCGAGCGGCGGCTGCTCTTTGAGCGTCGCCTCGAGGGCGGCGCGGGCGGCCGGACGGCGGGCTCGCAGGGCGTAGCGAAGCACCATCGCCAGCCGGTAGGGAGGAACGCGGGCGAAATGCTTGCGGGCGAACTGGAGGCGGCCGTAGGCGGACTGGGCTTCCATCCGCGGCGTCGCCGAACGCTCGCTCTCGAAGTGGCGGATCGTCACCTGCGGCAAGTGGACGACGTCCCAGCCGGCGTCGCGAAGGCGCCAGCAGAGGTCGCTCTCCTCGGAGAAGAGGAAGAAGCTCTCGTCGAAACCACCGCAGGCGCGCAGGGCCTCCGCGCGGGCCAGCATGAAGGACCCGGAGGTCCAGTCGCAGCGGGTTTCGCGCTCGTAGCGGGCAGGCGAGAGGACGCGCTCGCCGAGGAAGCGGCGCAGGAGCGGGATCCGCTCGACCCCGAGGGCTTCGGCCAGCATGTTTCGCGTCGACGGGAAGCGCCGCATGCTCGGTGCCAGCTCTCCCCTGGTCCCAACCTGGCGGACACCGGCGAGGCCGATGTGCGGCCGGTGGTCGAGGGCGGCGACGAGTTCCGCCAGGCTGCCCGCGAGGAATTCCGTGTCCGGGTTGAGGAAGAGGACGTAACGAGCGCCGGCCATCTCCAAGCCGACGTTGTTGGCGGCACCAAAGCCGCGGTTCGCGCAGGTGAGAGTGCGGGCCGCTGGAAAGTGCTCCTCGACGTAGGCGGCGGTGCCGTCCGAGCCGTTGTCGACGACGACCACGTCCAGGTCGATCTCCTCCGCAGCGTCGAACAAGGTGGAGAGGCAGGCCTCGAGCCAGCCCTTGCCGTTGTGGGAGACGATGACCGCGCAGACGTCGTGCATACGGGGAATCAACGCACAAGAAAACCCCCACCTTCCGCCCTCCCGTCCGCCTGAGGGGGGAGAACCAAGGTCGTTTCCAGACTTTGAGCCCCTATGAGGGCCCAAAGTGTGGAAACGACCCGGCTGGGGGCGTGGGAGTTGGCTCGCCGGCAGCACTGGGTTATGTCGCGCAGGCAGCTGTTGGAGCTGGGATATACGCCCAAGGGGATTCGACATCGCGTGAAGATCGGGCGACTCCATCCGGTGCGGACTGGGATCTACGCCGTGGGGCGCCCTCATGTCAGTCGGGAGGGAGGGTGGATGGCGGCGGTGCTCGCCTGTGGCGAGCACGCGATGCTCAGCCATCGCAGCGCCGCTGCGCTTTGGGGGTTCGGCCAGGAGCATCTGGACTACATCGAGATCAGCCTGCGTCGTCATGCCAAAGCGCGGCGATCTGGAATACGAGCCTATGACCGGCCAGGACTGTGGAACCGCGACCTCAGTTCGCACATCGGCATCCCGGTGACCGCGCCGGTTCGGACCTTCCTCGACCTCGCGAGCGTGACCGGGCCGAAGACGGTAGAGCGGGCAATCAACGAGGCGGACAAGCTTCATGTGATCGACGCGGATTCTCTCCGTCAGGAGCTTGACGACTACCCGGGTCAACCTGGCATCCGCCTTCTACGTCACGTCCTCGACAAGGACACTTTCCGCCTCTCCGACGACGAGTTGGAACGGCTATTCCGGCCGCTTGCTGCCGCGGCGGGCCTGCCGGTGCCTTTGACCAAACACCTGGTCAACAAGTTCGAGGTCGATTTCTTCTGGCCGGACCTCGGGCTGGTCGTGGAGACCGACGGGTGGCGCTACCACCGCACGCCTTCGGCGCAGAGCCGGGACGCGCTGCGGTTTCAGATGCACGTGGCGCACGGCCTCACCCCGTTGCGCTTCTCCCATTACCAGGTGAAGCACGAACCGGCCCATGTGAAGGACGTCCTCTTCCGGACGGCCGCGAACTTGCGCGCCCGACCTGCACCCTC
>CAMLHB010000056.1 GCA_946479725.1 uncultured Actinomycetes bacterium | reverse complement strand
CCGTTGGTGGCCGGGTAGGTGCGGGGGCGAGGGGCGGGGCATCTCTCGCCCGGCAAAGTGCCGGGCCAATTGGCCCGGCACTTTGAGTATCCGCCCGTTCGAGAGATGCCCCGCCCCTCGGACACGGTCGTTTTGGAGAGCGGCAGATATGAGATCGGGACTCCCGCGAATGGTTTCGCCTACGACAATGAGCGCCCTCGCCACACCGTCGAGCTCGACTGCTTCGAGATCGATCGAACTCCGGTCAGCAACGCCGCGTACATCGCCTTCATGGAAGACACCGGGGCGGAGGCGCCGCTGTACTGGGAGCGCGACGGTGAGGGCTGGGTAGACACCGCCCGCGGCCGCCGCACGCCGATCGAGCCGAGCCGTCCCGTGATTCACGTCTCCTGGGACCAGGCCGACGGCTTCGCCCGCTGGGCGGGCAAACGGCTGCCGACGGAGTTCGAGTGGGAGGCGGCGCGGCCGCAGCTGGACGGCGTCGGCTACGCCTGGGAATGGACCAGCTCCGACTTCCTCGCCTATCCGGGGTTCGAGGCCTTCCCCTACCGCGAGTACTCCGAGGCCTTCTTCGGCGACCCCTACAAAGTTCTGCGTGGCAGCTCGTGGGCGACCCACCCGCGCGTCGCCCGACCGAGCTTCCGCAACTGGGACCTGCCGCAGCGCAACCAGATCTTCTCCGGCTTCCGCTGCGCGAGGGACGCATGACGATCGCGATCGACGTCCACCTAGACGCCGACGCCGCCGCGAAGATGGCGCGCGACGTCCGCGAGGGCCTCTGCGCCTACCCGAAGGAGGTGGCGCCGAAATACTTCTACGACGAGCGCGGCTCGCTGCTGTTCGAGCGGATCACCGAGCTGCCCGAGTACTACCCGACCCGGGCCGAGCGGGAGATCCTCACAACCCGCTCCGCCGAGATCCACGTCGCTGCCGGCTGCCCGGAGACGCTGATCGAGCTCGGCTCGGGCTCGGCGGCGAAGACCCGCCACCTGCTGAGCGCGATGCGCGACTGCGGCAACCTCGAGACCTACGTCCCGGTCGACATCTCCGTCGAGATCACCGAGCGCACCGCCGCCGAGCTGGTCGACGAGTACCCGGGCCTGAGGGTCCACGGCATGGTCTGTGACTTCGAGCAGCACCTGGAGCGGGTTCCGCACGGCTCCGGCTCGCGGATGATCGCCTTCCTTGGCGGCACGATCGGCAATCTCTACCCGCGCGAGCGCCACGCCTTCCTCGAGCGGATCAGGGCCCTGCTCGGCCCGGGCGATCACCTCCTGCTCGGCACCGACCTGATCAAGGACAAGGCCCGGCTGGAGGCCGCCTACGACGACGCCGCCGGGGTCACCGCCGAGTTCAACAAGAACGTCCTTCGTGTGCTCAACAGCCAGCTCGGCGCCGACTTCGAACTCGACGCCTTCGCCCACGTCGCCCGCTACGACGAGGAGGCCGAGCGGATGGACATCCGCCTGCGCTCGCTCGTCGACCAGGAGGTGCGCATCGACGGCCTCGACCTCGAGATCCAATTCGCCGCCGAGGAGGAGATGCGGACCGAGATCTCGACCAAGTTCACCCGCGAGCGGATCGCCGCCGCCTACGACGGCGCCGGCCTCGAGCTGCGCGGCTGGTTCACCGACGCGGCTGGCGACTACGCGCTCAGCCTCGCGGCACCTGCTGGGTGATGCAGTGGATGTTGCCGCCGCCGAGGAGGATCTCGCGCGCCGGCACCCCGACCACCTCGCGCTCGGGGAAGACGCGGCGAAGAATCGCCGCAGCCTCCTCGTCGTGCCGGGGGTCGAGCAGCGGATAGACGATCCGCGAGTTGCCGAGGTAGAAGTTGACGTAGGAGGCGGCCAAGCGGTCGCCGGCCCGGCGCGGCTGCGTGCCCTCGCCGGCGTCGACCCCGCCGGCCTCCTCGGCTGAGAGCTGCAGCGGGCCGGGGGAGGGGAGGAGGACGACCTCGAAGGGACGGCCGCGGGCGTCCGTTGCGGCCTCCAGCCGTACCCGCGCGTCGCGGGAGATCGCCTGCTGGGGGTCGTCCTCGTCGTCGGTCCAGGTCAGGAGAACGACGCCGGGGCGGGCGAAGCAGGCGAGGTTGTCGACGTGGCCATCGGTCTCGTCTTCGAAGACGCCGGCTCCGAGCCAGACCACTTTCTCGGCCCCGAGGTAATCGAGCAGGACCCGCTCGATCTCCTCCTTCGAGAGCTCCGGGTTGCGGTTCGGGTTGAGCAGGCACTGTTCGGTCGTCAGCACAGTTCCCTCGCCGTCGACGTGGATCGCGCCGCCCTCCAGCACGATCGGGGCACGGTAGCGGTCGGCGCTTTCGATCTCCAGCACCTTGGCGGCGACCCGTTCGTCGCGGTCCCAGGGGAAGTAGAGGCCGCCCTTGGTCCCGCCCCAGGCGTTGAAGCGCCAGTCCACGCCCCGCCGCCCGCCCTCGCCGCCGACGAGGAAGGTCGGGCCGTGGTCGCGGATCCAAGCGTCGTCGGTCGAGACCTCGACCACGCGTACCTCGGGCGGCAGCAACCCGCGGGCGTGCTCGAACTGGCCGTCGGAGACCGCCATCGTCACCGGCTCGGAGGCGGCGATTGCCACCGCCACCGCGGCATAGGCCTCCTGCGCGGGCTTCGCTCCCAGGCGCCAATTGTCAGGCCGCTCCGGCCACGCCATCCAGCAGCCGCCGTGGGGCTCGAACTCCCCCGGCATCCGGAAGCCGTCCTCGGCGGGTGTCGATTTGAGGGTGACGCTCACCGCCCTTTATCTTGAACCAGTGGACGAGATCCGCCTGATCGAGGCCGTCGACCCCCCCGAGTCGTTCGCCCGGACCCGGCCGCCGTTCCGGCCGCCGTTCCGGATCGCCGCCGTCCAGCGGCACTGGCACCCGGATCCCGACCGGCACGAAGCGGCGCTGGGCGAGGGGATCCAAATGGCCGCGGAGGCCGGCGCGAAGCTCGTCTGCCTGCAGGAGCTGACCCTGAGCCGCTACTTCGCCGTCGACCCGGCGGGACCCGAGGCCGCTGGTGCCGAACCCGAGGACCTTCCCGGCGGCCGCACCTTCCGCTTCGCCGCCCGGATGGCGGCGGCGACCGGCGTCCACGTCCACACCTCCCTCTACGAGCGCGCCGACGGCGAGGACGGCCTCGGCTTCAACACCGCGATCGTCGTCTCGCCAACCGGCGAGCTGATCGCCCGCACCCGCAAGCTCCACATCCCGGTCACCGCCGGCTACCACGAGGACCGCTACTTCCGTCCCGGCCCCGGCGACTCCGAGGCCTTCCCCCTCCTCAGCCTCAATCCCGAACTGCATCAACTTGGCCACCCAGCAGGTAGCCAAGTTGATGCAGTTCGTAAGGAGGTGCGGCTGGGCCTGCCGACCTGCTGGGACCAGTGGTTCCCCGAGGTCGCCCGCGCCTACAGCCTCGAGGGCGCCGACGTCCTCGTCTACCCGACCGCGATCGGCTCCGAGCCCGACCACCCCGAGTTCGACACCCAGCCGCTCTGGCAGCAGGTGATCGTCGGCAACGGTATTGCCAACGGCGTCTTCATGGTCGCCGTCAACCGCATCGGCTTCGAGCCGCCGCTCACCTTCTACGGCTCCTCCTTCATCTCCGACCCCTACGGCCGCATCCTTGTCCAGGCTCCCCGCCACGAACCGGCCGTGATCGTCGCCGACCTCGACCTCGACCAGCGCCGCGACTGGCTCGAGCTCTTCCCTTTCCTAACCACTCGCCGCCCCGACGCCTACGCCAGCCTGGCGGAACAGGCGACCGAGCTTCAGAACGAATAGCGGGGGAGGGATCCGGTCATCCTCCTCCGGAATTGACCTCCCCTCCGCTGCGCTCCGGGGAGAACATGCTGCGGCTTTGCCGCAGATTTCAGATTGCATATCGCCGAACATTCCTCCGGAGGACGACCGGACCCCTCTACGACACGCGTCTGTCAGGGACAGTCCTCCCGACAAGAAAACCTCTGTCCCTCAGCTATCAGGCGCCAGCGCCTCGATGGTCTCGGCAAGCTTGTCGGGGGTCGTGATCGGGGTGAGGATCGGGAGGGTGATGCCGCCGGCGACGAACTGGGCGAGGCGCTCTTTCATCTGCTCGGGGGTGCCGAAGATGAACATGTCCTCGATCGCCTCCCAGGGCGCTGCCGCAGCTGCGGCCTGGCGGTCGCCGGCCTCCCAGGCCTCGATCATCGGGGCGATCTGCTCGCCGTAGCCGAGCCAGCGGTAGAACTCGGTGTAGACCGGGACGGTGATGTAGGAGGAGAACATGAAGCGGGCGAGGGGCTCGACCTGCTCGCGCTCGCCGGGGATGCAGAAGAAGCGGCAGAGCAGCTCGAAGCCATTGGGCGCGTCCCGAAGCTGGGCGGTCACCTTCGGCAGCCCGCCCAGGGGAAGGAAGTTGGTGAAGGCGCCGGCGGCCCGCTCGACCGCCAGCTCGAGCATCTTGCCCCGCAGCGCCGCCAGGACGATCGGGACCTCGAAGCGGGGCGCCGTCTCCAGCTTGAAGCCGGTCTCGCTGCGCTCGCCGCTCAGCACCGGGTCGAGGAAGTCGAGGGTCTCCCGCACCTTGCTCAGCGGCCGCTCGAAGGGGATCCCGTTCCAGCCTTCGACGATTCGGTCCGAGGAGGAGCCGAGGCCGAGTACGAAGCGCCCGTCCGAGGCGTCGGAGAGCGCCGCCGCCTGTTGCGCCAGCAGCGCCGGGCCGCGCTGGAAGACGCCGACGATCCCGGTCCCCAGCCGCACCCGCTCGGTCCAGGCAGCGGCCAGCGCCAGCGGCGTGAACCCGTCCGGACCCGCGGTCTCGCCGGTCCAGAGGTCGGTGTAGCCCGCCGCCTCGGCGCGCTTGACCAGCTCCTCATGATCGGGAAGCGTCAGTCCCGGCAACGGCAGCGTCAGGCCCCAGCGATCCATCGCCCGGGACCCTATCGCCGCACGGGCGCTAGCTGCGAACCTCGAAGCGCCGGCTCGGCGACCACTGGCTGAAGAAGGATTCGGCGTCCTGGGCGCTGAGCGGCCGGGTGAAGAGGAAGCCCTGGCCGTTGTCGCACTGTTTGTCGCGGATCAGCGAGAGGTCCTGCGGGCGCTCGATCCCCTCCGCCGTGGTCTCTATCTCCAGCGCTTTGCCGAGCTGGACGAGGGTGTGGAGGAGGATCTCGTTCTCGCCGCCCTCGCCGAGCTGGGAGACGAAGGAGCGGTCGATCTTCAAGACGTCGACCGGGAACTGGCGCAGGTGCGAGAGCGAGGAGTAGCCGGTGCCGAAGTCGTCGACGGCGATCCTCACCCCGACCTCCTTCAGCTCGTGCAGGCGCCGTGCGGTTTCCTCGGCGTCGGTCATCAGCGTCGTCTCGGTGATCTCCAGCGTCAGCACCTCCGGCTCCAACCCGCTGGTCGCCAGCGCCAGCTTGACGTCGTCGAGCAGCTCGTCGGTGTCGAGCTGCAGCGCCGAGACGTTGACCGAGAGCTCCAGCGGCCGCCCCTCCTGCTGCCAGCGCGCTGCCTGGGCGCAGGCCTCGCGCAGGACCCAGGCGCCGACGTCGACGATCAGCTTCGAGTCCTCGAGCAGCGGGATGAACTCCTCCGGCTCGACCACGCCGCGGCCCGGTCGCCGCCAGCGGATCAGCGCCTCGACCCCGGTCGGGGTCATCGTCTGCAGGTCGAAGGTCGGCTGGTAGACGAGGAAGAACTCGTCGTTGGCCAGCGCGCTCTGCAGGTCCATCTCGGTTTCCAGCCGCGACTGCACCTCGTCCTCCATCCCGGACTCGAAGACCAGGTAGCGGCTCTTGCCGCCCCACTTGGCGCGGTACATGGCGATGTCGGCGTCGCGCAGCAGCTCTTCGGCCGTCTCGCGGACGCCGGTGGCGATCCCGACACTGGCCTTGGCGCGGACCAGCGTCTCGCCTTCATCGCCGAGCGCGAAGGGCTCGCCGAAGGCTTCCAGCAGGCGCTCGGCGATCAGCTCCGGGCCGGCGGCCAGGGAGAGCCCCTCGGCGACGACGACGAACTCGTCGCCGCCCATGCGGCCAAGGGCGTCGGTGTCTCGGATCACCCCCTCCAGCCGTTCGGCTACCGCGCAGAGCAGTTCGTCGCCGATCCCGTGGCCGAGGGAGTCGTTGATCGCCTTGAAGTTGTCGAGGTCGACGAACAGCGCCGCCACCGGCTCCTGGTTCTGGCGGGCGCGCCGCAGCGTCTGCTCGATCCGGTCGAGGATCAGGGTCCGGTTCGGCAACCCGGTCAGGGCGTCGTGGGTGGCGAGGAAGACCAGTTCCTTCTCGCGGCTTGTCAGTTCCTCGTGCGCCCGCTGACGCTCGTCCTCGTAGGACTGGCACATCCGCACCAGGGTGACGTCGAGGCTGCGCTGGACCATCGCCCGCGCCCGCGCCAGCGTCTCCAGCCCGAGGCCGAGTTCGACGGCGCTCTCGTCGAGCACCTCGAGCGTGCAGTCGCGCCAGCGCAGGCAGCGTTTCGTCACCTCGTTCAGGGCCGCCTCCTGCTGGGAGGCGAGCTGGGCGAAGATCCGCCACGACTCCTGTCCAACCTTGCGGGCGACCGCTTCGCCCTCGCCGGCCATCCAGCGGGCGACGGCGACCGTGGAGACGGTGCCGACGTCCTCGAAGCTGTCTTCGACCACCTTCGCCAGTGTCTTCGACGACTGGGCGGAGCGCTGCATCATCCGCGCCACCACCTCGTCGGTGCGCGCGCTCAACTCATGCCCCAGCCTTGCTAGCTCGGCCGCCTCCATCGCTCGCGCATCGGCCCGCCGCTCAGGGGTCTTTAGCCGAAACCGCCAGGCAGCACGGATTTCGATTGGGGCAAACGTCCAGCCCCCGCCGCCGCCGAGCTTTGATTAGGCTCCCGCCCACATGGGGTCAACCGATCAGGAGGCCGGGACCGCCCGCTCGGCGGCCAAGCCCGACCGCAACCTCGCTCTCGAGCTCGTCCGTGTCACCGAGGCCGCTGCGCTGGCCTCGGCCCGCTGGGTCGGCCGCGGCGACAAGATCGCCGCCGACCAGGCCGCGGTCGACGCGATGCGCCACGTCCTCGACTCGGTCTCGATGGACGGCACCGTCGTGATCGGCGAGGGAGAGAAGGACGAGGCGCCGATGCTCTACAACGGCGAGCAGATCGGCGACGGCACCTTGCCCACCGTTGACATCGCCGTCGACCCGCTGGAGGGGACCCGGCTCTGCGCGCTGGGGATGCCGAGCGCGATCGCGGTCATCGCCCTCGCCGAGCGGGGGACGATGTTCGACCCCGGTCCCTGTGTCTACATGGAGAAGATGGCCGGCGGCGAGGAGATCGCCGACCTGCTCGATCTCGATCGGCCGCTGCCGGAGACCCTGAAGCTGATCGCCCAGCGCAAGGGGGGCTCGGTCGGGGACGTGATCGTCGTGATGCTCGACCGGCCGCGTCACGAGGAGGCGATGAAGGAAGTGCGCGAGGCCGGCGCCCGCATCCGCCTGATCACCGATGGCGACGTATCCGCCTCGTTGCTGGCGGTGAGCGAACGCTCTCCGGTCGACCTGCTCTGGGGAATCGGCGGCACGCCCGAGGGCGTGATCTCCGCTGCGGCGCTGAAGTCGATGGGCGGTCAGCTGATCGGCCGCCTCTGGCCGCGCAACGACGAGGAGCGCTCGGAAGCCGTCGACGCCGGCTACGATCTCGACCGCGTCCTCACCGCCAACGACCTCTGCTCCGGCGACGACGTCTTCTTCTCGGCCACCGGCGTCACCGACGGCGACGTCCTCCAGGGCGTCCGCTACCGCGGTCCCGGTGCCACCACCGAGTCGCTGGTCATGCGTTCCCGCTCCGGCACCGTGCGGCGCGTCCATGCTCGTCACGATCGCTCGAAGTTGCGAGCGATCATCGGCGAGAGATATGGCTGATCTTCTCCTGTCTGGGTAGAAGATCGGCGTGATCGCGGTCGCCGGAGCAACGGGCTACATCGGCGGCCTCTTGTGCAAGCGGCTGCGCGAGGAAGGGCGGGAGGTGCGCGCTCTGGCGCGGCACCCGGAGCGGGCGGGGGATTTGAAGGACGCCGGCTGCGAGGTGGTGCAGGCTGACGTTCTCGAGGCCGAGACGCTCGGTCCGGCGCTTGCAGGGGTCGAGGTCGCCTACTACCTCGTCCACTCGATGGGCCGCGGCTCGGACGGGGACTTCGCCGAGCGCGACCAGGAAGGGGCGGAGAACTTCGCCGCCGCCGCGGCAACGGCCGGCGTCAAGCGGATCGTCTATCTCGGGGGGCTGGGGGAGGGGTCGAAGCACCTCGACAGTCGCCACAAGACCGCCGAGACCCTGCGCCGCGGCGCGGTCCCGGTCGTCTACTTCCGCGCCGCCGCCGTGCTCGGCGCCGGCAGCGAGTCGTTCCGGACCGCTTTCTTCCTGGTCCGCCGCCTACCGGTGATGGTCACCCCGCGCTGGGTCACCACCCGCACCCAGCCGGTCGCCGTGGGCGATGCGGTCGCCTATCTCGCCGGCGCCGCCGACCTTGGCCTGCCGGTCGAGCGCGAGATCGAAATCGGCGGCCCCGACGTCACCACCTACGGCGGCATGATCGACGAGCTGGCGCGGGCCCTGGGCCGGCGGCCGCCGCTGCGGATCACGGTGCCGCTGCTGACCCCATTCCTCTCTTCGCTCTGGATCGGTCTGGTGACCCCGGTCGACGCCGGGGTGGCGAAGCCGCTGATCGAGGGCCTCGCGACCGAGACCGTGGTCGACGACTCCTCTGGGATGAAGCTCTTTCCCGCGGTCGAGCCCACGCCGCTGCGCCAGGCGCTCGCCGTCGCCCTGGCCGAGCGCGGTTAGCCGGCGGCGCGCTGCTGCTCGGCCCGCGCCGCCTCTTCGCCGACGAAGGGCACCAGCAGCTCGTAGGTTAGGTCGGGGAGCAGGCGCGGCAGCTCGGCCGCGCGGCTGAGGAGGATCTCCTCGTAGATCCTGGCCAACACGGCGCTGATCGCGAGGTCGGTCGCCCGCGGAAGCTCCGGGCTCGGACCGCCGGCGCTGATCCCGTCCTCGAGCAGCTTGGTGAAGCGGGCGTATTCGGTCTGGAAGACGACCCGGAAGGCGGGTCCCACGGTGGTCGCCTCGACCATCGTGAAGCGCGCGACCTCGGGATTGGCGGCGAACCAGTCGAGGGTCGTCGCCAATCCTTTGCGGACCCGTTCCGGCCAGGGGCCGCCGTCGGCGTAGGCGGCCACGACCCGTTCCTCGAGCTCGTCGAGGAGGAGCTTGTGGGCGGCGAGCATGCAGTCGAGCTTGTCGTCGAAGAGTTCGTAGAAGGTCTCGCGACCGACCCCGGCTTCGCCGAGGATGTCGCCGACGGTGGTCGAGGCGTAGCCGTTGGCAACCGTCGTCCGCACCACCGCGGCCAGCAGCCGCTCCCGTTGCGAGCGCTCGACCAGCTCGCGCGGCAATCCGTGGCGGCCGCGCGGCAGACGCCAGTGGCGGAGGTCCTCCGGGTTGCCGTTCACCGCGATGCGGCACCGCCGATCTTGGCTTTCTCAGCCTGGCGAGACTGGCGCAGGGCCTCCTCGTGACCGCCGAAGGGGCTGACGGCCAGGTAGACGATCTCCGGCAGCACCTCGGTCAGTCGGTCGGCTTTGCCGGTAGCGATCTGGTTGAGGATCAGCACCTGCGCCTGGCCGAAAGCGAGCCGCGGGTCGGTGTGGGCCCCGGTGGCGCCAGATCCGGCCCAGAGCGCTTCCAGCGCCGGTACCGTTGCCTTGCGGTAGCGCTCGATCACGCTCGGTTCCACCGCCATCGCATCCCCGGTGAGGAGCTGTGCCAATCCCGGCCGCGCCGCCAGGGCCTCGACCACCGCGGTCGCCGCCATTCGTGCGGCGTCCCCCGGGGTGTCGGCCGGCGAGTGGGCTGAGGCGGCGACCCCCTGCAGCTCGGCGATGCAGAAGTCGATCGCGCCCCGGAAGCAGGCCCGCTTGTCCTCGAAGTGCTTGTAGAAGGTGGTGCGGGAGATATGCGCGCGGGAGACGATGTCGCTGATCGTCGTCGCCGCGTAGGTCTTCTCGGCGCAGGACTCGATCATCGCGTCGACGATCCGTTGGCGCTGCGACTGGTTGACGATGCGGGAAGAAGTGGCCGAGCTCAGAACGTTCCCGGCCCCTTCAGAACTCCGTTGTTTTTGCATCACTGTGGATTGTTCCACCCTGTGCGTTTGGCTGGACGGCCAGTCCAATGGACCGGTCGCGATTCCCAAGCAAGGATACGACAGTTTTTATTAACTAGTTGAAGAAGGGCGCGATCCGGCGGCTGACTTCTTCTCGTCGCAACCCTCGCAGGGCCGCTCCAGCTTCGGGTGGTAGGGCAGTTCGCCGGTGTCGTGGTACTCGAAGCGCAGGGAGTTGATCACCGCTCCGACCATCAGCGCCAGGCTGAGCACGTAGAACCAGAGCAGGGCGATGAGGATGAAGCCGAGGGTCGAGCCGAAGCGCGAGAGGCTGGACACGTTGGAGAGATAGATGGGAAAGAGCCAGTTGGCGAGGCCGGCGCCGACGGTGACGAAAAGGGCGCCCGGCCAGACCGCCCGCCACGGCATGTGGCCTTTGGGGACGGCCCAGAAGATCACGCAGCAGATCCCGAAGGTGATCAAGAGGGCCGCCCCCAGCAGCAGGATCGTGTCGATCGCCTTGATGTCCGAGAGCCCGAGCGGGAGCCGGTCGGTGCTGTTCACCAGGGTGCTCTCGAAGGTCGGGACGAAGATGCTGGCGGCGATGAAGAGGAGGACGACGACCAGCATCGCGAAGGAGAAGCGCTTCTGCTCGACCCAACCGCGGCACTCGACGTGGTAGATGCGGCAGAAGGCGGTGTCCATCGCCCCCCAGAAGGAGGCACCGATCCAGAGCGAGCCGGCGAGGGCGGCGATCCCGATCGGCGCGGTGTTGTTCTCGATCCGGGTCAAGGCGTCGGTCAGCGTCTGCTGCTCCGTGTTGGGGAAGAGCCGCTGGAGGTCGGCGAGGACGCTGCTTTCGACCCCTCCGACCTTCAGCACCTGGCCGAAGACGAAGAGGACGAGGAGGGCGAAGGGAAAGACCGCCAGCATCAGGTTGTAGGCGACCATCGCCGAGAGCCCGGTGACGTTCTCGCGGTATGCGCGCTGCCAGAAGGCGCGGAGCCAGGGGGTCGGATGGCGTGAGGAGCTGGGCATTGACTTCACAAACTGAAGCGAGTACCATGCGAACAGGCGTTTGACCTAGGTGCAGACGTCGCCCAACTGGGCACAATGACGATGTAGACGCTACTTCGCGGACCAGACTTCTCGGGTCCGTTTTTTGTCGGTCCGGCGCGACTTTCGGGACGCGACGGTATTTCATCGCCAGGACTTAAACAACGAGCGCAAGGGAACGAGTAAGAACGGATGCTGGTAGCAGAGCTTCAGGAACTGGACGAGGTCAAAAACCTGATCAACCGCGGGCAGCAGCTCGGGGTTCTGACCTTCGGCGACATCGCCTCCGCCGTCTCCGAGGTCGATCTCGACGAGTCTGATGTCGAGGACCTCTACGGCCACCTCGAGAAGTCGGGGATCGAGCTCGTCGAGGACATGGACCCGGCGCAGAAAGCCGCCGCCGAAGCCCTCCCCGCCGACACCGGGAAGAAAGGCCGTCGCCGCCAGAAACAGGCGCTCGACCTGAAACCGGACATGACCACCGATTCCTTGCAGCTGTTCCTCAAGGACATCGGCAAAGTTCGCCTCCTGACCGCCCAGGAGGAGGTCGAACTGGCGAAACGGATCGAGCGCGGCGATCTCGACGCGAAGCAGAAAATGGTCGAGTCGAACCTCCGCCTCGTCGTCTCGATCGCGAAAAATTATCGGAACCAGGGGCTTCCATTTCTCGACCTGATCCAGGAGGGGACGCTCGGTCTGGTCCGCGCGGCGGAGAAGTTCGACTACCGCAAGGGGTTCAAGT
>CAMLHB010000055.1 GCA_946479725.1 uncultured Actinomycetes bacterium | reverse complement strand
TTTGGCGCGGTTTTTGGGCGCCCGTGTCTAACAATTTTGGGGGGGGGTGGGGGGGGGGGTGGGGGTCCTCTCTCAACTTTTTCGGTGGGATGTCGGCTGTCGTCCGAGGTTTCAGCGCCGAAAAAGTACAAGCCGTTCGGACCCCCACCCGGCCCCCCAACGTGTCGGATCCGACCTGCCTGGGAACATGCGGGGGATGCGCCTATGACTCTTTGTGCGGCGATAGATATCGGGTCCAACACGACGCGGTTGCTCGTGGCCGAGCCTGTGGACGGGCAGCTGAAGAAGGTGATGGAGCAGCGGGCTTATACGCGGATCGGCAAGGCCGTTGACGGGAAGGGGCGGATTTCGGCGGAGAAAGTCGAGGAAGTGGGGGAGGTCGTCGCTACCCAGGTGCGGCTTGCTCAGGAGCTTGGGGCTGAGGAGATCCGGGCGGTTGCCACCGCCGCGGTGCGCGAGGCGCGGAACTGCGAGGAGGTTGCCGAGGCGGTCGGCGCCGCCGCCGGCGTGCCGATCGAGGTCCTGCCCGAGGAGGAGGAGGGGCGGCTCTCCTTCATCGGCGCGACGAAGACGCTCGGGCACCCGGCCGAGGGGCTGATCGGCGTCGTCGACATCGGCGGCGGCTCGACCGAGGTGATCCTCGGCACCGTCCCCGACGGCGTCCAGAGCGTCCGTTCCTGGCCGGTGGGGTCCGGCAACCTCGCCGACGAGCTGATCTCCTCCGATCCGCCCTCGGCGGCGGAGATCCGTCGCACCCGCGATCGCATCGACGACATCTTCGAGGGGGTCGAGATCGAGCGCCCGGCCCAGGCGGTCGCCGTCGGCGGCTCCGCCTCCTCGCTGCGCCGCCTGGTCGGCGCGATGCTCGAATACGAGACCCTCGAGCGCGGCATCCGCGTCCTCTGCGGCGACCCCGCCGCCGACGTCGGCCGCCGCTTCGAGCTCGACCCCACCCGCGTCCGCATCCTCCCCACCGGCGTCCTCCTGCTCGAGAAGCTGTCCGACCTCCTCGGCCAGCCCCTGCAGATCGGCAAGGGCGGCCTCCGCGAGGGCGTCATCCTCGACCTCCTCAACGGCAGCCTCGAGGGCTCCACCGAACGCGTCGCGGTCTAGCGGAATTCCAGAGCGGATCTGCGCATCTGGTTTCGGACGAGGATCCGGGTTCGCGTTGGGCGACCTCTGGTTACCCGGCGGCGTTGAAGAGCGATTCGTCGAAGCCGGTCAGGGCGGGTTCGGCGGCGTAGCCGATTCGTTCTAGTTCGAACAGTTCCTCGATCGTGATCAGGAGGGAGAAGTGGTTGAAGTACGTTTCGCTGGTCGTGCCCGGTTCGACATAGGGGGAGAGGAGGAGGAGGCCGACGCGGCCTCCGCCGCCGGTTTCGTGGACCGGTCCGGCCGGGGCGGCTTCGCTGGGGCCGCCCGGCAGGTTGGGGAAGTCGGGGTCGATGCAGCAGCCGCTTTCGTCGGGGTGTTCGCCCTCCTGGGGGGACTGGGCGGCGGTCAGAACCATCATGCCGCCGTCCTTGTAGGCAAGTGAGCTCTTGATCTCGGTGATCACGGTTTTGAGCTGCGCTTCTTCGGGCGTGACGTAGGCGAGGGCGGGGAATTCTTCGGCCTTCAGCTCCAGATCCGTGGCGAGCTGCGGCAGGCCGACGTCGCGTTCGCCACAGGCGGGGTCGTCGAAGACGCTGTGGAAGTAGAGCAGCGGGTCCGCGAGGTCGGCGGGATCGGTCGGCGGGTTGGCGCAGCCTTCCGGTCCTACCCGGTAGGCCTTCCACTCGAGGTCGGCTTCGGTCAGCTGGCCGAGCAGCGTCTTGGTCGTCGCCGGGTAGGCGCAGCCTTCGCCCTCGATCTGCCCTTCAGGACTTTCGGTGGCAGGGAGGACGTCGCCGTAGGTGGGGCACTCGGAGGCGGTCGCCGGCGTCGGCCCCTGGCCGCTGAGCAGGGCGATCTGGTTCGCCAGCACACCTTTGGTGATCGCGTAGTAGTTGGTCAGGAGCTCCCCCTGCTTCGGTAGTTCCTTACCGAGGTACGGTGACTTCGCGGTTTTCCCGAAGGTTTCTTCGAAGCCGCCCTGCGGCAGCATCACGACGAAGACGTGTTTCACTTCCGGCAGGCCGGTGGGTGGTTCTTCTTCGATGATCGGGACTTCCGGTTCGGGTTCGCCGGTGAGCGGTTCTTCGACCAGCGGGGTTTCCGCCGGCAGCGTCGAGGCGGCCGTCGCGGTCGCGGCTTCTTCATCCGACGCTTCGACTTCGGGTGCTGCGGCGGCCGCCGGTTCGCTGCTCGCGGTTTCTTTTTCCTCTTCTGCGGCCGCTTCCAGCAGCACCGTGGCGAAGCCGGAGTTCTGGGAGCTCTGCGTGGTGACGGAGCCGATCAGCACCCCGAGGGTGAGCATCGCCAGCACCGCCATCGCCAGGGACCAGGGAGCGGGCAGCCGCTTGTCCACCGGCTCCCGTTCCGGTCCGTATATGGGTCGGTCGCCTGCCTGGTCGTCCTTCGCGGTCAAAGCCAGCGCGAGTATCGCCAGGCGCCGTGCGCGAGTTGTGAAGATCCTGGGTCCGCGTTTTTTACAACTCCTAAACACGCAGGGCGGGGAGCCGCATGAAGATGCAGCCGTGTCCGACGCCTGCCCCAGCTGCGGATCGTCCCTGCTCCCGGACCAGCGCTACTGCCTCTCCTGTGGGCAGCGGCGCGGGGAGCCGCGGCTGCCGATCATGGACGCGGTCGCGTACATGAACGCGAGCAAGCGTCCCCAGCCGGCCGCGGCGGCGGGGGGACCCCCTCCTCAACCGTCGCCGCGCCGGCGCCCTTCGATTTCCGCCAGCTCCTCCCTGGTCGGCGTCGTCGCCACCCTGGTCCTCGCGATCGGGGTCGGCGTGATGATCGGCCGCTCCGGCGGCAACGGGATGACCAATACCGCCGCGCCGCAGGTGATCCGCGTCGGCGGCGCCGAAAGCCCGACCGCGACCGCCTCGACCGCGGGGGCGGGCGCCACCGCCGGCGTCGGCAAGGGCGGCAAGCAGGCGAAGTCGGCGAACGTGAAGAAGGCGAAGGAAAAGGCCGCCACCGGCTCCAGCGGCGCCAGCAAGGCGACCGAAGAAGTCTTCGAACCGGCGCCGGGCGTGAAGATCGCCCCGCCCGAACAGAAGTTGGGCGGCGAATGCGACCCGAGCGTCGCCGGCTGCGGCAGCAACGGCAAGTTCGAAGGGACCTTCTTCGAATGAGCGCCGCCGGCCAGGAGGAGCAGATCGTCGATCTGCAGCGCCGCCGCGAGCAGCTCTCTGCCCGGGTCGCCGAGCTGCAGTGGGACCTCGGCGGCCTCGTCTACGAGATGGCGGTTCGCAACAGCATCGACGTCGAGCTGATCGTCAAGCGGGCGGTCCCGCTGCAGGACGCCGACGCCGAGTTGAGCGAGGTCGAGCGGATCCTCCGCATGGACGAGACCGGCGCCGCCGGCTCCTGCGCCGGCTGCGGCGCTCCCCACTCCAATGGCGCCACCTTCTGCTGGCAGTGCGGCAAACCCCTCCTCGCCCAGGTCTCAGGCGAGGAGATCCTGAAGCGCTAGCTGCCGTTGAGGGGGTCGGCACCCCTCCTCCGGAATTGACCTCCCCTCTCCCAACACGCACTTTTAGACCGCCTATCTCTCGAGTCCGCGATAGCCGTCGTATATCGACGCTCTCCGCGGACTCGCGTGAGTGTCCGGCTCTAACCGAAGCGGCCGGTGACGTAGTCGCGGGTTCGCGGGTCGCGGGGGTTGGTGAAGATGCGGTTGGTGTCGCCGACCTCGATCAGCGTTCCCACCGGCCTCGCGTCGCCGGTCTCGAGGCTGAAGAAGGCGGTGCGGTCGGCGACGCGGGCCGCCTGCTGCATGTTGTGAGTGACGATGACGATCGTGAAGCGGCCTTTGAGGCTGTGCATCAGCTCCTCGATCGCGCCGGTGGCGATCGGGTCGAGGGCCGAGGCGGGCTCGTCGAGGAGGAGGACGTCGGGCTCGATCGCGATTGCGCGGGCGATGCAGAGCCGCTGCTGCTGGCCGCCGGAGAGGCCGAGGGCACTGTCCTTGAGCCGGTCCTTGACCTCGTCCCACAGCGCCGCCCCGCGCAGCGCCCCCTCGACCCGCTCGTCGAGACCGCGGCGCAGGCCGAGGTTGCGCGGCGCCCAGGCGACGTTGTCGTAGATCGACTTCGGGAAGGGGTTCGGTTTCTGGAAGACCATGCCGATCCGCCGCCGCACCTCCACTTGGTCGACGTTGCCGCCGTAGAGCTCGTGGCCGTGGTAGCGGACGCTGCCCTCGATGCGGAAGCCGGGGACCGAGTCGTTCATCCGGTTGAGGCTGCGCAGGAAGGTCGTCTTGCCGCACCCCGAGGGTCCGATCAGGGCGGTGATCTCGCCGCGGCGAATGCCGAGCGTAACCCCCGCCAGCGCCTGCTTGGCGCCGTAGAAGATCGCCACCTCGCGCGCGTCGAAGACGAGCTCGGGCTGGAAGGCCGGGGCCGCCGTGGTGCCGGTGACGCCGCTGGGCGCCTCGGTGGCGCCGGTCTGGATCCGCACCCGCGAGGGGACGGCCTGGTCGGGAGGGGTCATGAGCTCAGCTTTCGTTTGCTGCGGACCAGCAGCGCCCGGGCGCCGAGGCTCGCGAAGAGGATGAATGAGACCAGCAGCAGCGACATCCCCCAGGCTTCGTTGAAGCCTTCGGGGTTGCCTTCTTCGGAGAGTTTGTAGATCCACACCGGCACGTTCGGCAGCGCTTCGAAGGGGTTGACCGAGAACGTCTTTGGGTCGAAGACCGAGCTGGCGAGGATCAGCGGCGCGGTCTCGCCCGCCGCCCGCGCGACCGCGAGCACGGTGGCGGTGACGATGCCGCCGAGCGCGGTGGGGAGGACGACGGTGAGGACCGAGCGCCAGCGCGCCACCCCGAGCGCGTCGGAGGCTTCGCGCAGTCCCTTCGGGACCAGCAGCAGCACCTCCTGGGAGCCGCGGGCGATCAGCGGCAGCTCGATGATCGCCAGCGCCACCGCGCCGGCGAAGGCCGACTGCTGCTTGTGATCGACCAGCAGGGCGAAGACGAAGACGCCGAGGACGATCGACGGCAGCCCGTTCAGAAGGTCGAGGATCAGTTTCATCGTGTGCACGCCCCTGGCGCTGGCGTACTCGGTCAGGCAGAGGGCGATGAGGACGCCGATCGGCATCGCGATCAGGGTCGCGACCAGAGAGATCACGATCGTCCCCAGCAGCATCGGGCCCACCCCGGTGGGGTAGCCGGTGAAGATGAAGTCGAGGTCAATCGCCGTGATCCCGCGGGAGGCGACGGTCCAGATCACGATCGCCAGCACCGCGATCGCGGCGATGGCGGCGACCGTCGCGGCGAGCTCGGCGGCGCGGCTGACCAGCTGCCGCCGCCGCAGGTTGCCGCTCGGCGTCAGCGGCGCTCTCGGGTCGGGGGTCAGCTGGTCGCTCATCCGCTCACCGCCCCGCCGTAGCTGAAGCGGCGGCCGATCCAGCTCGCCGCCAGGTTCGCGACCAGGCTGATCACCAGCAGGATCAGGGCGCAGTAGTAGAGCGAGGCTTTGTGCAGCTCGGTGAGGGCGCCGGGGAACTGGAGCGCGATCCGCGAGGCCAGGGTGTCGCCGGATTTGAACAGCGAAGCCTGGATCGTCGAGCCGGCGCCGATCACCTGCGAGACGGCGATCGCCTCGCCGAGGGCGCGCCCGAGTCCGAGGATGCAGGCGGCGACGACGCCGGTGGAGGTGGTCGGCAGGACGATCCCGCGGACCACCTCCCAGCGGGTGGCGCCGAGGGCGCTGGCCCCGTCCTGAAGCTCCCGGGGCACCGACTGGAAGAGGTCGCGGGTGATCGAGGCGATGATCGGCAGCACCATGATCGTCAGGATCAGGCTGGCGGTGAAGATGCTGAGGCCGGTCGTTTCCGGGGCGCCGAAGATCGGCAGGAAGCCGAGCGTGGCGTGGAGGAAGGGCTCGACGTGCGCCTGCACGAAGGGGGCGAGGACGAGGAGCCCCCAGAAGCCGAGGATGACGCTGGGGATCGCCGCCAGCAGCTCGACCAGCGGGCCGATCACGCCGCTCACCCTGCGCGGCGCCAGCAGGGTCAGGAAGAGCCCGATCGCGATCGCGATCGGCGCCCCCAGCAGCAGCGCGAAAGTCGAGGTGACGGCGGTGCCGAAGAGCAGCGCGCCGGCGCCGAACTCGCCGAAGTTGGGCTGCCAGGTCGTTTCGTAGACGAAGCCGAAACCGAACTTGGAGAGCGCCGGCTGGGCGCCGTGGACGATCTGGTAGCCGACCAGGATGATCGTCGCCGCGGCGACCAGCGCCGCCAGCGCGCAGACGCCGAAGAGCGCCCGGTCGCCGATCAGGTCAAGGCGCTTGCGCAGCGGGCTCATGCGGCCGGCGCGGGCGCCGGCCCCGACGGCGGAGGGTGCGGCCGTGCTCATCGGGCGGCAGCCTAGACGAGGAGAAGACGTTTCTTACCTTTTCGAACGCAATTTTCACAGAATTGACACAACTCACAACTCTGTTACATCATTTTCACACTGTCACTTTCACGACATTGACACATTTTGTCCACCTCGATGGCGCGAACCTTCCACCCGTTTCAGACACGTAAACGAGTTGAAAGGATCATCTTGCTCCGCAATAGGTTGCTTACGCTCTTGATCGCGGTGGCGGCAACGGTTGGAGGTACGGCAGCCGTCACGGCCTCCGCGTCCGCCGCCGGGCTCACCGGCGCCGGTTCGACCCTCGTCGCCCCGCTGATGGCCAACTGGATCAGCAACTTCGAAATCAAAGAAGGCATCCCGGTCAAATACGCCGCCGTCGGCTCCGGCACCGGGATCGCCCAGATCACCGCCCGCACGGTCGACTTCGGCGCCTCCGACGCGCCGATGACGCCGGAACAGGCGAGCGCCTGTAACGGCTGCGTGCACATCCCCTGGGCGCTTTCGGCGACCGCGATCGGTTTCAACGTCCCCGGGGTCAAGAAGCTGAACCTGACCGGTTCGATCCTGGCCGGGATCTACTTCGGCAAGATCACCAAGTGGAACGACCCGAAAATCAAGAAGGTCAACCCGAAGGCGAAGCTGCCGGGCCTGGCGATCACCCCGGTCTTCCGCAGCGACGGCTCCGGTGACACCTACGCGTTCACCAACTACCTCTCCAAGGTCAGCTCGGCCTGGAAGAACGAAGTCGGCTACGCGACCACCGTCGGCTTCACTCACGGGATCGGCGCCAAAGGCAACTCCGGCGTCACCGCGACGGTCGTGAAAACGCCCGGCTCGATCGGCTACATCTCGGCCTACTACCTGATCGCCGCCGGCGTCCACGCCGCCGCGATCCAGAACAAGGCCGGCAAGTTCACGCTGCCGAACATCCCCAACATCGCGAGCGCGGCTTCGACCGTGAAGAGCGTGCCCGCGAGCAACACCCTCAGCATCACCAACCCCCCGAAGAGGGCCAAGATCGCCTACCCGATCTCGACCTTCACCTACGCGATCATCCCGCACAGCGCCCCCCAGAAGGGCTTCCTGCAGCAGTTCGCCAAGTACTGCCTGACGATCGGCCAGAAATACGGAGCGGCGCTCGACTTCGCGCCGCTGCCCAAGGTCGTCCAGCAGGCAGGGTTGAACGCGGTCGCCGGTCTCTAGGCGATTCGCTCCCCGCTCTGCGGAGGCATACGACCGGCACCGGGCAAGGCCCCGGTGCCGGTCGTTTTGCCGGCTCATCCCACCCATGCCGCCTGAAAGCGCGTCATCCGCGGGGCGAACGACGCCTGGGGAACGGGAAGAAGCCCCTCAGTACGATGGGGCCATCGACGATCCCGCCCTCTTCTTCAACCGCGAGCTCTCCTGGCTCGACTTCAACCAGCGGGTCCTCGAGCTGGCGGAGGACCCCGAGGTGCCGCTGCTGGAGCGGGTCCGCTTCTGCGGCATCTACGCCAACAACCTCGACGAGTTCTTCATGGTCAGGGTCGCCGGCCTCTTCGACCAGCTCGACGCCGGGATTGAAGCCAGCGGTCCCGACGGGCTCAACCCGACCGAGCAGATCGATGCGATCCAGCGGCGGGTGCTGGAGCTGGACGACCGCCTCTGCGAATGCTTCGGCGGCAACCTGCAGCCGGCGCTGGAGGAGCACGGGATCCGCATCGTCACCCTGGAGGACGCGAACGAGGAGGAGCGGCGGGAGATCGACGCCCGCTTCGAGCGTCAGGTCTTCCCGACGCTGACCCCACTGGTGATCGGCCTCGGCCGGCCCTTCCCCTACATCTCCAACCTCTCGCTCAGCCTCGGCGTGCTGTTGCGGGACGCCGAGAGCGGCAACGAGATCATCGCCCGCATCAAGGTCCCGAAGGAGCTGCTCGGCCGCTTCCTGCCGATCGGCGACAGCGGCCTCGCCTTCGTCCCGCTGGAGGAGGTGATCGCCGCCAACCTCGACGCCCTCTTCCCGGGGATCGACGTGATCGACCACGGCTACTTCCGGGTCACCCGCGACGCCGACTTCACCGTCTCCGACGAGGCCGACGATCTCCTGCAGGCGGTCCAGGACGAGCTCCGCCGCCGCCGCTTCGGCGAGGTCGTGCGACTCGAGGTCGCCTCGGGGATGAACCCGAAGCTGCGCGCCCAGCTGGTGGCGGCGCTGCGGCTGGAAGACCGCGAGGTCTACGACATCGAGGGGCTGCTCGACCTCGCCGACCTCGACGCGATCGCCGACGTCCCCGGCCACGCCGAGCTGCGCTGGTCGCCCTGGACCCCGGTCACCCAGCCGCGGCTGCAGGGGGAAGACGACGAACCGGTCGACATGTTCGCCGAGATCCGCCAGCGCGACCTGCTCGTCCACCATCCCTACGACTCCTTCGCCACCTCGGTCGAGCGCTTCGTCGCCCAGGCGGTCGCCGACCCCGACGTGCTGGCGATCAAGCAGACGGTCTACCGGACCAGCGACGACTCGCCGCTGGTGCCGTCGCTGATCCGCGCCTCCGAACGCGGCAAGCAGGCGGTCTGCATGGTCGAGCTGAAAGCCCGCTTCGACGAGGAGGCCAACATCCACTGGGCGAAGTCCCTGGAGGAGGCCGGGGTCCACGTCGTCTACGGGATCCCGGGACTGAAGACGCACGTGAAGGCGATCCTCGTCGCCCGCCGCGAGGGCGAGCAGGTGCGCGAGTACGTCCACATCGGGACCGGCAACTACAACCCGAAAACCGCCCGCCTCTATACCGACTTCGGTCTCTTCACCGCCGACCCAGACGCCGGCGCCGACGTCGCCGAGATGTTCAACTTCCTCACCGGCTACGGGCGCCCGGCCGAGTACCGCAAGGTGCTGGTCTCGCCGACGACGATGCGGGACCAGATCATCGCCGAGATCGAGCGCACCGCCGCCGCCCACCAGGCCGGGGAAGAGGCGCGGATCGCGCTGAAGATGAACGCTCTGGTCGACGCCCGCTGCATCAAGGCGCTGTATGAGGCCTCGCAGGCAGGGGTCCGGATCGACATCAACGTGCGCGGGATCTGCTGCCTGCGCCCGGGTGTCGAGGGGGTCTCCGAGAACATCACCGTGCGTTCGGTCGTCGGCCGCTTCCTCGAGCATTCGCGGATCTACGCCTTCCGCCGCGGTGAGGAGACGCGGATGCTGATGGGCTCGGCCGACCTGATGCCGCGCAACCTCGACAGCCGGGTCGAGTTGGTGGCGCCGGTCGAGGACGCGGCGCTGAAAACGGAACTGATGGACGTGCTGGAGCGCTGTCTCGCTGACAACGCCAGTTCCTGGGAGCTCGACTCCGAGGGGTGCTGGAACAAGCGCCAGCCCGACGGCGAAGTCCGCAGCGCCCAGGAGGAGCTGATGGCCCGGCACTCCGCCCGCGCCGCCGAGCACCTCGCGGGACCGCCGACTGCGGAAACTGCGGTCGTCACCCGCCACTAGGGCCGACTCCGTCACTAGGATGCGCCGCAGTGGCGCGCTTCTCGCTCCTTCCTCGCGACCGGACCTTCTTCGACCTCTTCATCGAGGCCGGTCAGAACAGCGTCCGGGCGGCCAAGCTGCTCGACGAGATGATGCAGACCTGGCCCGACAGCGAAGGGCTCTCGCGGGAGATCGTGATCGCCGAGCAGGAGGGCGACCGGATCACCCACGACATCGTCAAACGCCTCAACTCGACCTTCGTGACCCCGATCGACCGCGAGGACATCTACGGCTTGGCGACGCAGATGGACGACATCGTCGACTACACCGAGGAGGCCGCCGACTTCCTCGGCCTCTACAAGATCGAGGCGCCGATGGAGCAGGCGCAGGCGCTGACCAAGGTCCTCGTCGCCTCCTGCGAACAGCTGGCGATGGGGCTGGAGGCGCTGCCCACTTTCAAGGACCTCGACAAGTATTGGATCGAGATCCATCGGCTCGAGAACGACGGCGACCGGATCTCCCGCGACGCCGTCGCCTCGCTCTTCTCCAACGGGATCGACCCGATGGTCGTGATCCGCTGGAAGGACATGTTCGCGGTGCTCGAGGAGGCGATCGACGCGACCGAGACCGCCGCCCAGATCATCGAGGGCATCGTGATTAAGAACTCGTGACGTAGTCGTGTCCTCAGACCTGATCCTCGTCATCGTCGTCGCCACCGCGCTGGCTTTCGACTTCACCAACGGGTTTCACGACACCGCAAACGTGGTGGCGACCTCGATCTCGACCGGGGCGGCGCGGCCGCAGGTGGCGATCGCCTTCGCCTCGATCCTCAACTTCGTCGGCGCCTTCATCTCGATCAGCGTCGCCGCCACCGTCGCCAAAGACGTCGTCGACGCCGAAGTGATCACGCCGACGATCGTCTTCGCCGGCCTGATCGGGGCGATCTCCTGGAACCTGATCACCTGGTACTTCGGGCTGCCGTCGAGCTCCTCGCACGCGCTGATCGGCGGCGTCGTCGGATCGGCCGTGGCGGCCGCCGGCTTCGACGCGGTGCTGGCCGAAGGGCTGGTCGGCAAGGTCCTGATCCCGGCCGTCGTCGCCCCGATCCTCGCCTTCCTCGTCGCCGGAGCGGCGATCGGTCTCTCCTACCGGGTGATCGGCAAACAGCGCCCCGGGATCGTCAGCCGCGGCTACCGCTACGGGCAGATCGTCTCCGGCGGGCTGCTGGCGCTGGCGCACGGGACCAACGACGCCCAGAAGACGATGGGCGTGATCACCCTTGCCCTGATCGCCAACGGCACCCTCGGCGCCGAAGCCGACCCGCCGTCCTGGGTGATCGCCTCCTCGGCGACCGCGATCGCCCTCGGCACCTACAGCGGCGGCTGGCGGATCATCAAGACGACCGGGACCCGGATCATCAAGATGGACCCGGCGCAGGGGTTCTCGGCCCAGGGTGCCGGCGCCGCCGTGATCCTCGCCTCGACCCATTTCGGCTTCCCGCTCTCGACCACCCACGTGATCAACGGCGGCGTGATGGGCTCGGGGGCGGCGAAACGGCTCTCGGCGGTGCGCTGGGGCGTGGCCGGCAACATCGTCGTCGCCTGGCTGCTGACCCTGCCGGCGGCGGCGGTGATCGGCGGCGCCACCTACGGCTTCACGCGGATCTTCGGCACCGGGGCGCTGGGGCCGATCCTGGTCACGCTGATGGCGCTTTCGCTGGTCGTCGCCGCCTTCACCCGGCGGGCCCGGCGCGGCGCTCCCGTGGAAGCGGTCGGCGCGTGATCGCGACGATCGTCCACACCGACGAACTGCTGCAGACGGTCGCCGCCTCGGTGATCGCCGGGGTCGGGGTCACCTTCCTCTTCTCGCTGGGGATCTGGGGGGCGGGCCTGTTCACCGCGCTGAGCCGAAACAAGCGGCCGGTCGCCGCTACGGCGGCGGCGACGGTCGGAGTGCTCGGGATTCTCTGCGTCGCCGGCGCGGTCGTCACCGGCATCATCGTGATGACCCAGAAGTAGGGGGGGTCGGAGGACCGGGGGAGGGCCTGCCGGACAACAGCGGGGAGGG
>CAMLHB010000054.1 GCA_946479725.1 uncultured Actinomycetes bacterium | reverse complement strand
CGCTGCGGGTGGCGATGGCCGAGTGGAGCTTCCGCCCGCGGGACCTGCAGCGGGTGCTGGGCGAGTGCCGCGACTACTTCGACGAGGCCGGCTGGCCGAACATCCCGACCGAGATCGAGCTGACCAAGGTCGACGGGGCGCTGATGTCGCCCTGGAACTGGGACGACGTCCCCTACATCGTCAAGTTCAACTGGATGTACCTGACCGAGGTCTGCCGCTCGCCCGGCGAGAGGGAGGCGATCTTTGCCCACCTGCGCGGCCTCTGGGAGCACCTGCAGCGCGAAGGCATCGACTTCAAGGCCCACTGGGGCAAGGTCAACTTCATCGACCCCGAGTTCGTCCGCCGCAACCACGAATTCGACCGCTTCCGGCCGCTCGTCAACCCGATCTTCGCCAACGACTACCTCGAAGAGAGGCTGGGACCGCTGTGAGCGCCAACCGGGAGCACTTCCCAGGCCTCGTCGACATGCACGCCCACCCGGGGATGAACGCCTACTTCTGGGGCCGCGACCTGCGCCGGCACTACTTCGCCGGCAGCACCTTCAACCCGCTGGCCAGCCTCACCGACTTCAAGATGCTGCGCAAGGGCAACGTCAGGGTGGTCTGGTCGATCAGCCACGTCCCCGAGCAGGAGTACTTCCAGAACCCCGCGATCCGGCTCCTCGCCCACCTCACCCCCGGCGGGCGCCAGATGCTCAAGCACGACGCCTGGGAGATCACCCTGCGGATGATGGACGCGATGGAACAGCAGGTCGCCCGGGCCGAGGACGAGTTCGCCTTCGCGCGCTCGAATGCCGAACTCGACGCGGCGCTGGACGCCGGCAAGCGCGTCTTCGTCCACACCATCGAGGGCGGTCACCCGCTCAGCGCCGGCCTGGCCGCGGGGGACGTGCAGGGCCGCCTCGACCGCCTCGAGGAGCTGGCCCGCCGCGGCGTCGCCTCGCTGATCCTCGCCCACCTCTTCCCCAACGACATCGCCGGCCACAGCGAGTGCATCCCGGCCAGCCAGCACAAGATCCTCTTCTGGAAACTCGACACGAAGGTCGACGACTCGCGCGGCCTCACCGACCTCGGCAAAGCGGTCGTCAAGCGGATGGCCGAGCTGCGGATCATCCCCGACCTGACCCACTGCTCCCCCGCCTCGCGCCGCGACGTCTACGACCTCCTCGGCACCGAAATCCCGATCGTCGCCTCCCACATCGGCGTGCAGGCGCTGAACCCGGTCCCGGTCAACATGAGCGAGGAGGACGCGAAGGCGATCGCCGCCTCGGGCGGCGCCATCGGCGTCATCTTCATGCCCTACTGGCTGGAAGCATCCCATCCCGGCCCGGGCCTCGAGGCGATCTGGCGAACGATGGAGCAGATCAACGATTGGACCGGCGGCGAGTGGCAGCACGTCGGGATCGGCACCGACTTCGACGGCTGGACCGACCCGCCCGACGACTGCAAGAGCGCCGGCGAGCTCCCCCGAGTGCGGGAGATGCTGGAGAGCAAGGGCCTCGGCCGCCCCGAAGTCGAGGCCGTGCTCGGAGCTAACGCCCGGCGCGTGCTTCGCGACGGCTGGCGGTAAAACATCCTGTATCGCCTGTCCCCGTCTGATCGCCTGCGGTATCGCCGTGTTGCTCCTCACGGGCTGCGGATCCGTTGCCGGCGGGCCGGCGTCGAACTCGGAAGACGGACACTACCTCGGCGTCTACCCCGAACAGGAGGCGACGAATTCGGCGATCAGCGGCGCTGATTGTCAGATCCTGCGGCGGACGGTCGAAAGCTCTGGGGACAGGCGGGTGCACGCGGGGTCGGAGCCCTCTCCCCCGTCCTCTCATTGCCTGATCTCCGGACGCGGACTCCATGTCTCGGTCTACCTCGACGCCTCCACCGCCGCCCGCCAGCGCTACTTCAACCGGATGACCGAGCAGGTGCAGTTCTACGGGACCGATCCGGCCAAACATCCGCACCCGGTGGCCGGCGTCGGCGACCCCGGCGCCTACCAACAAAGCGCCAGCTGGATCCCCGCCCTCAGCGCCCTCTACGCGGTTCGCGGCAACCGCTGGCTGACGGTTTCATATGCGGTGACCGGGATGCCGAACGCGGTGCGGGAGCAGCGGGCCGCAACCCTCGCCCGCCGGGCCTTCAAGCTGACTGCGAGCCAGGCGGGGCCTCGAGCATCAGGGTCACCGGGCCGTCGTTGATCAGGGCCACGCCCATGCAGGCGCCGAAGACGCCCTTCTTCGCCCCCAGTCGCTCGCAGAAGCGGTCGTAGAGCGGTTCCGCCACCTCGGGCCGGGCCGCGTCGACGTAGCTGGGCCGGTTGCCACGACGGGCGTCGCCGTAGAGGGTGAACTGGCTGACGCAGAGCACCTCGCGCTCGCCCAGCGGCTCGTTCATCCGCCCCTCGGCGTCGTCGAAGATCCGCAGCCTGCGCACCTTCTCGGCGAGCCGGTCGGCCTCCTCCTCGCCGTCACCGGCGCCGACCCCGAGCAGGACCAGCATCCCCGGCCCGATTTGCGCGACCCTGTCCCCCTCGACGTCGACAGCCGCCTGGCTGACTCGCTGGACCAGCGCCTTCACTGGGTCGGGGCTTCGCCTTCCAACGCCTCGACCAGCGAGCCGGCGTCATAGGCGCCGTAGAGGCGGACGCCGTTGACGAAGAAGGTCGGGGTGCCGGTGGCGCCGCTGGCCGCGGCCGAGGCGAGGTCACGGGCGACACGGTCGCGGTGGGCGCCGGAGTCGACCTCGGAGCGCATCCGCTCGACGTCGAGGCCTAACCCCTCCCCGACCTCAAAGACCACATCGGGCGAGAGGCGCGGCTGGTTCGCGTAGAGCTCATCGTGGAACTCCCAGAAGCTCCCCTGCGCTGCCGCCGCCTCGCTCGCCTCGGCCGCCAGCGGTGCCAGCGGGTGGCGCTCGGGGATCGGCAGGTGGCGGAAGCCGAAGAGGAGGCGGTCGCCGAGGCGCTCGCGCACCCTGCGCAGAACCGACTGGGCGCCGAGGCAGAAGGGGCACTGGAAATCGCCGAACATCACCAGATGCAGCGGCGCGCCGTGCTCCCCGCGCAGGTGGTCGACGTCCTCCAGCGGGGGTGAGAGCAGTTCGTCCACGTCCCCCCTGATGTTATGTGCGCGTGCACGACGTCGAGTCGATCCTCGTCCTGGTCCTGGCCGCGGCCCTCCTGGTCCGGCTCGCCGACCTCGGCAGGATCCCCGCCCCGATCGTGCTCGTGGTCGGCGGCCTGGCGATCGCCTTCATCCCCGGCCTGCCGAGCGTCGAACTCGACCCGGACACGATCTTCCTCGTCTTCCTGCCGCCGCTCGTCTACGCCGCCGGCTGGCGCACCTCGCCCCTGGAGCTGCGGACGGTGATGCGGCCGCTGGCGCTGCTCTCGGTCGGCCTCGTCTTCGTCACCGCCGGCGTCGTCGCCCTCGTCGCCCATGCCACCGTGCCGGGGATGAGCTGGGCCGAGGCGGCGGTGCTGGGCGCCGTCATCGCCCCCACCGACACCGTCGCCGCCACCTCGATCTTCCGCCGCCTCGGCGCCCCGGAGCGGGTGCGCCTCCTGGTCGAAGGCGAGTCGATGATCAACGACGGCACCGCGCTCGTCCTCTACCGGATCGCGATCGGGGTCGCCACCGGCGGCGCCTTCAGCCTCGGCCACGCCTCTCTGGAGTTCGTCGGCGTCGCCGCCGGCGGCATCGTCGCCGGGCTCGGGATCGGCTACCTCTCCGACCGCGTCCTCGCCCGCCTCAGCGACTCCGACCTGACGATCATGCTCTCGGTCCTGACCGCCTACGGCGCCTACATCGGCGCCGAGGAGCTGCACGTCTCCGGCATCCTCGCTGCCGTCGTCGCCGGGGTCTACGCCGGCTACCGCTCGCCCCACACGCTCGACGCCGACGTCCGCCTCAACGCCGTCGCCTTCTGGAGCGTCCTCGTCTTCGGGCTCGAGATCACCCTCTTCGTCCTCCTCGGCCTGCAGCTGCCGGAGATCGTCGACACCCTCAACGCCGGCTCCTCGACCGGCGTCCGGGACCTGCTCTGGCCGGTGGCGGCGATCGCCGCGGCCTCGATCGCCGCCCGCCTCGCCTTCGTCTTCGCGATGCGCGGCGACGCCGGCGAAACCGCCGGCCAACGCTTCGCCGTCGGCTGGAGCGGGATGCGCGGCGCCGTCTCGCTCGCCGCCGCCCTGGCGGTGCCGCTGAGCGTCAGCGGCCGGCCGCAGATCATCTTTCTCACCTTCGCCCTGATCCTGGTCACGATCGTCGGCCAGGGCCTCTCCCTGCCCTTCATCGTCCGCGCCCTCGGGCTCGAGAACCCCCGGCGCTGGTCCGACGAAGAGGCGGTGGCGCGGATGGAGGCGGCGCAGTCGGCGCTCGACCGGCTCGACCAGATGGAAACCGACGAGCGCGCCAGCGAGAAGCAGCTGATGCGCCTGCGCGACCTCTACCGCGCCCGCTTCCGGATGTGCCAGGCGGTGCTCGGCGGCGAGGACCCCGACGTCGCCGCGCGCGAGCAGCGGATCGCCGACTACGGCGAGCTGCGGCGGGAGCTGATCGGGGTCGAGCGCGAGGAACTGCTCGCCCTCCGCGGCCTCGGCCGCCTGCGCGACCAGACCCTGCGCCAGATCGAGCGGGATCTCGACCTGGAAGAGGCGCGGATTCGGACTTAGCTAGGCGGGCATCGAATCCAACTACCCGCCCAAGGTGGAACAGCTATCCGGAAAGAGCTGATCGGGCTCGGGCGTCCCTAGGTACCTGTTGGTAGAGGGGCGGGGTGTCCCTTCCCGGGTACTCAGCATGGAGCTGAGCCGGAAGATTGGGGCGACAGCAGGAGGCGCTTCTCTCAGCGGAGGTGCTCCCGGGAAGGGGCACCCCGCCCCCTCCTCAACCCGATTGTTCGAAGAATTCGCGAGCTCGGTCTGCGACCAACTCCGGCCGCTCATCTGCGATGAAGTGGCCGCAGTCCTCGACCTTCTCGACCCGCATGTCGTCGGCGTGGCGCTCGCTGCCGGCGAGGAGCGTGTGCCGCAGCGCCTGGTCGCCGGTGCCGAAGAGGAGGTGGGTCGGGACCTCGAGGCGGGCGTGGGCGTAGCGGCCGCGGGCCATCTCCGGCGCCTCGCGCAGGTTGAAGACCCGGTACATCTGCACCGCCGCTCGCGCCCGTGCCGGCTCGACGAAGGTGTCGGAGAAGGCGTGGATCGTGCCCCGGTCCCACGCCGCCTTGTTCACCGAGCCGCCGACCAGCACCTTCGGCACGAACTTGCCGCTGCGGTGCAGCCGGTAGCCGATCCCGGGGCTGAGGATCAGCCACTGGTACCAGAAACGCCAGAGGTGCGGCGCCATCTGCCGCATCGAGGTCCACGGCGGCAGGATGTTCAGCGAGAGGTACTTGTCGAAGCGCTGCGGCGCCTTCAGACAGAGCAGGAAGCCGATCCAGCCGCCCCAGTCGTGGCCGACCAGCTTCACCCGCTCGATCCCCAGCTCATCGAGGATCGCGAGGACGTCGTCGGCGAGGTTCTCCTTCTCGTAGCCGTTCCGGGGCGCCTCCGACCAGCCGAAGCCGCGCAGGTCTGGAGCGATCACACGGTAGCGGTCGGCCAGCGCCGGCATCAGGTGGCGCCACTCGTACCAGTGCTGCGGCCAGCCGTGGAGGCAGAGGACGACCTCCTCGCCGCTGCCGGCTTCGGCGAAGTGGAAATCGACGCCGCGGGCGCGGACGCGGTGGTGGGAGACGCCCTCGATCTCAGGTGGCTGGCTCACCAGCCAGACACACTAGTGATCCGGCGGGGAGATGAGGGACGGCAGGGCGACCGGCTGCGCGCCGGGAATCGCGCCGGTCGCCTCCCCTTCCGCTCAGCGCAGCGCGGCCGCCGCTGCCTGGCGAAAGTCGTTCAGCATCTCCTCCATCGCACCGACCTCGCAGGGGACCCCTTCGGGCCAATCCTTCTCGGGATGCTCGTGCAGCGTCTTCAAGCCGTTGCCGCTGATCACCGCGACGACGGTCTCGTCGGGGGCGATCTTCCCTTCCTGCGCCAGGCGCGCGGTCGAGGCGATCGTGGTCCCGCCGGCGGGCTCGGTGAGGATCCCCTCGGTCGTCCCCAGCAGGTCGATCGCGTTCCAGATCTCCTCGTCGGATGCGGTCGCCGCCGAGCCTTGGCGCGAGCGAACCGCGTCGACGACCAGGTTGCCGTCGCCGGGAGCGCCGATCGCCAGCGAGTGCGCCGCCGTCTCCGGCGTCTGGGTGACGATCTCGCCGCCTCCCGTGATCGCGGTGGCGATCGGCGAGCAGCCGCTGGCCTGGGCGATGTCGATCTTCGAGTGAGCCGTGTCGGCGAGGCCGACCTTCTCCAGCTCGACGAGCCCCTTGTGGACGCGCGAGGAGAGGGTGCCGCCGGCGGCCGGGATCACGAAGTGGTCCGGCGCCTGCCAGCCCAGCTCCTCGACCACCTCGAAGGCCATCGTCTTCGCCCCCTCGGCGTAGAACGGGCGCAGGGTGATGTTGGCGAACTCCATCCCGGTGGCCAGCGCCAGCTCGCGGCAGGCGCGGTTGGCCTGGTCGTAGTTGGCGTCGAGCTGGATCACCTGGGCGCCCATCGCCCGGCAGGCCTTCGCCTTGCCCTTCTCCATGTTTCCCGGGTAAAAGATGTAGGGACGAGCGCCGGCCTGGGCCGCCAGCGAGGCGACGGCGGTGCCGACGTTGCCGGTGGATACGCAGCCGACCTCGTCCTTGCCCAGCTCCAGCAGGCGGGCGATCGCCATCCCCACCACCCGGTCCTTGTAGGAGAGCGAGGGGCGGTTGGTCGAGTCGTCCTTCAGGTAGAGGTTGCTGAGCCCGAGCTCGGCGCCGAGCCGCTCGGCGTGGATCAGCGGCGTTTTACCGGCGAACTGGGCGACCCGCTGCTGGGCACGGCGGTTGAGGATCGGCAGCAGCTCCTCGAAGCGCCAGATGTTCCACGGCCGCTCCTCGAGCCCACGCTCGGAGATCCGCTTCTTCGCCAGCTCATAGTCGTAGTCGACGTCGAGGCCTTCCCCGCAGGCGGGGCACTTGAAGGCCTTGTCCAGCAGCGGCGTCCGGTAGCCGCAGTCGCGGCAGGTGAGTTCGGTGGCACAGGAGCTGGTCCGGAGCCCGTAGGGCTCGGTGAGATGCGGATCCACCGCGTCACTCATGTCTCCTCCTTTGCCGCCGAGACCTCGGCTGGTTCCAATTGGTCGCATCGGTATAACACATGACCCAGCACCGCTCAACGAGTTCTGCGCATAAGCACGGGGATTCGAGAGCGGATTCCTCCCGGGAAGGTAGCGAAACCCGGGGCGCGCGCAAGGAGCTGAAGCCCGCCGTCTGTAGAGTCTCTGTCCGCAGCCATGAAGGATCTTCAGCGATGAACCCGCAGGACCGCTTCGCCGTCAACCTCCGCAGGGCCCGCCTCGCCGCCGGGGTCTCCCAGGAAGAGCTCGGTTACATGTGCGACCTGCACCGGACCGAGGTCTCGCTGCTGGAGCGGGCCGGCCGGGAGCCGCGGATGGCGACGATCGTCAAGCTCGCCGGGGCGCTGAAGACGACCCCGAGCCAACTCTGCGAGGGCATCGGCTGGCTGCCGAAAGCGCGGCGCTTCGACGTCAAGCGCGCGCCGAAGAGCTGACAGCGCCGCTTCGCGGCAAGTGAAGGGAGGCGGGGCGACATCGGCCGAGCCGACGTGACCAGGATCCGTCATGACGATTTAGATCCTGGCTCAGGATTGGTCCTCCTTTGCCACCCCAAGGCGGTTTCCCATATCCGAGAGCCCCGCCTCCTTCACCGGTTGATCGCCCGGCAGGTGCATTCATAACAGACTGACTTCAAGCAATCAAGGGTGTTTGCTCAATCCTCGATAATTGAGCGTAGGCCACCTCAAGAAGCCGGAGTGACACGTGGCGCAACCGGAATCTCGGCGGTCTGCGGCCACTGCTCCAGCGCCCCGGCGCTGTCCTCCACCCCGGCCGCGATCAGCAGCTCCTCGGCGACGTGGGGAGCGAAAGGCACCAGCGTCCGGGCCAGAAGTACGAGCGCGGAGAGCTGCGCCTCGGCGTCGCTGCGGTCGAGCTGGCCGCGGCGCTTCAGCACCCGCTTCTCGAAGTCCTGGATGCGCTCGAAGAGGCGGGTGATGTTGCGGACGGACTTGTGCAGCTGCAGCTGCCGGGTGTCCTCGGTGATCCGCTCGAGCCCGTTCTCGCACCATTTACGCAGGCGGTCGCGCATGTGCTCGGTGTCGGCGGCGGCCTCGGGGTCGTACTGCAGCCCCTCGAGCCCGGCGATCCGCTCGTGCGTGTAGTTCCAGAGGTTGCGCAGGAAGCGGCTGGCGAAGCGGACGGCGCCGTCGCTCCAGTTCAGCGTCTTCGCCGGTCCGGCCGCGTAAAGGACGGCGAGGCGGACGGTGTCGGCCCCGTGCTCGGTGACGAGCTCGTCGGGGTTGACGACGTTGCCGAGGTGCTTGCTCATCTTGCGGCCGTCGGCGATCACCATCTCGTGGAAGAGGCAACCGGCGAACGGCTCGCCCTCGGCCATGAAGGCGAAGGGGCCGATGTCCCGCAGCGCCTTGGTCACGACCCGCTGGTCGAAGACGAAGCCGCCGCTGTCGTTGCCGGCGACGAGGCGCTCGGAGGGCAGCCACTCCTGCAGCTCGGGGTGGGTGAACATCTGCTCGGCGCGGCCGTCGAGCGGGACCGCCGCGGGGACCCAGAGCCAGAGCGCGTCGAAGTGGCAGTCGAGGGTGTCGGTCTCGCGCTTGGCGGCGCCGCCGCACTTCGGGCACTCGACGTCGACGAAGTCCGGGCGCTCGGCCAGGGGATTCCCTTCCCCGGTCGGTTTGAGGTCCCGCGGGAGGACGACCGGCAGGTCGGCCTCGGGCACCGGCACCGGGCCGCACTGCCCGCAGAGGACGATCGGGATCGGGGTCCCCCAGGAGCGCTGGCGGGAGATCGAGAAGTCGTTGGCGCGGTAGCGGGTGGCCTCACGGGCACCGACGACCGGCTCGCCGGGCGGGGCCTCTCCCTCGTCCTCGGCCGGCTCCGGCGCCTCGACCCGGTCAAGCCGCTCGGCGAGGTCGCGGTCGGCCTCGTCGTCGGCGGGGATGCCCAGCGCGGCGGTCGGCCCGAAGCGGGCGTCGACGATCGGCGAGACGACGACCGGCAGCGGCTCACCGCCGGGGCCGGCGATCGCGGCGCCGGTGTCGACCAGCGGCACCGAGCGGGCGTCGCGGGCGCTCCGCTCCCAGCCGCCAGAGCGCATCTGCTCCAGTTGCTCGCGGGCCGCCGGGTCGGTGACCCAGGCCTCGACCCCGGGGTGCCGCGGCGAAAGCAGGACGAAGCTCGCCAAGGAGGCGGCCTCGCGGTGGGGCGTGAAGACGGTCAGCTCCCGCTCGCCCTCGCCGAGGTCCAGCTCAACTCCGTCGCTGCGGCCGAGGATGTAGCGCTGGGTCGCCAGCGAGAGGTCGTCCCACTTGCCGCTCTCGGCCAGCCGCTCGGTGTTGCGGTCGTTCTCCTCCAGGTAGGGGGTGATCCGCAGGAACCAGGTCGGGCGCCGGATCAGCCGCACCTCGTTGTGGCAGCGCCAGCAGCGCCCGTCCTCGACCTGGATCGAGGCGAGGGTCGTCTGGCAGGTGTCGCACCAGTCGACGGTGGCGTCGGCGCGGTAGATCAGGTCGTGCTCGAGCAGGGTGACGAAGAGCCACTGGGACCAGCGGTACTGGCTCTCGTCGGAGCTGTAGAAGATGCGGTCGTAGTCGAAGGAGAAGCCAAGGCGCTTCATCTGCCCCAGCATCCGCTCGCCGCACTCGGCCACCCAGTCGGCCGGCGGCTCCTGGCGCTCGATCGCCGCCAGCTCGGCCGGCAGCCCGAAGGCGTCGAAGCCGAAGCCGAAGAGGACGGCGTCGCCGCGGCCGCGGCGGAAGCGCGAGTAGGCGTCGCCGATCGAGTAGTCGCGGACGTGGCCCATGTGCAGGTTGCCCGAGGTGAACGGGCTCGACGGCTTGACGTAGACGCGCTCCTGGCCCTCCTGCGGCTGCGGCGCCTCGAAGTCTCCCCGCTGCTCCCAGGCCGCCTGCCGCGCAGCCTCAATCGCCTGCGGGTCGTAATACCGTTTCTCGCTCATCCTTTTCAATGATGCCTGAGGCGCCTAGCGCCCATCGTTTCCACCCTTTTGGCCCCTGTAGGGGCCCAAATCCTGGAAACGATCAATCAAAGGCCCAGAGCTTGTTCCCGAGGAAGTTGAAGGGCATGGCGACTGCGACGGCGACGGCTTGGGCGCCCAGCTCGCCGAGGCCGCCGGAGAGGAGCAGTTCGAGGGCGACCAGGTTGATCCCCAGTGAGGCGACGCTGACGACGAAGAAGCGGGCGGCCTGGAAGTGGGCCGGACCCTCGCCGGGGCCGAAGGTCCAGTGCCGGTTCCAGAAGAAGTTGTTGCTGACCGCGACCAGGAAGGCGCAGATGGCGGCGGGGATGTGGTGGATGTCGAGGAGGCCGGCGAGGAGCGCGAAGACGGCAAGGTTGATCAGGTAGCCGGAGCCGCCGACGATCCCGAACTTGGCCAGCTGCCACCAGCTCGCGGGACGGCGCGAGGCAGCGCGGATGCGGATGGCGAGTTCGGTGGCGGGAGACATCGCGAGCGGGTCAGATTAGCGAGAAGTGCAGGCGCAAAAGCGGATCTGCGTAGTCTTCTCCGCCGTGCGCACGAGGACCGCAACCCTGGCCGCGGTGGGGCTGACCACGATCGGCATGGCGCTCGCCCTCGTCTTCGGCGGCTCTGAGGGCGAGAACACCGCGAAAGCGGAAAGTTCCGCCGTCCCCGGCGCCCCGACCGTGGAAATCATCTCCCCCCGCAACGGCGCCCGCCAGGTCACCCATGCGGCGGTGATCAAGGTCGCGGTCGAGAACTTCAAGCTGGCGCCCCTCCACTTCGGCGGCGAACCCCAGCTCGGCGAGGGACACCTGCGCTTCAGCCTCAAGCGGGTCCCCGACTGCGTTGACCCGAAGAAGCTCGAGGACGCGATCAACAGCCCCGTCGGCAAAGGCCGCCTGTTCGGCAGATCCTTCGACTACGCCCGCTACGCCGGCCCCAACGGGGTCCTCGCCGAGCGAATCGGTTCGGCCGGCAGCTACTCCCCCGCCACCCGGCCGGAGATCTTCTACCGCGGCCTCCAGCCCGGCTTCTACCGGCTCGTCGTCAACCTCGCCCAGAACTCCGGCATGACCACCCAGTTCCACGACGTCACCAACTTCCAGATCCTCCCCCGCCCCGGCCATGGCCCCAAGCCCTGCCCCGAGGGCAAGGTCCCCAGCGCCAAGGCCGCAGCGCGCCTCAAATAACCATCCGCAAGCCCTCGCCCCGCGAGGGCTTTACGTCAATACTTCACTTTGTATAGTGGCTAGGTGCGCACCTACCGCCGCTTGATGGGTTTCCTGCGTCCCTACCGGCCGCAGCTTTGGGGTTCGCTGGTCTTCGCCTGGGCGGCGATGGGGATGACGGTGCTGATCCCCTGGCTGATCGGCGAAGCGGTCAACGCGGTCAAGGACGGGAACCAACCGGACCTGCTGCCGCTGGCGCTGGCGATCGTCGGCGCCGGGATCCTTCGATTGGGGCTGACGGTGGTGCGGCGGGTGGTTGCCGGCAGGGTCTCGCTGGCGGTCGAATTCGACCTGCGCCAGCAGTTCTACGCCCACCTGCAGCGGCTCGACCTCGGCTTCTTCGATTCCCAGCAGACGGGGCAGCTGATGTCGCGGGCGACGGTCGACCTGCAGTCGATCCGCTTCTTCCTCGGCTACGGGTTGATCTTCATCACCCAGAACCTGCTGACGATCACCCTGGCGGCGGTGGTGATGATCGTCGTCAACCCGCTGCTGGCGCTGGTGGCGCTGATCCCGGCGCCGTTCGTGATCGTCGCCGCGACGAAATACAGCCAGATCTCCCGCCCGGCCCAGCAGGAGGTCCAGCAGCGGATCGGCGAACTGACCGCGGAGGCGGAGGAGAACGTCTCCGGAATCCGCATCGTCAAGGCCTTCGCCCGCGAGGAGCACCAGCTCCACCGCTTCCAGC
>CAMLHB010000053.1 GCA_946479725.1 uncultured Actinomycetes bacterium | reverse complement strand
GATCGCCGACCACTCGAGCGCCGTCGGCGCGAAAATCGTGCCGAGCGGTGTTCAGGGTGTGTTGAAGCCATCGGTCGGCGATCCCGGCGACCTCATCCTCGACTTCCTCAACTCCGAAAAACGGGTCGGCAAGGGACAGTCGGTGGTCACCTCGGGCTGGCGTGCGCCGGGGTTCGAATCGGACTACCCGCCGAACCTGCCGATCGGCGAAGTCGCCGAAGCCTCGCTGCTGCAGCAGGAGGCCCAGAGCCAGGTGCACGTTCGCCCCTTCGCCGACCTGCGGGAATTAGACGTCGTTCAGGTCCTGACCGGAGGATCCCGCGGGTGATCCTCACCCCGAACATCCTCGCCCGCCTGGTCGCGATCGTCGTCGGCGGCGTGATCCTGCAGCTCACCTTCTTCTCCCAGGTCGCCCTCTTCCACGTCACCCCCGACCTGCTGCCGGCGCTGGTCGTCGTCCTCGGCCTCCTCGGCGGCTCGCTTACCGGCGCCGTCTGCGGCTTCTCCGCTGGGTTCCTGCTCGACTGCCTGCTGATCGTCCCGCTCGGCGGCGGCTCGCTGGTCCTGATCGCGGTCGGCTACCTCGCCGGCGCCTTCCGCGAGCGCTTCGAGATCCACAGCCCGCTGGTGCCGCCGCTGCTCTGCATGGGCCTCACCCTGTTCGCCGAGCTCGGCTTCGGGGCGGTGGAGATGATGCTGGGGTTCAACGACGCCCCCGTCAGCACGGTGGTCGTTCGTGACATCCTCCTGCAGAGCATCTTCGCCTTCTTCGGCGGCTGGGCGATCTACGTGGGGGTGCGGCGGGCGCTGCGGCCGGCCCTGGTGGAGGAGCCGGCGCTGCGGCGCAACCGGCGGCCTAACGTGTTAGGGGCTTAGCGAAGCCGATGTTCGCCCGCAACGACCACCTGCCTCAGGGGAGCCGCCTCTCCCTGCGTGTCGCCGTCGTCGGCGGCGTCGGCGTGCTCCTCTTCGCCGTCCTCTTCTTCCGCCTCTGGAACCTCCAGGTCCTCTCCGGCGACAGGTACCTGGCCGAAGCGAAGAACAACCGCACCCGCGAGTTCAAGGTGATCGCCCCGCGCGGCGACATCCTCGACCGCAACGGCGAAGTCCTGGTCGACAACCGCACCAGCCTGGCGCTGCAGCTGAACACCGAGAAACTCCCCGAAGACCCGGCCGAAGAACGGAAGGAGCTGGCCCGCCTCGGCAGCCTCGCCCATATGAACCTCCACCAGGTGCGGCGGGCGATCGCCAAGGGCGAAGAGGTCGCCGCCGGGGCGCCGGTGACGCTGCGCCAGGACGTCGGCTTCGATCTGATCGCCTACGTAGAAGAAAACCAGGACGAATTCCCGGGGGTCTCGGTGCAGCGGGTCTTCGTCCGCCACTACCCCGACGGCACCCGCGCCGCCCACGTGCTCGGCAGTGTCGGCGAGATCAACAAAGACGAGCTGAAGGAACCGCAGTACAAGAGCCTCGAACCGGGCGACGAAATCGGCCAGGCGGGTGCCGAGTACACCTACGACAAGTACCTGCGCGGTCGGCCGGGGCTGACCCGGATCCAGGTCAACGCGCTGGGGCAGCCGACCCCGGGGGGACAGCTGGTCTCGACGCCGCCGACCCCGGGCGACAGCCTCAAGCTGACGATCGACGGCGATGTCCAGACCGCCGGCGAAGCGGCGCTGGCGGCGCAAGGGTTGCCGGGCGCCTTCATCTCGATGAACATCGACAACGGCCAGATCCTGGCGATGGGGTCAAACCCGACCTTCGACCCGACCGAGCTGACTCCGCCGATGAGCCAGCAGCAGGTGAACGAACTCTACCGCGACCCGGTCGCGGCGCCGCTGGTCAACCGGGCGACCGAAGGTGCCTACCCGACGGGTTCGACCTTCAAGATCATCACCGCCCTGGCAGCGCTGGAAAACGGCGTGATCACGCCGGACGAGGTGGTCAACGACACCGGCAAGATCGAAGTCGGAGGCCAGCCCTTCGAAAACGCCGGCGGGGTCGCCCACGGGCCGGTCGAACTGCGCCGCGCCCTGCAGGTTTCCTCCGATGTTTACTTCTACCTGCTCGGCTTGGACATGTGGAAGAACAACGACCTCCAGGAATGGGCGCACAAACTCGGGATCGGCAGGCCGGCCGGGCTCGACCTGCCGGAGGAAGGCGAAACCCTGCTGCCGAGCAAGGCCTGGCACGAACGGTTCGTCAAGGAAGGCCTGGCCCTCGAAGACCGGCCCTGGTCGGCGGGCGACAACATCCAGCTGGCCACCGGCCAGGGCGACCTGCAGACGAACCCGCTGCAGATGGCGCTCGCCTACGCGGCGCTCGGCAACGGCGGCAAGATCGTCACCCCGCATGTCGGGCTCGAAGTCGAGGACGCGGCGGGGCGGGTGCTGAAGGAATTCGAGTTCAAGGCGCAGCGCAAGTTCCACATAAACCCGGGCTACCGGACCGCGATCCTCGAAGGCCTGCACGCCGCCGCGCAGGAAGGGGAAGGCACCGCGGCCGGCGTCTTCGGCGGCTTTTCGATCCCGATTGCCGGCAAGACCGGGACCGCGGAACGACCGGGCCACGCCGACCAGTCCTGGTTCGCGGCGCTCTCCCCGTACCCCAACCCGCGTATCGTGACTGTCGCCACCGTCGAGGAAGGCGGCTTCGGAGCCGTATCCGCCGCCCCGGCCGTCCTCGAAATCCTCGAAGCGATCTACAAGAAGCAGGCTTCGGGAATCTCCAGCGCCGGTGGAGCCGAATGAACACCTACGCCACCCGCACCAGAAACAGCCGCCCCGAGCCCTTCGCCGTCCATGTCGGCATCGGCGAGCGCCTCGGCCTCGCCCACATGGACTGGCCGTTGACGATCGCCGCCGTCTTCCTGATCGGCTTCAGCGTCTTCACCCTCGGCGAGGCGACGCAGAACGACATCCCGGGCCAGCCCCACTACTACCTCGAGCGGCAGGCGATCTACGCCGGTCTCGGCATCCTCGGCATGTTCCTGCTGACCCGGATTGACTACTCGCGCTTCCGCGAGTTGCGGGTCGGGATCTACACCTTCCTCTGCGCCAGCGTCTCGCTCGTCTTCGTCTTCGGCTTCGCCGCCCGCGGCTCGCGGCGGGCCTTCGAACTTCCCTTCTTCAGCTTCCAGCCATCGGAGCTGGGCAAGCTCCTGCTCGTGCTCGCGCTTGCCGGGTTCGTGATCGATGGCGCCAGGAGGGGCTCGGCGGTGCAGCGCACCGTCCGCTACCTCTGCCTCGGCCTGGCACCGGCTGCGCTTGTATTCCTGCAGCCCGACCTCGGCACCTCCCTGGTGTACGTGGTCGCCACCCTTGCCGTCATGTACTTCGGAGGCGTCCCCTGGACGCATTTCGCGGTCATCGGCGGCGCCCTCGTCGCGCTTGTCGCGGTGGTCCTGGTCGTCGCACCGGCGGCCGGATTCCCGCTGCTCAAGGGGTACCAGGAGGAACGCCTGACGTCCTTCCTGCACCCCCATGAGCACGAAGGCGGCGCGGGCTACCAGCAGAACCAATCGAAAGTCGCCATCGGCTCCGGTCAGCTGACCGGCCGCGGCGACAAAGCCACCCAGACGCGGCTCGACTTCGTTCCCGAGCGGCACACCGACTTCATCTTCGCGGTGATCGGTGAGCGCTACGGGTTCGCGGGCGCCGCGTTCGTCCTATCCCTTTACGCCCTGCTCTTCTGGCGGGCGCTGCGGATCACGACACTCTCGAAGAACGCCTACGGAACCCTGGTGGCCGGCGGCATCGCCGTCGCGCTGCTCTTCCAGACCTTCGTCAACGTCGGGATGAACCTCGGGATCATGCCGATCACGGGGATCCCCCTGCCGTTGATGAGCTACGGAGGGTCCTCCGTCATCGCTACTTTCCTGGCAATCGGAGTTCTTCAGAGCATCAACGTCCAAGCGCATCTCAGTCAGAGGGGAAGGTTCGCCTGGTGATCTCTGGAAAGAGGTCCGGCGTTGCGTACCTAACCGAACTGAGCTGAAACACAAATGAAAAAAACGATTTTGGTCTCCGCCGAGCGCGGCGAGACCCGCGTCGCCGTCCTCGAGGCAAAGCAGAAAGGCGGCAAAGTACACGTCGCGGAGCTCTACATAGAGCGCCGCGGCCGGCGGTCTATCGTCGGCAACATCTACAAGGGCAAGGTCGACAACGTCCTGCCCGGGATGGAGGCCGCCTTCGTCGACATTGGCCTCGAGCGCAATGGCTTCCTCCACGTCGATGAGATCGTCCTCCCGAACGGCGAACAGGCGCCGAAGCGCGGCCGCGGCAGCGGTCGGCGCATCAACGAGCTGATCAAGCCCGGCCAGGAGATCCTGGTCCAGGTGGTCAAGGACCCGCTGAAGACGAAGGGCGCCCGGCTCTCGATGAACCTCTCGATCGCCGGCCGCTACCTGGTCTACGCGCCGCAGGGCAGCGGGGTCGGGGTCAGCCGCCGGCTTGCCGACAAAGAACGTGACCGCCTGCGGAAGATGGTCGACCGCACCTACAAGGGTCCGGGCGGGCTGATCGTCCGCACCGCGGCCCACGGGGCGAAAAAAGCCGACTTCGTGCGCGAGATCAGCTACCTGCAGAAGCTGAACGAGGTGCTGCAGCGCCGCTCCGAGCAGACCAAGGCGCCCTCGCTGGTCTTCCAGGAGGCCGACCTCTCGGTCCGCGTCCTGCGCGACGTCTTCCTCAACGAGTTCGAGAAGGCGGTGATCGACTCGCCGAAGCAGTTCGAGCGGGTGACCAACTTCTTCCAGCGCACCGCCCCGGAGCTGGTCGATGGAGTGGAGCTCTACGAGGGCACCAAGCCGCTGTTCGACAAATGGAAGGTCAACGAGGCGATCGAGTCGACCCTGAACCGGCGGGTCGACCTGCCCTCCGGCGGCTACCTGATCATCGACTACGCCGAGGCGCTGACGGTGATCGACGTCAACAGCGGTTCCTTCACCGGCCGCGGCAAAGGCGGGCTCGAGGAGACGATCACCAAGGTCAACACCGAGGCGGCCGACGAGGCCGTGCGGCAGCTGCGGCTGCGCGACATCGGCGGCATCATCGTCGTCGACTTCATCGACATGGCCCGGGCCAGCAATCGCGACAAAGTCCTGAAGACGATGCGCAAAGCGCTCGACGCCGATAAGTCGAAGAGCTACGTGGTCGAGGTCTCGCCGCTCGGCCTGGTCGAGATGACCCGACAGAACGTGACCGACGGGGTGCGGGAGATCCTCACCGCGCCCTGCCCGACCTGCCATGGCGAGGGGGTCGTTCTCTCGGCCGAGACGGTGGCGCTGGAAGGGGTGCAGAGACTGCGCGACATCGCCGCCGAGCACGGCGACGTCGAGGCCTTCCTGATGCGCGTCAACCCGAAGGTGGCGCACGAGCTGACCGACGAGGAGAGCGGCCTCGCCGAGCTCGAGGAGGAGACCGGCAAGCGCTTCCACTTCGAGGGCGGCGACGCGCTGCCGATCGAGACCTTCGAGCTGGTCGAGGCCGGCAGCCGGGTGGAGATCGAGGAGCGGGCGCTGCCGTTCAAGGTCGGCGAGGAGGTGCTGGTCAAGATCGACGAGCCGCACATGTACAACGCCGACGACGCCGTCGCCCGGATCGACTCCTACATCGTCAGCGTCACCGGCGGCGGTCCCTTCGTCGGGGAGCGCAAGCTGGTGCGGATCGACGAGGTCGAGCGCTCGGCGGCGATCGCCTCGCTGCTGGGCGGCGGCGAGTCGCCAAATGGCGCTGGAGGAGGCGAGGAAAACGGCTCCCAGCTAGAATCCTCGACTTCCTCGCGCAAACGCAGTCGTGGCCGCAGGGGCGGTCGCGGGCGTTCGCGCGCCAAGCAAGGCAGCAAGGACGAATGAGCGATTACGCAGTCATAGAGAGCGGCGGCAAGCAGTACAAGGTCGAGGAGGGCACGTCCCTGCTCGTCGATCGGCTCGACGCCAAGGAGGGCGACAAAGTCGCCCTGCGCCCGGTCCTCTTCCGCGGCGGGAAAGACGTTGTCGCCGGGGCCAAGGACCTGGCGAAAGTCAAAGTCGAGGCCAAAGTCACCGAGCACCTGCGCGGGCCCAAGATCAAAGTCTTCAAATACAAGGCGAAGAAGGGCTACCGCCGGCGCGCCGGCCACCGCTCCGAGCTGACCCGGCTCGAGGTCACGAAACTGAAAGGGAAAGGCTAGGCATGGCCCACAAGAAAGGTCTCGGCTCCAGCCGCAACGGCCGCGAATCGAACCCGAACATGCTCGGCGTCAAGGTCTTCGCCGGCCAGCGCGTCTCCGGCGGCGAGATCATCGTCCGCCAGCGCGGCACCCGCTTCTGGCCCGGCGACGGCGTCGGCATCGGCCGCGACCACACGATCTTCGCCACCCGTGAAGGGGTTGTGGACTTCAAGCCGTCCCGCAAGGGGCGCACGATCTCGGTTCTTCAGGACGGTTAGGGGGGCGGGGCCTGGTGCCCCTCTCCCAGAGACCGTCGCGCAGCTGGAACGGCCTGCTGGGCGCAGATGTGGTCTCAGGAGCCTCTGTGAGAGGGGCACCAGGCCCCGCCTTCTAACCTCCAGAACTCGTGTACGACAAGGCGAAAATCTGGGTTGAGGGAGGCGGTGGCGGCAACGGCTCGATCTCGTTTCGGCGCGAGGCGCACGTGCCGCGCGGTGGGCCGGACGGCGGCGACGGTGGGCACGGTGGGGACGTCGTGCTCGTCTGCGATCCGTCGCGGCGTGATCTTGGCGCCCTGAAGGGGAGCAAGCACTTCCGCGCCCAGCGGGGGCGGCACGGGGAAGGATCGAACCGGCACGGGGCACGCGGGGAGGACATGGAGATACCGGTGCCGCCGGGGACGCAGGCAACGGCGGTCGACGGCAGCTCGATCGACCTGGTGGCGGCGGGGCAGCGAGCGGTGGTCGCCCGCGGTGGCCGCGGCGGACATGGCAACCGGCGCTTCGCCAACTCGACTCGGCAGGCGCCGCGCTTTGCCGAGAAAGGCAGCGCTGGCGAAGCCGACTGGGTCTGGCTGCAGCTGAAGCTGCTCGCCGACGTCGGCCTGGTCGGCCTGCCCAACGCGGGAAAGTCCTCGCTGCTGAGCCGGCTGACGCGGGCGACGCCGAAGGTCGCCGACTACCCGTTCACGACGATCTCGCCGGCGCTGGGGACGATCGAGGGCGAGGAGCGCCAGGCGGTGATCGCCGACATCCCGGGCCTGATCGAAGGCGCTGCCGAGGGAGCCGGGCTGGGCCACGAGTTCCTTGCCCACGTCGAGCGCTGCTCGATGCTCGTGCACCTGGTCGACCTGGCTCCGATGGAGGGAGACCCGGTCGCCAACTACGAGACGGTCCGCAGCGAGCTGGGGGCGCACGGCGCCGGCCTCGAGCGGCTTCCCGAGCTGGTCGCCCTCAGCAAGCGGGACCTGCTGCCGCCTGGGGACGTCGAGGCCGCGGTCGCGGCTTGGAGCGACCGTCTCGGCGAGCGGGTGCTGGGAGTGCTCGCGATCTCCTCGGCCACCGGCGAGGGCCTCGACGAGCTGCGGCGGCAGATCCTCGCCGAGCTGCCCGAGACGGCTGCCGCCAGCGCCGAGGCGGCCACCGGCGGCGGCGACGAATTCGAGGCCGAGCACCGCGTCTACCGGCCCGCCGGCGAGGGCGGCTACTGGGTCGAGCGCGAGGAGGACGGCGGCTTCCGCATCCTCGGCCGCGGCGTCGAGATGCTGTTCGAACGCCACGACACGAAAAACGAGGAGGCGCTCGCCTACCTCGAGCAGCGGCTGAAGGAGATGGGCGTCCTCGCCGCCCTCGACCGCGCCGGCTTCGAGGCCGGCGACGACGTCCGCATTGGCGAGCACGAGTTCGAGCTCCACATCTGAGGCCATCTGACACTGCGCATAGCGGCGTCCTCGGTCGCTCGCGTGCAAAAGCACGCCACGCTCCCTGCGTCCTTGAACTGCTTGGTCAGATGACCTCAGACCCTCTAATCAAGGCTGGAGAGGCCGGCGGCGACGGCGAAGCCGAGGACGGTGACGAGGCCGGCGCCGCGGCCGGCGTCCTGGCGGGCGTCGGGGATCATCGAGTCGATCAGCATCACCAGCAGCGCACCGGCGGCGAAGCCGTCGATCACGGCGCGGAAGTCCCTGCTGACCGCGTCGGCCGCGACGTAGCCGACCACGGTGGCGAGGGCGCAGATCGCCGCCACCAGCACCCAGAGCCGCACGATCGCCTCGCGGGAGCGGCCGGCGTCGCTCATGTCGGTCGCCGAGCCGAGGGACTCCGGCAGGTTGGAGACGAAGATCGCGACCAGTAGCGAGATCCCGACGCCGGCGCCGCCAGCGATGCCGATGCCCAGCACCAGTTGCTCTGGGATTCCGTCGAGGAAGGCGCCGAGCGCCAGTGCGGTGCCGCTGCCGCTGCCTTCGGCTCGCCCCTGGCGGCCGCGCCCGGTCGACATCCGTTGCGAGATCAGGCCGTCGAGGAAGTAGTAGGTGAGGGCGCCGAGGGCGAGGCCGATGCTGGTATAGCCGGCGCCGCTGATCGCGATCCCCTCGGCGGCGAGCTCGAAGCTGACGGCGCTGATCAGGGCGCCGGCGCCGAAGGAGAGGACGAAGCCGACCTGCCGCGACGGCCAGCGGCGCGCGAAGCTGAGCGCGGCGCCGATGACGAGAGAGCTTGCGGCGAGCGCGCCCCAGCCGATTGCGGACCCCATCTCGGCTACTTTCCCCGCCATGACCCTGGTCGTCAAGCTCGGATCCTCGATCGTCGCCGCCGACGACGGCGAGCTGCGCGCCGACGTCCTCGACTCCGTATGCGAGCAGGTCGCCCAGCTTGAGCAGGGGGGAGAGCGGGTGGTGATGGTCACCTCCGGCGCGATCGCCCGCGGGATGCGGATGCTGGAGCTGCCGGCGCGGCCGCGGACGATGGACGAGCTGCAGGCGGCTTCGGCGGTGGGGCAGGGCGACCTCTTCCGGGCCTACGAGAGCCGGCTCTCCGCGCACGGTACCCGCGCCGCCCAGGTGCTGCTGACCGCGGCCGATATCGGCGCCCGCACCAACTACCTGAACGCGCGCCGGACGCTGCGCCGGCTGATCGCGTGGGGAGTGGTGCCGGTCGTCAACGAGAACGACACCACCGCCACCGACGAGATCAGCTTCGGCGACAACGACTTCCTCGCCGCCCAGGTGGCGGTGCTGCTGGACGCCCGCCTGCTCGTGCTCCTCACCAATGTCGAGGGGCTCTACGCCCGCGACCCGGATCTCGAGCCCGAACCCGAGATGATCCACGAAGTGGCGGACTTTTCCGAACTCGAGGGGATGGCGATCGGGGATCGCACCTCTGCTTTCGGCTCAGGCGGCATGCGCAGCAAGGTCGCAGCGGCTGAGATGGCGAGCGAGTCCGGGATTCCGGCAACGATCTGCGACGGGACCGGCACCGGCACCCTGCTTGGCGCAGCGGCGGGCGACCGGGTTGGGACGCACTTCCTCGCTCAGGAGGGACGGGAGTCCCGCTTCAAGCTCTGGCTGAAATACGCGAAGCCGATCCGCGGCAAGGTCGAGGTGGACGACGGCGCTGCCCAGGTCCTACGGGATAGAGGGTCCAGTCTGCTGCCCGTGGGGGTCTCTGGCGTGCATGGGTCCTTCGAGGCCGGTGATGCTGTCTCAGTCGTCGGAAGCCGGGGGAACATCGGCAGGGGCATCAGCGAGTACTCCTCCCGCGAGCTCAACCAAGTCAAGGGGATGCAGAGCGCCCAGGTCCGCGAGCTGCTGCCGCACGCCGCCGACGAGGTCATCCACCGCGACCGCTTCGTTCTCGTCTAGCGATTGGTGAGTTAAGCCGGCTATAGGGGGCCTGACTCACCAATCGTGCTCAGGCGGAGCGCCCCCCAGCTACCCTTATCCGATGGCCGTTGCCGAGATCACCGTCGCGGAGAGCTGCGCCGCCGCAAAGCGCGCGGCTCGCGGCATCGCGACCGCCTCCACCCAGGCGAAGAACGCTGCCCTGGAGGCGACCGCGCGCTTGCTCGAAGAGCGGGAGGCGGAGATCCTCGAGGCGAACGCGGGCGACCTGGCCGACGAGCGCGCCGCCGGCCTCACCGAGGCCCTGCGCGACCGGCTGCGGCTGACGCCGGCGCGGGTTGCGGCGATGGCAGAGGGGGTGCGGGTGGTCGAGGCGCTCGACGACCCGGTCGGCGAGGAGCTGGAACGGAAAACGCTTGCCAGCGGCTTGGACCTGCGCAAGGTGCGGGTGCCGCTGGGGGTCGTCGCCGTCGTCTACGAGGCGCGCCCGAACGTGACGATCGACTGCGCGGCGCTGACGATCAAGAGCGGTAACGCGATCGTGCTCCGCGGCTCCAGCTACGCCGAGCGCTCGAACGCGGCGCTGGCGGCGATCGTCCGCGAGGCGCTGGCCGAGGCCGGGCTGCCCGAGGATGCGGTGCTCTCGCTCGGCGGCGGCGGTCACGAGGAGCTGGCCGAGCTGGCGACCCAGGAGGGGCTCGTAGACCTGCTGATCCCTCGCGGGGGCGAAGGCCTGAAGGCGGCGATCAAGAAGGTCGCGACGGTGCCGGTGATGTACGCGGCGGCCGGCAACTGCCACATCTACGTTGACGCCGAAGCCGACCTCGAGATGGCCCGCCGGATCGCCTTCAACGCCAAGGTCCAGCGCCCGGGCGTCTGCAACGCCGCCGAGAGCCTGCTGATCGACGCCGCGATCGCCGACCGCTTCGCTCCCGCCGTCCTCTCCGACCTCAGCGCCGCCGGGGTCGAGCTGGTCGGCGACGAGCGCGCCCGCGCCGCCGCCGGCGAGGTCGAGGTCGCGGCGGCCACCGAGGAGGACTGGGACAGCGAGTACCTCGGCCTGAAGATGGCGGTCGCCGTCGTCGACGGGGTCGAGGAGGCGATCGACCACGTCAACCGCCACGGCACCGGCCACTCGGAGGCGATCGTCACCAGCTCCGAGGAGGCAGCCGAGAGCTTCGTCAGCGGCGTCGACGCCGCTGCCGTCTACGTCAACGCCTCGACCCGCTTCACCGACGGTTTCGAGTACGGGATGGGGGCCGAGATCGGCAACTCGACCCAGAAGCTGCACGCCCGCGGCCCGATCGGGATGCGCGAGCTGACCACCTTCAAGTACGTGGCTCGCGGCGACGGCCAGATTCGTGAGTGAAGTCGACGGCGCCGCGATCGGCGTGCTGGGGTCCGCTTTCAACCCCCCGCACCTCGGTCACCTGGCGCTCGCCCAGGAGGCGCTCTGGCAGCTCGGCCTCGAGGAGGTGATTCTCGTCCCCACCGGCCACGCGCCGCACAAGCGAATCGCTGACGACCCGGGGCGCGAGGCGCGGATGGAGATGACCCGCCTGGCGGCGGCCGAAGACGACCGTTTCTCGGTCTCCGCCCTGGAGGTCGAGCGCGAGGGGCCGTCCTACACGTATGAGACCTTGGAGGCGCTTGCAGAGGAACGGGCCGACAGGGAGCTGGTGTTCGTGATGGGGGCGGACGCTGCGGTCGGGCTGGAGAGCTGGCGGCAGCCGGACCGGGTGGTCGAGCTGGCGAGCGTCGCGGTGGCGCGGCGCGAAGGCGTCTCCGACGCCGAGGTCGGCGCCGTGATGCGCAGCCTCGGCTGCGAGGGCCGGGCGACAATGCTGGAGATGCCGCAGTTCGGGGTTTCTTCCTCGGCGGTCAGGGAACGGGCCAGGCAGGGACGGCCGCTGCGCTACCTCGTGCCGCAGCCCGTCGCCGCATACGTCGAAGAGAAGGGGATCTACCGGTGAACCAGGCGCAGTCCGAGCAGTTGGCGCGGCAGTTGGCCGCGATCGCCGACTCGAAAAAAGCCGAGGACCTCGTCGTCCTCGACATGCGGGAGCTGGTCGCCTACACCGACTTCCTCGTGATCTGCACCGCCCGCAGCGAACGCCAGGGGCGGGCGATCGTCGACGAGGTGCGGCTGCGGGTGAAGCGCGAGGCGGGCCTCTTGCCGGGCGGCGTCGACGGCGGCGGCGACGCGGGGTGGACGATCCTCGACTACCTCGACTGCGTCCTCCACGTCTTCACCCCGGACGCGCGCGAGCGCTACGGGTTGGAGGCGCTGTGGCGCGACTCCCCTCGCCTGGAGCTCGATCTCGAAGCCCCGGAAGCCTCTACCGCGGCTATGTGACGAAGTAACGTCCGAGCGCCCCCTTACGGTGCCGCGCAATGAGTGGGTTCAGGCGTT
>CAMLHB010000052.1 GCA_946479725.1 uncultured Actinomycetes bacterium | reverse complement strand
TGTCCCGCCGCCGCCCGCGCCCGGCGGAACGCCCGCGCCCGGCGACTACGACCCTCACGCTGCTGAGCAGCGGGTTCGGGACAAAGTCGAGGAGGTCCGTGCCGAGACCCAGCGGATCGGCGCCCAGGCCGACCAGCAGATCGCCGGCGCGCCGGCTATCCAGGACACCCAGGCCGCCCCTCCCGCGCCTCCGGTCGACCTGCGCACGGCCGAGCAGCGGCTCGAGGACGAACACCAGGCTCGCGAGCGGGCGATGAAAGAAGCCGAGGAAAAGCTGCGCCAGATCGAGGAACGGACCAAAGCCGCCGAAGAGCGCGCCGCCGAGGCGAACCGGTTGGAGCAGCGCCGCGCCGAAGAGGCCGCCCAGGACCGCCGCCTTGAGGAGATGCGCCGCAGCGTCGCCGAAGCCGAAGAGCGCGCCCGCGAGGCCGAGCAGCACGCCGCCGAAGCCGAGCAGAGCGTCGTCCAGTCGGTTCAGGGCGGAGCCGCTCCGCCGGTGCCGGCTCCCGCGCCGGAGCCGCCGGTTCAGCAGCAGACGTTCGCGCCGCCGACCCCGCCGCCACCTCCGGCCGAGTCATTCTCGCCGCCGACGCCACCCTCGCCGCCGGCGGAATCGTTCTCACCGCCGACCCCGCCGCCTCCGCCGGCCGAGTCGTTCGCGCCGCCGACGCCACCGCCGCCCCCGGCCGAATCCTTCTCGCCGCCAGCGGCGCCGGAGCCCGCGACCCCGCCCCCGGCAGCCCCGTCCTTCGGCGCCCCGGCGGGCGGCGGCGGTCAGATCAACCTCAACACGATCACCTTCGAGCAGCTGCGCGAGCAGGACCTCTCGGTCACCCAGGCGACCCGGCTCCTCGCCCACCGCGAGCGTCTGGGCGGCTTCAAGTCGGTCGACGACCTTGACCAGGTGGCGGGTTTTCCGCAGGAGCTGCTGGACGATCTGAAGCAACGTTCGACTGTTTAGGGACGCCGGGAGAGGTCTCCCGGACAACAGCGGGGAGGGTCCGGGAGACCCCGCCCGGCGTCCCCCGCGATCGCGTCAGCTGGGTTCTTCGTACTTCTCCAGCAGCTTGAGCCAGAACTCGCTTCGGCTCGGGTAGGGAGCGATTGCGTGCCTTAGTTTGGAGATGGGGATTTCTCCGACGATTGCGATGGTTGCTGCCTGGAGGAAGTCGGCGGTCTCGAAGCCGGTGAAGGTGGCGCCGACGATGGTTTCGTTGGCCTGGTCGACGATTAAACGGCAGGTGCCGCCGGTTTCCTTGCCCTGGAAGCTGGCGCCGGGGGTGCCGTCGGGGGGGGCGTCGATCGCGCGGGCGTCGATGCCCGCCTCCCTCGCCTGCCCCAGGGTCTTGCCGGCGGCGGCGACCTGGGGGTCGGTGAAGGTGACCCGGGGGGAGCCGACGCCTTCGGCGACCGCCTCGGTCTCGCGCCCGAGGAGGTTCTCGCAGGCGACCCAGGCGTGGTACTTGCCCATGTGGGTGAAGAGGGCGCGGCCGTTGACGTCGCCGATCGCGTAGAGCCAGTCGCGGCCGCCGACCCGCATCCCGTCGTCGGTGTCGAGGTAACCGTGCTCGTTCGCCGAAACGCCCGCCGCCTCGAGGTCGAGGTCGGCGGTGTGGGGGGCACGGCCGACGGCGATCAGGATCTCCTCGGCCTCGAGCAGCTCGCCGCCCTGCAGGTGGGCGACGACGCCCCGGCCGCCTTCGCCGGCGGCAACGCTCTCGAGCTTCGAATCGGTGTGGACCTCGACCCCGAACCGCTCGCGCAGCGCCTCGGCGACTTCCTCGCCGGCGAACGGTTCCTCGCGCGAGAGCAGGTGCTCGCCCTCCTCGACCAGGGTGACCTCGGTCCCGAGGCTGGCCCAGGCCTGCGCCAGCTCGCTGCCGACGGGGCCGCCGCCGAGCACGATCATGCTCTCCGGCTGCAGTTTCGCGGTCGTCGCGTTGCGGTTGTTCCAGGGGTCGATTTCGTCCAGCCCCTCGATCGGCGGCATCGCCGCCTTGCTGCCGGTGGCGACGACGATCGCCCTCTCGGCGATCAAGGTGTGCTCGTCGACGACGATTTGCCGCTCGCCGTCGAAGCGGGCGCTGCCGCGGATCAGGTCGATGTCGCGTTCCTCCAGCCAGGGCAGCTGCCCGGAGTCGTCCTGGTCGTGGATCACCTCGTCGCGGCGGGCGAGGACCGCCTGCGCCTCCAGCTCCCCGTGGCCGGTGGGGACGCCGGGGATCCGCTTCGCCTCGGCGAGGACGTCGGCCGGGCGCAGCAGCGCCTTCGAGGGCATGCAGGCGTAGTAGGAGCATTCGCCGCCGACCAGGTCGCGCTCGACGATCGCCACCTTGCAGCCGGCATCGGCGAGGCGGCCGGCGCAGACCTCGCCCGCCGGGCCGGCGCCGAGGACGATCGCGTCGTAGCTGCGCTCGCTCATCGGGCGCATCCTTTCAGGTCGGTGGCGCCTGCCCGGTGACCCGGATCACCTACCCCAGATCACCTACCCCAGATAACCTACAATTCCTAGGCATTCCCAAGCACGGGGGCGACAGGCTTCGACGTGGTCGACTCGTGCGAACGGTTGCAGGTCGAGGTTGACGGAGGCCTCGTTAAACCCCGTCACAAACCAATACGTGCGGACCATGAGTTCGCCCTCGCCGCTTAGTTAGAAGCTAAGCGCTGTGAGAGTCGGTCCTCCCTCGCCCGTGGGGAGGGGCACCGGCTTCAGAAACGGGCTCACCCCGGCGGCCCGCCTCGACCGCCAGGGAACATCGAAGGGGCTTTATCTCCCGCAGTGCCCGCTGGCGCGGACCCCGGGAGACGAGAATCAAGCGCCAGCTAAACCTGTAGACACCCTCGCACCGCGTCCGCGGATCCGAGTTCGAATCTCGGCGCCTCCACTGATGAAACCGAAACTCCCGGCCCAGCCGGGGGTTTCGGTCAATGCGGATCGCGGCGGGGCGATCCGGCTATCGCGATGCGAATTCCTTCAGCTTCCAACCCGCTCCTGCATTGGGACCCGGCCGCCGACGATCCGGCCCAGCGATGCATCCACCCGATCCTCCGCGGCGCCGTCCTCGAGCGCGACGGCTGGACCTGCGCCTACTGCGGCAGGCAGACCGCCGAGGTCGACCACGTCGCCCCGCGTGCGCGCGGCGGCTCCTCGACCCCCGCCAACCTCGTCGCCGCCTGCCGAAGCTGCAACAAGGCGAAGGGCTTGCGGACGCCGAAGGAGTGGCGGCTGGACAAGGAGCTGGAGCGGATCCGCAGGCAGGCGGTCAGCCGACCGCGGCGGCGAGCTGCCGCCAGGGCTCGACGCTCCAGAAGCGGCGGGCGAACCGGAGGTCGAGGGCGGGCAGAACGTCGTCCACCGATCGATTGTCCCCGGTATCCGGGGACAGATGCCTATCGTCGCTAGGGTCCGCGCGTGGATCGCTATGTCGCCTTCCTGCGCGAGCGGCGGCCTGCTCGAGTCCGATCTCGACCTGAAGGCGATCGAGAAGCTGCTCGGCGCCGACACCCGCCGCACCATGGGCACCGTCGAGCAGATCGCCGCGAAGCTCGCCTAGCCTAGATCGCCCATGGCGATTGCGACCGCAACCTCGCTCGACGTCTACGTCGGCGGCAAGCTGCTCTTCGAGGACGTCTCCTTCAAGCTCGAGCCGCGCGAACGGATGACGCTGTCCGGCCGCAACGGCGCCGGCAAGTCGACGCTGCTGCGGGTGCTGGCGGGACAGCTGGCGCCGGATTCGGGCTCGCTGTCGATCCAGCGCGGGGCGCGGGTCGCCCTGCATGACCAGCGGCCGCCGCGGCAGTCGGAGACGACACTGGGCGACTACGTCTTCTCCGGCCGCACCGAGATGCTCGAGACCGAGGCCGAACTGGAGCGGCTGGAGGCGGAAATGGGGGGCGAGGTGAGCGAGGAGACGATGCGCGCCTACGCCACCGCCCAGCAGCGGCTGGAAGCCGGCGGTGGCTACCGCTGGCGCGACAACGTCCTCGCCGTCCTCCGCGGCCTCGGCTTCGAGGCCGAGCACGCCGAGCGGCCGCTCTACACCTTCTCTGGCGGCGAGCTGACCCGCGCCTCGCTGGCCCGGGCGCTTGCCACCCGCCCCGACCTGTTGCTGCTCGACGAGCCGACCAACCATCTCGACATCCCCTCGCTGGAGTGGCTCGAGCGCTACCTGGTCGACATCGACGCCGCCGTCGTCCTCGTCGCCCACGACCGCTGGTTCCTGGAGGCGGTCGGGACCTCGGTGCTGGAGCTGGAGGCGCAGCGCGCCCGCTTCTTCGCCGGCCCCTGGCATGCCTGGCGCCAGGAACAGGCGGCCCGCCAGATCGCGCTCGGCAAAGCGATCGAGCGCCAGCAGGCGGAGATCGCCCGCATGGAGCGCTTCGTCGAGCGCTTCCGCTACAAGGCGACGAAGGCGCGCCAGGCGCAGTCGCGGGTGAAGATGATTGAGAAGGCCAAGCGCGGAGGCCCGATGGCGGAAAAGCGCGACAACCGCAGCCTGCGCTTCCACTTCAAGCCGCCGGAGCGGCCGGGCCGGGTTGTGTTGAAACTCGTCAACGGCAAGCTCGAGGTGCCCGGACGAGTCCTACTCGAGGGCGCCAACCTGGAAATCGAGCGCGGCGAACACGTCGTCCTCGTCGGACCGAACGGCGCCGGCAAGACGACCCTGATCGAGACCCTCGCCGGCGACCGCGAGCCTGCGGCCGGCAGCGTCCGCAGCGGCCACAACGTCAAGCTCGGCTACCTCTCCCAGCACGCCGAGACCGCGGCCGGGGGCGGCACCGTGCTCGACGCCGCAAAGCGGGAGACCGGCCTGACCGAGAAGCAGGCGCGGGCTCTGCTCGGCGGCTTCCTCTTCTCCGGCGCCGAGGTCGAGAAGCAGCTCTCCGACATCTCCGGCGGCGAGCAGCGGCGGCTCTCGCTGGCGATCCTCGTCGCCTCCGGCGCCAACGTCCTCGTCCTCGACGAGCCGACCAACCACCTCGACATCGAGAGCCGCGAGGCCCTGGAGGACGCGCTGACCGAGTTCGAGGGGGCGGTGCTGCTGGTCTCCCACGACAGGGCGCTGCTGGAGGCGGTCGGCAGCCGCACCCTGGTCTGCGAGGGCGGCCGGCTGGAGAGTCACCCGAGCGGCTGGGCCGAGTACCAGCGACGGCGCGACGAACGGGAGGGGGAGGCGGCCGCGGCGGCGAAAGCCTCTTCGGGGGGCGGCGGCAAGAAATACAGCGCCACCAAGCCGGCACAGAAAGCGGCGCGCAAGGCGGCGAAGTTGGAGCAGCGGATCGAGCGGGCCGAGGCGAAGCTGCGCGAGCTCGAGGACGAGCTCGCCGATCCGGCGGCCTGGTCGAGTCCCGGTCGGGTCGAGCGGGCGACAAAGCGCCACGCAGAGGCGAAAGCGGCGGTCGAGGAACTGTACGCCGAGTGGGAGGAGGCTCAGGCCGCTGCCGAGGCCTGACCGGGTCAGGCCTCGACAGCGGAGATTATCCGCGTGCCCTTTGCCGGCGCCAGGGTGATGTTGCGGACGCGGACGCGTTCGGGGGCCGGGTCCGCCGGCGTCAGCTCGGCGTGCTCGACGAACTCGCGCAGGATCAACCGCATCTCGTATTCGGCGAAGGCGGCGCCGATGCAGCGGCGGACGCCGCCGCCGAAGGGGATCCAGGCGTAGTTGTCGGCCCTGCCGTCGAGGAAGCGCTCGGGGCGGAACTCCTCCGGTGCGGGGAAGAGGTCCTCGCGGTAGTGGAGGGCGGCGATCGCCGGCAGGACGAACTGGCCCGCCGGCAGCTCGTAGCCGCCGACCGTCGCCGGGGCCTTCAGCTTGCGGGCGACGTCGACGATTACCGGCCGCGCCCGCAGCGTCTCCTTGACGGTCGCGTTCAGGTAGTCCTCCTTGCCGGCGGCGATCGAGTCGCGCAGTCGGGCCAGCACCGCCGGGTTGCGGACCAGCCGCTCGATCGCCCAGGCGAGGCCGGTCGCGGTCGTCTCGTGGCCGGCGCCGAGGACGGTGACCAGCTCGTCGCGCAGTTCCTGGTCGCTCATCGCCGCACCCTCCTCGTCACGGCCGCCGAGCAGCAGCGAGAGGACGTCGTCGCGCTCCTCGTGGCCGGTTTCGGCCCGCCGTAGCCGGATCTCTTCGTAGATGAACTCGTCGAGCGCCGCCCGCGAGCGCTGGAAGCGCGGCCAGGGGCTGCCTGGCCCGAGGTTGCGGCGCAGCATCGGGAAGGAGGTGATGATGCCGACTCGCTTGGCGAAGTCGTCGATCAGCCGCTCGAAGCGGTCGAGCCGCACCTCGTCGTGGACGCCAAAGACGGCGCGCATGATCACCGCCAGCGTGATCCGCTGCGTATGCGGCCGCAGCGCAAACGGCTCTCCCACCGGCCAGCTCTCCATCTCCCGCCGCGTCATCTCGACGATCAGCTCGCCGTATCGCTGGACCCGCTCGCCGTGGAAGGGCGGCAGCAGCAGCTTGCGCTGCCGCATGTGCGGCTCGTCGTCGAGGGTCAGCACCGAGTTCGGCCCCAGCGCCGGCTCCAGCACCGTCGCGTTGGCTTCGCCGGCGTGGAAGACCGCCGGCGGCCCGGTGAAGACCTCTTTGACGAGGTCGGGCCGGGCGACGTAGACCACCCGTCCGAAGAACGGAAAGTTGACGCTGAAGATGTCCCCGAAGCGGCGCTGCCGCGCGGTGAGGAAGCCGAGTGGATCGCGGGCATAGCTGACCGCCTGGGTGACGGCGGGGGCGCGCGATCCAGGAGGCAGGGTCATCAGAAGACGATCGTCCGCTCGCCGTCGAGGAGGACGCGGTCGTCCAGGTGGGCCATGACGGCGCGGGCGAGGACGAGGCGCTCGACGTCGCGGCCGAGGCGAATCATGTCGGCGACCTCGTCGCGGTGGTCGACGCGGGTCACGTCCTGGGCGATGATCGGGCCGGCATCGAGCTCGGCGGTGACGTAGTGGGCGGTGGCGCCGATCAGCTTGACGCCGCGCTCGTAGGCGCGGTGGTAGGGGTCGGCGCCGACGAAGGCGGGGAGGAAGCTGTGGTGGATGTTGATCGCCGGGGCGCCGAGGTCGCGGAGGAACCCGGGGGAGAGGATCTGCATGTAGCGGGCGAGGACGAGGAGATCGACGCCGCCGAGCAGGTCCAGCGCCCGGCGCTCGGCGGCGGCCCGGTACTCGCGGTCGACGGGGACGTGGTGGAAGGGGCGGCCGACCGCCTCGACCTGGCCGGCGTGGTCGGGGTGGTTGGAGAGAACCGCGACCAGCTCGCCGCCGAGGTCGCCGCTGCGCCAGCGCCAGAGCAGGTCGGAGAGGCAGTGGTCCTCGCGGCTGACCATCACCGCCACCCGCTTCGTCCGCGCCGCGTCGTGGAACTCGTAGTCCATCGCGAACGGCTCGCCGATCTCGCGGGCGAAGCGCAGCTCCAGGACTTCGCGCTCGCCGTCGGGCACGTGGTCGAAGACCATCCGCATGAAGAAGCGGCCCTCGGCGCTCGAGTGCTGGTCGACGTCGACGATGTTGAGGCCGGACTCGGCGAGAAAGCCGCTGACGCGGGCGATCAACCCCGGTTGGTCGGGGCAGGCGAGCAGCAGGCGCGAGGTCGGCGCATCTCCCATCCGTCGATGATCGCGGATAGGGTGCGGCCGATGCGACTTGGGGCGATTCCCGACGGGCCGGTCGAGCGGATCGGGCTGATGCTCGGCGAGCTGCCGACGCCGATCGGCGAGGCGATGTACTCGATGCCGGTGGCGCGCTCGCTGCAGGTGGCACAGCGGACCGGGATCCTCGGCGCCCTGGCGGAGGGCCCGCGCGAGCCGACCGAGCTGGCCGAGCACCTCGGCCTGCAGCCGACCGGGACGACCCGCGTGCTCGACGTGATCGCCTCGCTCAAGCACGTGCGGCAGCGGCCGGACGGGCGCTACGAGCTGACCAAGAGCGGGCGCAAGTGGCTCGACCCGCGCTCGGACACCTACCTCGGGGACTTCCTCGCCGACACCGCCTACTACTGGGACTGGTACGCGAAGCTCGAGGACCTGGTCCGCGACGGCACCCACGCCGAGCTGCACGGGAAGGGGCCGGACGACCCCTACTGGCAGTCCTACATCCGCGGCCAGTTCCAGCTGGCGCGGCTCTCCAGCGCCGAAGTCGCGAAGGCGATCCCGCTGGCGAAGGGGGCGCACTCGATCCTCGACGTCGCCGGCGCCCACGGCGAGTACTCGATGGCGCTCTGCCGCCGCCACGAGGGGCTGCGGGCGACGATCGTCGACCTGCCGGGCAGCGCCCGGGTCGGCGAAGGGATCGTCGGCGAGGCCGGGATGGGGGACCGCGTCCGCTACCTGGTCGGCGACATGTTCGAGGTCGACTACGACGGCCACTACGACGGCGCCCTCTGCTTCAACATCATCCACCACCTCTCGCCGGAGCAGATCCGGGCGCTCTTCGCCCGCATCCGCGCGGTCCTGCGACCGGGGGCGCCGCTCTGCGTCCTCGACCTCTACGACCGCCCGGGCGGCCAGCGCGCCAACCTCGCCTCGATCCTCGGCCTCTTCTTCCACCTCACCTCCGGCGCCGACACCTACACCGTCGAGGACGTCTCCCGCTGGATGGGAGAGAGCGGCTACGGCAAGGCCGAGGCGAAGTCGTTCCGGCGGCTCCCGGACCTGCGTCTGCTGATCGCCAAAGCGGTCTAGAGCCGCAATTTCGCAGTCAGAGTCACCTTCGCCGTGAGCGCGTTCGTGCCTGAGCTAGTGCCGATCGGCGCTAGCCGGCGACCAAGTGTGATGGGCGGCACACATGAAAGCGGCGTGAACCCTCACGGTTTCGCGCTTGCTCACAAAACGCAAACATTTCACCCCGATCTTGCTCATCCTTCTCGCTTTCCCCGCGGCCGCCTTTGCCGCAGGTGGTGACGGAGGGACCAAGGACCCGAGCGTCGGCCAGGCCGAAGTGGCCCCGATTACGCGCCTGCAGCGGCCGGTCAACCGCTTCCACCGCGTCGTCAAGACGATCGCCGCCGACATCCGCGCTGAAGAACGCGCCGCAAAACGCGCCGCTTCGCGGCGCAGGGCGCGGGAGAGCGAAGAACGCTTCCTCGACCTCGGCGTCTCGATGGCGACGCTGGAATCGATCGCCGCCTGCGAGTCAGGCGGCGACCCGACCGCGGTCTCCTCCGACGGCACCTACCGCGGCAAATACCAGTTCGACTACGGCACCTGGGAATCGATGGGCGGCAGCGGCGACCCCGCCGCGGCCCCCGAGGCCGAGCAGGACTACCGCGCCGCCCTCCTTTACGCCTCCTCCGGCTCCAGCCCCTGGCCGATCTGCGGCTGAGCGTCACGCCACTGTGAACCGAGTTGTCCCCGGTATGCGGGGAGAACTCGGTTTGCAGTTCGTTCACGATTTCGGGGGAGCGCGGCCGTACGATGCGCGCGATGACTGAGGAGCCGATAGAGGCGGGCGGGGAGCAGGTTCCGGCGCCCGCCGCCGAGGGGCCGAAACGCAAACCGCCGAAGGAGGCGGTCGCGGAGGCGCGGGTGCGGGCGCCGAGCCGCGGCAACCGCAAGCTCGAGAGCTTCCTCGACGCGGTCAACTCGGACGACCAAGTGCGGGCCTGGTGGTACATGACCCAGGTCCACGCCGAGCGGCTGGGGATGTCGGACCACAGCTGGGTCCACATGCAGATCGTCCTCAACATCGCCCTGCGGCTGCTGCGCCTGCTGCTCCGCGCCGGGGTCGAGCCGGCGATGGTCGCCGACCACGGGATGCGCGATCGCGACGCCGAGGTCGTCGTCGCCGGCGGCGCCCTCCTCCACGACACCGGGATGTCGATCCACCGCGCCGACCACGAGGCCTACTCGCTCTTCCTCGCCAACGGCGCCCTGCAGCGCCTGCTCGCCGACGTCTACAAGGAGCCCGAGCGGACCGTCGTCGCCTCGGAGATCCTCCACGCGATCATCGGCCACCGCCGCCGCGGCGAGCCCTACACGCTCGAAGCCGGCGTCGTCCGCGTCGCCGACGCCCTCGACATGGCCCAGGGCCGCACTCGGCTGCCCCTCGAGTCCGGCCACGAGGGCATCCACTCGATATCCGCCGCCGCCGTCGACGAGGTCCGGATCAGCGCCGGCGAGGAGCGCCCGGTGCGGATCGAGATCCAGCTCAACAACTCCGCCGGGATCTTCCAGGTAGACGACCTCTTGGCGACGAAGATCCGCGGCACCCCGCTCGAGGGCAAAGTCGAAGTCGTCGCCAAGGTCGAGGGCGAGACCGAGAAACGCCTGCTCTCGGGCTTCCGGCTTTCCTGAGGCGCGGCTAATCGGCGTCGAGCTCGGCGACCAGGGCCTCGACCCGGCGCTCGATCTCGTCCCGGGTCGCCCGCACCGCCTCCAGCGACTGGCCCTTCGGGTCCTCGAGGCCCCAGTCGAGGTAGCGCTTGCCGGGGATGTAGGGGCACTCGTCGCCGCAACCCATCGTCACCACCACGTCGGCCCATTCGGCGTCCTCCCGGCTGAGCTTGTGCGGCTGGCGGGCTGTGAGGTCGATGCCGAGCTCGGCCATCGCCTCGACCACCTCGGGGTGGACGCGATCGGCCGGCGTCGTGCCGGCCGAGCGCGCCTCGTGCCGCCCCGCCGCCGCGCGGGCGAAGAGCGCCTCGCTGATCTGCGAGCGGCCGGCGTTGTGGAGGCAGACGAAGAGGGCGCGGGCCATCAGCTCGCCTCGGGGGCCGCCGCGCCGGGATGCTCGCCGCGGACCAGCTGGTAGGCGAGGGCGCCGAGCGCCGCCCCGAGCGGCGGCGCCAGCAGGTAGATCCAGAGGTCGTGGAGTTCGCCCGACACCAACGCCGGCCCCAGCGAGCGGGCGGGGTTCATCGAGGCGCCGGTGATCGGCCCGCCGAAGAGGGCGTCGAGGCCGACGGTGCCGCCGATCGCGATCGCCGCCGCCGCGCCGACCGCCCGGGTGTCGGTGGCGACGGCCATGATCACGAACATCAGGAAGGCCGTCAGCAGCACCTCGTAGGCGAAGGCGCTGCCGACCCCGACGCTCGGCAGGGTGGTTCCCAGCGCCGCCGGCTGGTCGGGCCAGACCGCGGCGAGCAGGGCGGCGCCGGCGAGGGCGCCGATGACCTGGGCTAGCAGGTAAGCCGCCGCCTCGGTGCGGGGGAGGTGCCTGGTGAGGGCGAAGGCGAGGGTCACGGCCGGGTTCAGGTGGGCGCCGGAGAGGTGGCCGGTGGCGTAGATCATCGCCATGATCACCAGCCCGAAGACGAGGGCGACTCCGACGGTCCCCAGGCTGCCCGGGTGTTCGGCCTCGGCGACGATCGCGCCGCAGCCGGCGAAGACGAGGGCGAAGACGCCGATCCCCTCGGCGGCGGCGCGGCGGCGAAGGTCGGGGCGGGTCATCGGCTCAGCAGCAGGCGGCGGCCGGCGCGAAGACCTCGCGCACCGAGTCGAGGGCGCCGGGGACGAGCGAGAAGTAGCTGCGGGTGCCGCGGCCCTCGCGCTCGACCAGGCCGGCCGCGACCAGGACCTTGAGGTGGTGGCTGACGGTGGCCTGGGAGAGGCCGAGGAAGGGTTCGAACTCGCAGACGCAGACCGACTCGCCGTCGGCGCGCAGCAGCATGTTGACGATCCGCAGGCGGTTGCGATCTGCCAGCGCCTTCATCACCGCCTCCAGCTCGCCCGCCTGCCGCTCGCCGAGCGAGCTGCCGGCCAGCGGCGTGCAGCAGTTGATCACCGGCAGCTCGCTCACGGCCGCGAACTTAGCAGTTCATCGACAGTTATCGATGATTCTGACGAGGCGAAACGGGCGGCTGCCAAGGACGCAGGGAGCGTGGCGTGCTTCGCATGCGAGCGACCGAGGACACCGACAGGCGGTCGTTTCGGCCGTCAGTTGAAACGCGCCAGGTCGGCCTTGCGCTGTTCCTTGCGCTTCTCGAGCCGGTTCTGGATCAGCGAGAGGACGATCACCAGGGCGGCGAAGAAGCCGATCACGCCGAAGCAGAAGAAGGTGACCGTCTTGTCAGTGGTCGGCCCGGCCAGGCCGACGCCCTCCTCCGCCAGGGCGGCCGGAGCGACTAAGAGCATCAGGGCCCAGATCGAGAACAGGGCTGCGACGGCTCGCTTCACGGGCGGCAATCTAGCGCAACCCGGGGTCGCGACGCGTAGGATGCCCGCCGATGTCGAACCTCGAGGCCCTGCTGCTGGGGGTCGTCCAGGGACTGACCGAGTTCCTGCCGATCTCCTCCACCGCGCACCTGCGCCTCGTCCCCGCGTTCGCCGGCTGGGACGACCCCGGCGCGGCGTTCACCGCCGTGGTCCAGCTCGGCACGATGGCGGCCGTCCTGCTGTATTTCCGCCA
>CAMLHB010000051.1 GCA_946479725.1 uncultured Actinomycetes bacterium | reverse complement strand
GTTCTGGTCGGGCTCGGCGTGGCGGCAGAAGCTGGGGATGGCACGGCCCGCGTGCTGTCTACGCTGGCCGCTGCCGTCGTTCTCCTTGGCGCCGCCTTCTTCTGTCTCATTGCTTTGGTGCTGGCTGCAGAGGGCTGTCTCGACTCTTGCCAACAGCAGGTTGGATTTTGGAGTTCTGAGCGAGCCGGCCACGCCGCGCTCGGACTGCTGGGCGTGGTCGGGGGTGCACTTGGCGTGAGGTTCTGTTCTGCCGATCGCTTCTTCCAAGCCGCGGCTTCTGGGGTGGTTGCGGTCTTCGCGGTGGCTGCCTGGGCGATCGCGATTCAGTGATGGCACCGCAAGCCCGCGGGTCTGAGTCTTTGGGTTCTGGCCCTTACCCGCCCTTCGAGCCGCCGCCCGATCACACGTCGTATAGACCAAGATTCCGTGTCCCGAAATATGTCCCCGACTCCACTGAACTCGACTGAACTGCACTGATCTGCTTGGACCCTACAGGCACGAATCGGCCGCAAATGGCTCCGCAGAGGCAATTCTCAGTCCGGAAACCGGGGTTCGAATCCCCGTAGCGGTACTCCACGCGGGTTGACAGGCAGGCTTGCGTGTGACTTCTCGCTTCAGATCGGCGAGCCGTGGGTGGCCATGCGAGATCGGTTAGAGGTAGCGTCCAGACGAGCCATGGCTCAGCAAGTTGATCATCCCAAGGGTGCTCCCAACGCCGTGATGCGGGCCATTCGCATCTACGGCTCGGAATCGCGCTGGGGTGATGACCTCCGATGGTCTCCGCCCGATCAGCCTTTTAGGTCGCACGACTTTCCTCGGGACGATTGGGTGGGCAGAGTGTTCCTTGGCGAGGTGCCGGCTGAACTATGCGATCAGATTCAAGCCAGGCATGCCTTTGCGAATGCATTTCTGCAGCGGCAGTTCGGCGGTGCTTCGTCACTTGATGCGGCCGCCGAGGAGGCCCTGAAATCGGAGCCGATGCCTGTCTACGACGACCAGGCCTGGTATGTAACCCTGGTTATCGATTCGCCTTGCCACCTGCCTGAGAATCCCGAGTCAGATTCGGCCTACCTGTGGTGGGACGCCACCTCGGCGGCCAAGGTCGACGAGGATTTTCGATCTGTCTCAGACCATGCCCTCAATGCTCTTGCTGCACAGGTTGGAATGGCCATCGAACCGATGTTCTTTGAGACGCGTGTTTCTGAGCGCGACTTCTTTCTGATTCTCGCCGAGAATCGACCCATCTCGGTCTTTCCCCGTCTCTCAGGAAGTGCCAAGGCCTCTATCGGCAAGAGCGCTGACAATTTTCCAGCGCCGGAGTTGCGGGATCGCTTGGAGGGCTTGGGTGGACCGTCGCGTCAGATTCACCAAACGCTTCGCCAGGCAGTGGGCTGGTGGACTGCGTCCCTGAGCATGGACAACAATTGGCAGCGCTTCCAGGCTGCGTTCCTCGCTCTGGAACTCCTTGTGGGAAAGATGGCGCCGCGCTATCGGAGTGAGGTGCTGGATCGTCTTGAATTCGGTGGACTAGGAAACCTAGGCGACTCTTTGTCCGAGCTCGTCATTTCCGAAGATGTCAAGCAAATGCCACTTGCCGCAAGATTCGCGGTTGTTGCGTTGGCTCTTGATCCCGAGAACGCAAGCCAGGATCTTGCTGAATTCAAAGCCGCGAAGAAGGCGCGCGACGGCTTGGCGCATGGTGCCGTCCTGCCTGCCGACGATCTCCCGGTGGGTCAGATCGGGTCGCTGGCCCGGAAGTACCTTGACCTGGGGCTAAGAAGGCTCAGTCAGTCAGCAGGCGCTCGACCTCGGCAATGAAGTCGGCGGCGCCTCTGACGAATTCGGCAGCTTCCTCCGGGCTTGCCGGCGCCGCCTCGTAGTCGCCTTCCTCGCGAGCGGCTTTGGCCCGGCGGGCAAGGGCGCTGAGATGCTGGTCGAACCCGCCAGGCGCAACGAAGACTTGGCTGAACAACGTCCAGATGCCGCTATGGGTCTTGGCGAACTCGCCTCTCTCGGAGAGGGCGGCTCGGGCGGCGTAGAGCATTCCATAGTAGGCAGCGCTGACAACCACAGCGGGATGCGCCGTCTCGAGGATCGCCTCGGCGTCCGCCAGTCGATCGCGCGCCTGCTGCATGAACTCCTCCGAGCGGGGACTCAATCCAATGCGCTCCCGGCGAGGACGATCTTGTCGCGGTCGACCTCCTGAATGAAGAAGGACTCGATCTCGCGCCGGCCTTGTAGCCACTCTGGGTCGTGGACGTGGACCGAGAAGTTGAAGGGACTCTCGCCCTCTGTGATTGCGACTTCTTCACTCAGGTCGCCTGCCATGCGCCCATAGCGATCATGACCGCCGTCGGCGATCACGAGCAGGTCGATGTCGGACTCCGGGTGCGCCGTCCCGCGGGCGCGGGAGCCGTAGAGCCAGAGACCGCGCAGATCGCCGCCCAGCTCATTGTCCATGCGCGATACGAAGCGCTCGACCACCCGGGCCTCGCTCTCGGTGAGCTGCGCTGCGTTCAGCCGATCGACGGTTGCGTGCTCCATGGTCTTCAAGGATAGGCCGGGAGCAGGCCGAGACGCCGGAAATCCGTGTCCCGAAATATGTCCCCGACTCCACCGAACTGGATCGAACTCGATTGAACCAACTGGACGGAGTCGCCCTGGATCGGCCGCAGATGGCTTCGCAGAGGCAATTCTCAGTCCGGAAACCGGGGTTCGAATCCCCGTAGCGGTACTTAGGTACCCCGCGCTAGGGTTCTGCGGAGTGGCAGGCTTAGACCGAAATCGCCGGGGGGAACTGCTTCGAGCAGTCTTCGATGTCTTGGCGGAGCACCCCGATGGCATCCAGGCAAGGGATGCTCTCGCCGGTGTGGAGCGCAGGATCGGACTAACCGAGTTTGAGGCTGCCAACTACCCTGGCAGCGGCACTCGGCGGTTCGAGAAGACGGTTCGCTTTCAGACGATCAACGCGGTCAAGGCGGGGTGGATGGTCAAGGAGGCGGGTGTCTGGACTCCGACTGATGAGGGCCTTGCTGCTCACCGAAGCTACACCGAGCCCGAGCGGTTCATGGAAGAGGCTGAAAAGCTCTATCGCGTTTGGGCCAAGGCTCAACCGGCCAAGGAACCGGAGCCAGATTCTGAGGCAGAGCTCTCGGATGCCTCGCTGACTCTTGAGGAAGCCGAGGAAACGGCCTGGAAAGAGGTCCGCGAGTTCCTGCACGCGATGGACCCCTATGACTTTCAACGCTTGGTCGCAGGCCTTCTGCGCGGCATGGGGTACGAGGTGACCTGGGTTGCTCCTCCTGGGAAGGACGGCGGGGTGGATATCGTCGCACTGGGCGATCCGGTCGGCACGAAGGGTCCTCGGGTGAAGGTGCAGGTGAAGCGGGAGAAGAAAAAGACGGATGTGCAGACGGTTCGTGCATTCGCATCTGTTCTTCGTGAGGATGATGTCGGTTTCTTTGTCACTCTGGGCGGCTTCACGACCGACAGCGAAGCCGAGGTTCGCAATGAGGCGCGTCGGATCAGGCTCGTCGGTGCGTTTCAGTTCTTCGAGTTGTGGACTAAGTACTACGAACGGATCCCTCAGGAAGACCGCCGTCGCCTACCGATCAAGCTCGTGCCTTTCCTGGTGCCGCCAAACAAGAGCGACGCATAGCGATCATTCTCAGGATTTACGAGCGCTGCCGCGCACGGCGGTGAGCCTGTAGGCCGGCGCGGGGGGCGACGGTCAGCCAGTGGCACTCGGCGGGCGCGCCGTCGGTGAGTTCGTTGCGGTAGATCAGGCGGAAGCGTGGCTTCGCCTTGTGGGTCGGGATGTCGAACCGAACTCGGCGACAGTTGGCCAGCTCTGGTGTGCAGGCCCGGCCCCATCAGCTCGCCGATGAAGGGGTTGCCTTTGCATTCGACCAGCAGCTCGGCGATGCGGCGCTTCAGGGTCTCGGCTTCGCCTTGGCCGGCTTGGTCGCTGTCGGCGGTGACCGTGGTCAGTTCGGCCACGTCGTCGAGGACGCCCTTGGCAAACGTGACGCCCACCGTAGCGGGCGCTTTGCCGGTCATTCCTCGGTGGGGATCTCGATGCCGAGTTTGGCCAGCGCCTCCGCCCCGTCTTCCTTGTGATCGGCGGCGCCGCTGCGGATACGCTCGGCGGCGACGGCGGCGGCTTCGTCGTCGGCGCGGCGTGACTCGATGGTTTCGGCCATCTCATCGATCCTCGAACTCATCGCCCGCATCTGCTCTTCGAGCCGATGCAGCTTGTCTTGGATCTGATCTGGTCTCCTGGGAAGAAGGGGCATCGGAGCAAGGCTACCTCGCGCGTCCGATGCTCATGGCCTGGCTCCGAAATCCATGTCCCGAAATATGTCCCCGACTCCACCGAACTCAACGGAACTAAACTGATCTCCTTGGACGCCACAGGCACGAACCGGTCGCAAACGGCCTCCGAGAAGCAATTTTCAGTCCGGAAACCGGGGTTCGAGGCGTTGTACTGCGGGACATCGACTTGCGGATCGCCGCCGGTGTTGGGCCCGACCGCGTAGAGCCAGGTGTCCAGCGGAGGTAGGTCCAAGACGCCGGGGAACCGTGCCGCGCTTGATGACCGTGTTCTTTCGAGGCAGGCCCTTGTCGACCGGGACCTGTTGACCTACCTCGAACTGTGGGGCTCGGATCTCACTCGGCCGTTAATCTTATTTTGGAAAGGGTCCGGACTCGCTCGAACCAGTTGCGTTGGCGGTCGTGATCCTAGCCCCAGAAGATGCAGGTGGGATCGTTGTCGAGCTCGCGGAGCAGCGGTGCCAGGTCATGCACGGGTTCGATGTACGGGTACGCCAATCGACGGTCGTTTCGGTCGCGCGCGTAGAGCGTCCAAAGGCGGTCCCGGGTCCCACTCGAAAGTGCAGACTCGTTTCCTGGTCCAGTCCGCGCCGAAGTCCGCTCGCCCCTAACGCGGCGCTTCGGCATGGCCGTCGCCATCACGAGGCCAGCCGGTTATACTGAGAGTATGACTCACAGAGTTGGCATCAAGGGCCAGGTGGTGATCCCCAAAGCGATCCGAGACGAGATCGGGATCAAGCCGGGCGACGAGGTGACGTTCGAGCCGAAGGGATCCGAGGTCCGGGTGCGGCGTGTCAGCGACGATCCCGGGCGCCGTGCCGACGGGATCCGCGCTCTGCGCGGTATCTGGGCTGGGGCCGGAGGCGGTACGGAGGAGCTGCTGGGGGAGCGGCGGCGCGAACGCGACATCGAGGAGCGCAAGGCCCAGAGGTGGGGCGTTGATCGTCCTCGATAGCTGGGCGCTGCTGGCTTATCTCAAGGACGAGAACTCGGCAGATCGCATCGAGTCTGCCTGGCTCGAGGAGGGAGCAACGATATGCTCGATCAACCTCGGCGAGGTTCTCTATATCCGCATGCGGGGCGACGGGGAGGACGCGGCTGCCGCCGACATCGACCTTGTGCGTCAGCGTCTTGATGTCGTTGACCCCGACTGGCCTCTCGTATCGGAGGCGGCGAGGGTCAAGGCCCACGGCGGTATTTCGTATGCCGACGCCTTTTGCCTCGCGACCGCACTCCGGGCAGAAGCGCCGCTCTGGACTGGCGACCCCGAGATCGTTGACCGGGCAGCTGAGCATTCATGCGCGGTCGTGGACCTGCGCGCTCCAACTGGGTGAGCCGCCGAGGAGCTGGAGCGGGAGCAGGACCAGATCGCCGAGGCCAACCGCGTCCGTTCCGAGCGGCGCGGCTTCCTGGTCTTCGCCACCGATCCCGAGGCCGGCCCCGACGCCCCTCACTACCGCTGCGTCTACGCAACCGAGGAGAGGACGCCGGCCCGGGCCATCCGCAAGGTCAGGCGGCCCCTCGAGCGCCGGCGGGCCGGCGGCGAGGAGGACGCCGGCGCGCCAGCCGTGTTCGAAGTCGGATGCGATTCCGGCAGTAGGCTGGCCGGGCATGGGCCTGCTCGATCCCGCACCGCCGCCGTTCGAGGTCTCCGAGTGGCGCCGCCTCCCGCACCTGGAGCGGATCAAGCCGTTGGCCCAGGACTGGGCGCTGAACGGGTTCGGGACGCCGACCGCGGTCTACTTCCTCTACGTCTTCAAGGTCCTCGCCTACGCCGGCCTCGGCGCGCTGCTGATCTTCGCCAGCAGCGGTTGGCCTGCCTGGTATGAGCCGATCGTCTTCGAGAAGGCGGCGATCTGGACGATGCTCTGGGAGGTGCTCGGGCTCGGCGCCGGATCGCTGCCGCTGACCCTGCGCTTCAGTCCGATGGTCGGCGGCTTCCTCTACTGGCTGCGATCGGGGACGACGCGGCTGCCGCCCTGGCCCGACAAGGTTCCGGGGACGCGGGGGACGACCCGGACCCCGCTCGACGTCGCCTTCTACGCGGGCCTGCTGGGGTCGGCGCTCTACCTCCTCTTCTCGCCCGGCGTCGACGCGACCGCGCCCTGGGTCGGCAGCGAGGTGGCGCGGCTCGACCCGCTCGCGGTCGCCGTCCTGCTTGCCTTCCTCGTCGCCCTCGGCCTCCGCGACAAGGTCCCGTTCCTGGCCGCCCGCGCCGAGATCTACGGCACCCTGGCGCTGGTCTTCCTCTTCCCCCTGACGAATTTGGTGATCGGTGCCCAGCTGGTTTTCTTCTGCATCTGGTGGGGGGCGGCGTCCTCGAAGCTGAACCGCCACTTCCCCTTCGTCGTCACGGTGATGATCAGCAACACGCCGTGGAACCGATCGCGGGCCTTCAAGCGCCGGCTTTACAAGGACCACCCGGAGGACCTGCGCCCCTCCTGGCTCGGTGAGGCCGACGCCCACATCGGCACCGCGGTCGAGTTCACCCTACCGCTGATCCTGATCCTCACCCAGGGCGGTCCGCTCGGGACCCTCGCCCTCGCGGGGATGGTCCTCTTCCACGTCCACATCTTCTCGACCTTCCCGCTGGCGGTGCCGCTGGAGTGGAACGTATTCATGATCTTCGGCCTCCTCTTCCTCTTCGGCCACTACGCCGACATGCCCTGGTCGAGCCTCGACGACCCGCTGCTGCTCGTCCTCCTCGCGCTGGTCTGCGTCGGCCTGCCGGTGCTGGGGAACTTCCGGCCCGACCTCGTCTCCTTCCTCCCCTCGATGCGCTACTACGCCGGCAACTGGGCGACCAGCCAGTGGCTCTTCCGTCGGGGCGATGAGGGCTGGGAGGGGGCGGAGGAGGTGCTCGATCGCGAGGTCGTCAAGGCGGCGCCGATCGTCACCAGGCAGCTGGAGAAGTTCTACGAGCCGGAGATGATCGAGGTGCTCGTCTACAAAGGCCTCGCCTTCCGCTCGATGCACTCGCACGGGCGGGCGCTGAACGCGCTCTCGGCCCGTGCTGTCGACGATCTCGAGGCCTACGACGTCCGCGAGGGCGAGCTCGTCGCCGGCGTCGTCCTCGGCTACAACTTCGGCGACGGTCACTTCCACGACCAGCGGCTGCTGGCGGCGGTGCAGGAGCGCTGCAACTTCGGGCCGGGCGAGCTGCGGGTGGTGACGCTGGAGTCCCAGCCGGCGCACGTGCAGCGCCAGCGCTACCGGATCTGGGATGCCGCCGAGGGCCTCGTCGAGGAGGGCTGGGTCGACGTCCGCGACATGGTCGTGCGCCAGCCCTGGCTCGGAGGCGACGAGCCTTTCCCGGTCCACCGCGAGGGCCCGGACGCAGTTGTCCCCGGTATGCGGGGACAAATGAGTCATGAGTGATGTGACGATTGTCGGGGCGGGCCCGAACGGGCTCGCCTGCGCGGCGACCCTGGCCAGCCGCGGAGTTTCGGTGACGGTGATCGAGGCGGCGGAGAGGATCGGCGGCGGCACCCGCAGCTCCGAACTGACCGAGCCCGGCCTGCTGCACGACGAGTGCAGCGCCACCCACCCGATGGTCGTCTCCTCGCCCGCGGCAGTCGCCGCCGGGCTGGAACTGGAGCGGCACGGGCTCGAGTGGGCCTGGCCCGAGGTCGACCTCGCGCACCCGCTGGACGGCGGCGGCGGAGCGGCGATGGTGCGCTCGCTGGAGGCGACGGCGGCAGGGCTGGGGGAGGCCGGCGACCGCTGGAAGCGCGTCTTCGGCCCGTCTTCTCGGGGTTACGACGCCCTCACCGAGGACGTCTACCACCCGCTGATCCACCTGCCGCGCCATCCCTTGCGGCTGCTCCGCTTCGGCCTGCCCTCGGCGCTGCCGGCGACCGGGCTTGCCCGTTACCTGGGGACCCCCGAGGCCGCGGCCCTCTTCGGCGGCGTCGCCGCCCACGCCTACGCGCCGCTGAACCGGCCGCTCAGCTCGGCGATCGGGATGGCGCTGACCTGCGCCGGCCACGCCTACGGTTGGCCGGTGGCAAAGGGCGGCTCGGTGGCGATCGCCGAAGCCTGGGCCTCCGTGATCCGCGAGGGCGGCGGCCGGATCGAGACCGGGCGGCGGGTGCGCTCGCTCGACGAGCTGCCGGACGCCGACGCCGTCGTCCTCGACCTCGCCCCCCGCGGCGCCCTGGAGGTGGCCGGCGACCGCCTGCCCGCCCGCGTCCGCCGCGCTTACCGCCGCTACAGGCACGGCCCCGGCGCCTTCAAGCTCGACCTCGCGATCGAGGGCGGCGTTCCCTGGACCCAGGAGGAGGCGCGGCGGGCCGGCACCGTCCACGCAATCGGCTCCTTCGAGGAGCTCGTCCAGGCCGAGGCCGAGGTCAACCGCGGCCGGATGCCGGAGCGGCCCTTCGTCCTCGTCGGCCAGCAGTACCTCGCCGACCCGAGCCGCTCCCGCGGCGACCTGCACCCGCTCTGGCTCTACGCCCACGTCCCCGCCGGCTACTCGGGCGACGCCAGCGAGGCGATCCTCGCCCAGGTCGAGCGCTTCGCCCCCGGTTTCCGCGAGCGGATCGTCGCCCGCGCCACCCGCACCCCCGCCGAGTTCGAGGCCGCCAACCCGAACTTCGTCGGCGGCGACATCCTCTGCGGCGCCAACACGCCGCTGCAGACCCTGCTCCGTCCTCGCGTCGCTCCCGTCCCCTACCGGACCGGCGCCCCCGGTCTCTTCATCTGTTCCGCCGCCACCCCGCCCGGCCCCGGCGCCCACGGCATCTGCGGCTTCAACGCCGCCGAAGCGGTCCTCCGCACGCTCTAATCCCCGGCCTCGATCGGGCGCACCGGCGGCAGCGGGCCGGTTGCCTCGGGGCGCGCTTCGAGGCGGCGCAGGCTGGGGACGAGGAGGACGGAGGCCTGGCAGAGGATGACCGTGACGCCGCCGAGCCAGAGGGTGGTCGAGGTGCCGATCGCCGCCGCCACCGGACCGACCAGGGCCAGCCCCACCGGCTCCAGCGCCAACGAGCCGAACCAGTCGTAGGCGAGCACCCGAGAGAGGGCATCGGCCGGGATGTGCTGGGCGGCGATCGTGTCGTAGAGGACCTCGCCGAGGCCGACCACGGCTCCGGAGAGCAGGGCGCCGGCGGCGATCAGCCCGGTCTGGGCCGGAATCGCCAGCAGCAGCGTCGGGACGCCGATCAGGACGATCAGGCTCTCGCTGACCAGCAGCGGGTAAGGCGGCCGCAGCGAGAGCGCAACCACACCGCCGACCAGGCCGCCGAGCCCGAACATCGAGGCGATCAGGGCCCAGGCGCTGGAGCCGCCCAGCGATTCGCTTGCTACCGTCGGTCCCAGCACCTGCCAGATCGGAAAGAAGATCCCGTTGCTGATCGCCGCCGAGGCGATCACCGCCACCATCCACCTGCGGCTGAAGAACTCGCGCCAGCCGCGCCGCAACTCCAGAAGGAAGGTCTGCTGCTCGCCGACGGCCTGCGGTTGCGCCGCCCGCACACCGAGCAGGCAGGCGGCGCTGACCGCGAAGGTGGCGGCGTTGACGGCGAGCGCGGTGCCCGGCGAGCCCAGCGCCAGCAGCAGGCCGGCCAGCGCCGGCCCCGCCACCTTGCCGCCATGGCGGGAGATGTTGAGCAGCGCGTTCGCCTCCTGCAGGCGGGGGCCGGGGACGACCTGGGGGACGATCGCGGTGGAGGCGGGATTGAAGAAGGCGGTGGCGGCGCCGTCGATCGCGTAGAGGATCGCCAGCTGCCAGATCTCCGCCGTCCCGGTCAGCAGCAGCGCCGCCACCGTCCCGGTGGAGAGCGCGCGGGTGACGTCGGCGCCGAGCATCGAGACCCGGGGGGAGACGCGGTCGCCGACGACGCCGCCGACGAGCAGCAGCCCGATCAGGACGATGCTGTGGGCGGCGAGGACGATGCCGAGGTCGCCGGCGGAGCCGGTCAGCCCGAGGACGGCGAAGGCGATCGCGATCGGCGCCATCCCGTCGCCGATCAGGGAGGTCGTGCGGCCGAGGAAGAGCCGCCGGTAATTCGGTTCCAGGAGGACGTTCAGTCGTTGCCAAGTTGACACCCGAGCCAGGATAGGCGCGGGTTAAAGAAGCTCGTCCCGGGGGTAGCTCGCCCACACCGGGGGAGCAATGGGAACTTCATCCAAGACCGAGGACGAGACCGACCGCCGCGAGCACAAGTTCGGCACCTCGACGCCGCTGACGATCGGGGTCGAGGAGGAGCTGCTGCTGGTCGACGAGGGCTGCGGGCTCGTCGCCGAGGGCGAGGGGGTGCTGGAGCGGATCGGGGAGGAGCACCGCAAGGCGGTCTCGACCGAGATCTTCGCCACCCAGATCGAGCTGAAGACCGGCGTCTGCCTCGACGCCGGCCAGGCCGTGAGGGAGTTGGACGAGGTGCGGCGGGCGGTCGCCGCCGCCGGGGCGCGGCTGATGGGCTCGGGGCTCTACCCGGCCGAGAGCGGCGAGCCGGCGCTGGTCGAAAAAGCGCGCTACGAGAGCGTCAAGAAGGACCTCGCCAGCCTGCTGGCCACCCCGCCCTGCGGGCTTCACGTCCACGTTGGCGTCCCCGATCCCGAAACCGCGGTCGCCGTTGCCAACGCGATGCGCCACCACCTGCCGCTGCTGGCGGCGCTGACCGCCAACTCACCCTTCCGCGACGGCGCCGACTCCGGCCTCGCCAGCGCCCGCGCCGCCGCCGTCCGCAGCTACCCGCGCTTCGAGCTGCCGCGCGCCTTCCGCGACTACGAGGACTTCCTCCGCGTCGCCGACCAGCTGATCGCCGCCGCCGGCGTCTCCGACTACACCTATATCTGGTGGGACGTGCGGCCGCACCCCAACCTCGGCACGGTCGAGGTGCGGGGGATGGACGTGCAGCCCCGCCCCGAGCAGAACGCCGCGATCGCCGCCCTGATCCAGGCCCTGGCGGCGAAGGAGATCGACCGCCCCGGCGCCCCCGGCCTCGCCCGCGAGGCGATCGAGGAGTCCTACTTCCAGGCCGAGCGCCACGGCCTCGAGGCGCGGCTGATGGTCGACGAGTCGACCGCCGCACCGGCCCCCGAGGTCGCCCGCGGCACCCTCGCCGAGGCCCGCCCCTACGCGAAGGACCTCGGCGGCGAGGACGCCCTCGAGGAGATCGAGCGCATCCTCAGCGAGGGCAACGGCGCCGAGCGCCAGCGCCGCATCCACGGCGAGCGGGGCATGGAGGCGCTGCTCGCCGACCTGGCCGAGCGGACGCAGGTCTAGGCGCTTACTGGGGCGCCGGGATCTTCAGGCGTTTGCGCGCGGCGACCACCGCGGCGACCGAGGAGCGGCAGGCTTTGGCGATCTCGCCGTTGCCGTGGCCGGGGCGGCGGCGCACCTCGAACTCGACCAGGGCGGCGCGGCGCAGCTTGGCGCGGTCTTCGAGGGATCCCGACGGCGCGGCGTCGAGGGCGGCCTGGGCGGCGCGCTCGCGGCGGCAGAGCAGGCAGAAGGTGCCCTCCGCGGAGGTCACCCAGCTTTCGGGCAGCTCGACCTTCTCGCCGCCGAGGCGGCTGACGGTCACCCCGCACTGATCGCAGGTCCATTTTTTCGCAGTAGCGGTGCTCATGAGGAAGCGGCCCGGCGCCGGAGCCGGCTGCCAAAGTCGTTCACCTAAGGTAGCAGGCCGGTGTGTTTGCCCTGCTAGGGAGCACGTTTCGGTCGCCTCCTACACTTGGTGGATGTCCGCCGAGCCCACCTACACGCTCTACCGCCGCGGCCTCGAGTTGCTCGAGGACGGCGACTTCGAGCACGCGACCGCGCCGCTGGCCGAGGCCGCACGGCGGGCGCCGGAGAAGAGCTCGGTCCGCGAGGCGCTCGGCCGCGCCTACTTCCGCTGCGGCCGCTTCGCCCCGGCGGCAGCCGAGTTCGAGGCGGTGGTCGAGTCCCACCCGGTCAACGACTTCGCCCACTTCTGCCTCGGCCGCGCCCTCAGCAAGACCGGCGAGAAGCGCCGCGCCCGCCACCACCTCGCGCTCGCCTGCAACCTGCGGCCGGAGCGGCGGGACTACCGCTACTACCGTCGGCTGCTCGACGCTTAGAGGGTGTTGGGGGAGGGGCGAGGGGGCCCCTCTCCGGACACATCTCGCCAATGGCTCGATGTTGAGTGTCCTGAG
>CAMLHB010000050.1 GCA_946479725.1 uncultured Actinomycetes bacterium | reverse complement strand
AGCGACTGCGTGGGAGGAGCCGGGAACGAATACTGCAAGCACGGCCGCGGCAGCGACGGCTGCTGGGGCGGGCCCGGCAACGACATCTGCATCATGGGCCCGGGCGAAGACGGCTGCCACGGCGGCCCGGGGCGGGATCGCCTCTACGGCGGCCGCGGTGCCGACCAGCTCTACGGCGGCCCCGGCTTCGACTACTGCAACGGCCAGCGGGGCCGGGGCAAGTCCCACCGCTGCAACGCCGGCCCACGGCACTAGCCGGGGCGCGAGCCAGCGGCGTCCGGGGCGATTCCTAGGGTGCCTGCCGATGCCGCCGCTGATCACCGCCGAGGAGGCCCGCGCCTACGGCCGCCTCACCGAGCACGCCGAGATCGAAGCGCTGGTCGAACGCGCCTGGGAGGTGCGGGTCGAGAACTTCGGCGACTCGACCGACATGTGCTCGCTGGTCAACGCCAAGTCCGGCGGCTGCGCCGAGGACTGCGGCTTCTGCGCCCAGTCGCGCTACGCCGAGGCGGACACGCCGATGCACGCGATGATGGAGCCGGAGCAGATCCTCGAGCACGCGAAAGCGGCCGAGGCGGCCGGCGCCCACCGCTTCTGCATGGTCACCCAGGGCCAGGGCCTCTCCAAGCGGGACTTCCAGAAAATCCTCGAGGGGACGCGCCTGGTCGCCGAGCAGACCAACCTCAAGCGCTGCGCCTCGATCGGCCACATGTCGACCGAGCGGGCGAAGGCGCTGAAGGAGGCCGGCGTCCAGCGGGTCCACCACAACGTCGAGTCGGCCCGCTCCTACTACCCGGAGGTCTCGACCACTGTCCGCTACGAGGGCCGGCTGCGGACGATCCAGGCGGTCAAGGAGGCGGGCCTGGAGACCTGCGTCGGCGGCATCCTCAACCTCGGCGAGAGCGAGGAGCAGCGGGTAGAGATGGCCTTCGAGCTCTCCGAGATCAACCCCACCTCGGTCCCGATCAACCTCCTGATCCCGAAGGAGGGGACGAAATTCGGCGACCGCAGGGTGATGGATCCGTGGGAGGTCGTGAAGTGGATCGCGATCTTCCGCCTGATCATCCCCGGCGCCCTCTTCCGCCTCTGCGGCGGCCGGGTCGAGAACCTCGGCTCGATGCACAAGCTGGCGGTCAAGGCCGGCCTCAACGGGGTGATGATGGGGAACTTCCTGACGACGCTCGGGGCCGAGCCGGCCGAGGATCGGGAGATGTTCGAAGAGCTGGGGCTGAACGTCGCCCGCCAGCCCGACAACGGCGCCAACCCGCGGCCGGACAACCGCTCCGGCTGGCTCGAGGGCGAGAGCCCGGCGACGCCGATCGACGAGCTGATCGACCGCCAGGAAGAGGCGAACTTCTGGGACCCCTCGACCCAGCTGCGGGTCGTCAAGAAGGCGAAGAAGCCGCCCTCGTACCCGACGGCGGCGTGACCGACGTAGCCGAGCGGCTGCAGGAGCTCCGCGAGCGGGGGCTCCACCGGCGGTTGCGGCTGATCGAGGGAGCGCAGGGACCGACCGTCACCCTCGACGGCCGCTCGGTCCTGCTGCTCTGCTCGAACAACTACCTCGGGCTCGCCGACCGCGCCGAAGTACGGGAGGCGGCGGCCGAGGCGGCGCTGCGCTGGGGTGCCGGGTCGGGGGCCTCGCGGCTGATCTCGGGGACGATGGAGCCGCACCGGGAGCTGGAGGCGCGGCTGGCCGCCTTCAAGGGCTACGAGTCGGCGCTGCTTTTCGGCTCCGGCTACCTGGCTAACACGGGCGCTATCGCGGCGCTCGCCGGCGCCGGCGAGGTCGTCTTCTCCGACGAGCTGAACCACGCCAGCATCGTCGACGGCTGCCGGCTCTCGCGGGCGGAGACGGTTGTCTACCGGCACGGCGACGTCGAGCACCTCGCCTGGTGCCTGCGCCAAGCGGGCGGGCGGGGCGCGCTGATCGTCACCGACGGGGTCTTCTCGATGGACGGCGACGTGGCGCCGTTGCCGGAGCTTTTCGAGCTGGCGCGGCGGCACGGGGCACGGCTGATGGTCGACGAGGCGCACGCGACCGGGGCCGTCGGCCCCGGGGGGCGCGGGTCGGTCGCCGCCGCCGGCCTCAGCGGCGAGGTCGACGTCGTCGTCGGGACGCTCGGCAAGGCGCTCGGCTCCTACGGTGCCTACGTCTGCGCCTGCCCCGAGACGGTGGAGTTCCTCGTCAACTCCGCACGGCCGTTCATCTTCTCGACGGCGCCGCCGCCCTCGGCCGCCGCCGCGGCCCTCGCCGCGCTGGAGGCCCTCGAAGCCGAGCCGGAGCTGGTCGAACGGCTACAGGCGAACGCGGAGACCCTGCGCAGCGCGCTTGCCGTCCACGGCCTCGACGTCGGCAGCTCGACCACGCAGGTGGTCCCGCTCGCGGTCGGCGAGGCCGAGGTGACGATGGAACTCTGCGAGCGGGCGCTGGTCCGGGGCGTCTTCGCGCAGGGAATCCGGCCTCCGACCGTACCCGAGGGCTCTTCGCGGCTGCGCTTCACGGTGATGGCGACGCACCAGCGGGAGGAGCTCCTGCAGGCGGCGGCCAAGGTCGCCGCAGCGGCCCGGGCGGTTGGCCTGATCCGGCCGCGGGCGCTGGCGGCGTAGCGAGTCGCCGTGACGCCCGGCGTCTTCGTCACCGGGACCGGGACCGAGGTCGGGAAGACCGTCGTCGCCGCGGTGATCGCCCGCACCCTCGCCGCGGAGAGCAAGCGAGTTGCGGTCTTCAAGCCGGCGGTCACCGGCCTCGACGAAGGGGTCGAGACCGACCACGCGCTGCTGCGCCGGGCGTCGGACTCGCGCCAGAGCGACGAGGAGATCGCCCCCTACCGCTACGGCCCACCGGCCTCGCCCCATCTGGCCGCGGCGCTGGCGGGCGAGGAGATCGAACCCGAGCGCCTCCGCCAGGCGGCATCAACTGCAGCCGAGGGCGCCGAGGCGATCGTCTGCGAGGGCGTCGGCGGCCTCCTCGTCCCCCTCTCCCCCACCTACCTCGTGCGAGACCTCGCCGCCGACCTCGGCTACCCCCTCGTCGTCGTCGCCAGCCCCGGCCTGGGGACGATCAACCACACCCTGCTGACGCTGGAGGCGTGCAGCAGCGCCGGACTCGAGGTCGCCGCGGTAGTCCTGACTCCGTGGCCAGAGCAACCATCCGAGATCGAGCGCTCCAACCGCGAGACGATCGCGACGATCGGGAAGTTCGAGGTCCTCACCCTCCCCCCGATCAACCTAGGCGACCCCTCGACCTGGCCGCCCCTCCATCCGCCGACGGGACGATTTCGGTCCATATAGGACCGTTTTCGTCCCGTCGGCGGATGTTTAGACGATTACGTCGAGGGTGCTGCCGCCGAGCTCGACGGTGAAGCCGGCGGACTCGGCGATCGCGGCGGCGCCAGCTGGATCCTTCGGCGCTTTCTTGGCCTGCAGCAGCACCCGCGCGACGTCGCCGCGCACGGCCTTCGCCATGTGGGAGACGGCCTTGCGCTCGCCGTCGGTTTCGGTGAATGCCCGCACCGCCAGCAGCGTCGCGCGCTGCGGCTTCCAGAACGAGCTGTAGGCGCCGGAGCGCATGTCGACGATCAGCTCGCCCGCCATGTCGGGCACCGCCTCCGCCAGCGCTGGTCGCCAGAAGGCGGCCGGCGCGCCGATCCCCTTCAGCTTCGTCTTCGGCGGCAGCTTGTAGTGCGGGATGCGGTCGTCGGCCCGCACGAACCCCCAGAGGGCGCTGGCGATCAGCACCCGGCTCCGCCCCCTCTTCGGCAGCTTCGCCAGCTCCAGCCGCCCGTAGAGGACGCCGGTGTAGACCTCGGCCGCCGGCGCTGCCGGCGCCTGCCGCAGGCTCGGGTCGAAGGCGTCGAGCACCTGCTCCCGCCGCTCACCCAGCTCCTGCGCGAAAACGAGCGAGCCGAGGTCGATCGGCGCGCTCGCTTCGGGTTTCGCCTTCCCTTCGGAGGGCGGCAGGAGGATCAGCATCGCGGCGGCAGCCTATGCCTCCGCCATCGCCACCTGAGAGTTGGTCGAGGTCTTCGCCTTGGCCCGGATCGCGGTGGCGCCGATCCCGGCCCCCAGCAGGGCGACGAAGCCGGAGACGGTCATCGCGTGGCTGAGCGCGTAGACGAAGGCTTCGTTGCCGGCCGTCATCACTTCATTTACCTGGGCCGGCGCAAGCCCCTGGACGTGGGGCGCGGCGCCGCCGCCGAGCTGGTCGGAGATCGACTGCCGCTGCGCCGCGGTGATGCCGCTGCCGCCGAGCAGCGAGTCGAGCTTCGAGCTGACCAGCCCCTGGAAGATGGCGCCGGTGACGGCGACGCCGAGGCTGCCGCCGACCATGCGGAACATCGAGAGGACGCCGGAGGCGATCCCGGCTTTCTGCACCGGCACCGCGTTCATCGCCGCGCTGGTCATCGGCGACATCGTCATTGCGATACCGATACCGAGCAGCATGAACCCGGGCAGCAGGTCGAGGTAAGTGGAGTCGACCGCGATGCGGCTGAAGCTGAACAGCGAAGCGGCGACGATGACCAGGCCGCCGGCGATCAGCCAGCGGGGCCCGAACCGGTCGGAGAGGCGTCCCGCGACCGGCGCCACGGCGACGATCATCAACGTCGAGGGGAGGAACCGAACTCCGGCTTCCAGCGGCGTGTAGCCGAGGATGTCCTGCATGTAGAGGGCGAGGAAGAAGAAGACGCCCAGCATCCCAAAGCTGATGATCATCGCCACGCAAACCGCGGCGAGGAAGTTGCGGTCGCTGAGCAGGTCGAACTGGACCATCGGCGCCTTGACCCGATTCTCGACGAAGACGAAGGCGGGCAGCGCCAGCGCCGCGAGGACGAGCAGGCCGATGATTTCGGTCGAGCCCCAGCCCCAGCTGTTGCCCTCGACGAGGGCCAACACGAGCGCCGTCAGGCCAACGGTCAGCACCGCGACGCCGGCGTAGTCGACCTCGCGGCCGACCGAGGTGTCGCGGGACTCGCGGACCGCGAACAGGGTCGCCAGGACGGCGCCGATCGCGACCGGGATGTTGACGTAGAAGATCGCCCGCCAGCTGACGTGCTCGGTGAGGAAGCCGCCGAGCACCGGCCCGACCGCCAGCGCCAAGGCCGAGACGCCGGCCCAGGTCCCCATCGCCTTGCCGCGCTCGTGAGCGGGGAAGGCGTCGGTGATGATCGAGAGCGTCGCCGGCATCATCAGCGCCGCGCCGACGCCCTGGACGACGCGGCTGAGGACCAGCGCCGTCTCGTTGGAGGCGAAGCCGGCGGTCGCCGAGGAGAGGGCGAAGATGACGACGCCGGTCATGAACATCAGCCGGCGGCCGAAGATGTCGCCGAGCCGGCCCCCGGTCGCCAGCAGCACCGCGAAGGAGAGCGTGTAGCCGTTGATCGTCCACTCCAGACCGCTGATCGAGGCTCCCAGGTCCTTCTGGATCGAGGGCAGCGCGACGTTCACGATCGTGTTGTCGAGCATGATCATGAACAGCGCAAAGCACATCGCTCCGAGCGTCCACCACTTGCGGTTTTCGTCGGTGATCAGGTGGCGGTAACGGGTCAAGCGCGCTCACTTCCTTTCAGTGCCTCGTAAGTCTGGGCGAGGTCCTCGCGGTCGAACAGGGCCTCTACAGCGGCATCGAGCTTGCGCCGCTGGGCGGCGCTGAGAGTGGTCACGAAGGCCTCGATGCCGGTCATGCGGACGGTGACGAGAGTGGCGACCAGCTCCTTGCCCTTGGCGGTGATCTTCACCCGGCGGACCCGGCGGTCGGTCGGGTCCTCGACCCGGGTCGCCAGCTTCGCCTTGACCAGGGCGTCGACCGCCCTGCTCATCGAGGGCACGGAGACGCCGAAGAGCTCGGCGAGGTCGGAGACCTGCCAGGCCTGGGCGTCGCCGCCGAGGCCGCCGAGCTCCAGCAGGGCCTTGCACTGCGTCATCGAGAGCCCGGTCTCCTCGATCACCCGCAGCTGGTTGCCGCGGTCGTAGAGGAAGACGTGGTGCAGGAGCGCGGCCAACCGTGCCGTCGTGTCCGTCGCATTCATCCAGGAAATAGTTGCATACACGCAACCTTTTCAAAAGGGCAATATTTGCTCGTGTGACCGATATCACACGTCGCTGCCGCCGACCCCGGGGCTAACGTCAGCCCATGCCACTGGACTACGCGCAGCTCGACCGCGACCACGTCTGGCACCCGTTCACGCAGCAGCAAGGGTGGAGCGAGGAAGAGCCACTGGTGATCGAGCGCGGCGAGGGCTCCTACCTGTTCGATACCGAGGGGCGGCGCTATCTGGACGGGACGGCGGCGCTGTGGTGCAACGTTCATGGTCACCGCCACCCGACAATCGACGCGGCGGTGCGCGAGCAGCTCGACCGGGTCGCTCACACCACGATGCTGGGGCTGACGCACCCGGGGGCGACCGAGCTGGCGGCGCGGCTGACGAAGCTCGCGCCGGCGGGCCTGTCCCGCGTCTTCTACTCGGACTCGGGCTCAACCGCGGCGGAGATCGCGCTGAAGATCGCCTTCCAGTACCAGCAGCAGCGGGGCGGCGAGCACGCCCGGCGCACCAAGTTCGTACGGCTGCGCGAGGCCTACCACGGCGACACGATCGGCTCGGTCTCGGTCGGCGGCATCGACCTCTTCCACTCCACCTATCGACCGCTGCTGTTCGAGACCCACGTGGCGGAGCCGGGCGACGCAGCCGACCTCGAGCGGGTGCTGGCGGCGCACGGCGAGGAGGTGGCGGCAGTCGTGGTCGAGCCGCTGGTCCAGGGCGCGGCGGGGATCCTCGTGCAGCCGCCGGGATACCTGCGGGCGGCGCGGGAGCTTTGCGACCGCTTCGGGGTCCTGCTCGTCTGCGACGAGGTGGCGACCGGGTTCGGCCGCACCGGGACGATGTTCGCCTGCGAGCAGGAAGGCGTGGCGCCGGACCTGATGTGCCTGGCGAAGGGGATCACCGGCGGCTACCTGCCGCTGGCGGCGACCCTGACGACGGAACAGATCTACGAGGGCTTCCTCGGCAGCTACGAGGAGTTCAAGACCTTCTTCCACGGCCACACCTACACCGGCAACCCGCTCGCCTGCGCGGCGGCGCTGGCCAACCTCGACGTCTTCGAGCAGGAGCGCACGCTGGAGCGGCTGCAGCCGAAGATCGCGCTGCTGGAAGAGCTGCTGGCCGAGGTCGCGGCGATGCCCGAGGTGGCAGAGGTGCGCCAGAAGGGCTTCATGGTCGGTGTTGACCTCGGCGACCACGACGACGCCCTGCGGATGGGCCACCGGGTGACGGTCGAGGCGCGCAGGCGCGGCGCCTTCATCCGCCCGCTCGGCAACACCGTGGTGCTGATGCCCCCGCTGTCCATCAGCGAGGACGAGCTGAGCGAGCTGGTGGCGATCGCGCGCGACTCGATTCACGCCGCAGTCGCTTCCGTGCCGGTCGATCTGCCGCAGGCCGCCTGACGATTGGCGAGTTAGTCGGCCCATAGCGAGATCAACTCGCCAAACGCCGATACTCGCTGTGATGGATTCCGATCCCGGCCGTAGTACGGGCATGGAGCAGACGCTCGTCGCATCAGCCGAAGACGCGCCGCGCGCGGCGGATCTCGCCTTCGAGCGGCTCTACCGCTCCAGCCGCGACGACGTCTACGCCTACGTCGCCAGCCTGCTGCGGGATACGCCGGCGGCGGAGGAAGTGACCGCCGCGGCCTTCGAGCGCGCCTACCGCAAGCGCAATCGCTTCGATCCGGAGCGCGGCGAACCGCGGGCCTGGCTGTTCGGGATCGCCCGCAACGCCGCGCTCGACGAGCTGCGCCGGCGCGGGCGGCAGGCGGAGCTGACAGCCGAGCCGGCCGACGTCGAGAGCTTCGGTCCCAGCGCAGGCGCTGAGCAAAGCGAACGGCGCCTTACGGTCTCGGTCGCCTTGGAGCGGCTGGAGGCGGGCGAGCGCGAGCTGATCGCGCTGAAGTTCTTCGCCGGCCTCGAAAACCGCGAGATCGCCCGCGTCCTTGGCATCAGCGAGTCGAACACCGGCACCAGATTGCACCGCGCGATGACCAAATTGAGGGAGGCCTGCGATGGAAACGCCTAGGGACGAGCAACTGGTCGCCGACCTCCGCGCCCTGCGCCCGACGCCGCGGCCCGAGTTCACCGCCGAGCTCGACGAGCGCGCCGCCGCGGGCTTCCCGCGGCGCACGCACTGGCGCTGGGCTGCGTTCGCGCGGCTGCGCGCGGTGCAGCCGCGGCGCCTGCTGATCCCGGCGGGAGGAGTGGCGGTGGTGGCGATCGCCGTGGCCACCGCGCTGGTGACGATGCAGGACACGCAGCCCAAGGACACGCTCAGCATCGATCTGGGTAGCGGGCAGAGCAGCCCGGAAGCCGAGGGCGAAGAAGCCCGCGGCGCGGTCACCCGTGGCTCGGTGGCGCCATCGGCTGGGGCGGCACAGAACTTCGACGGCAGCGCAACCTACAGCGGCACCAACGAGAAGTTCCTGCCGTTCAGCCGGGGCGTTCCAACCCGCATCCGTCACCGCGCCATCGAACGCAACGCCGAGCTGGTCCTCGGCGCCGATCCGGCCGACCTGGCCGACGACTCCGCCAAGGTCTTCGAAGCGGTCCATGCCCATGACGGCATCGTCATGCGCTCCTCCACCCGCGAGGGGGAAGCCGGCGTCGCCGCCGCCCGCTTCGAACTGCTGATCCCAAGCGCCAAGCTGAGCGATGCGCTGGCGGCGCTCTCGGCGATCGACGAGGTGCGCTCGCGGCACGAGGCCACCGACGACATCACCGCCCCCACCGTCCAGACCGGCGAGCTCCTGCAGGATTCGAAAGCGCGGATAGACAACCTCCTCGCTCAGTTGGAATCGGCGGAAACCGAATCCGGGCGCGAAGCGGTGGAAGCGGAGCTGGCGGCGGAGCGGCGACACCGGGCCCGCCTGCGCACGCAGCTGCAGCACCTCGAGCGCCGCGCCTACTACTCGCGCGTCCTGGTCCGGATCGAGACCGGCTCCTCCGAAAGCTCCTCGGGCGGCGGCGCCTGGGGCATCGACGACGCCCTCGGCGACGCCGGCCACATCCTCGCCGTCGCCGCCGCGATCGCCGTCGTCGCCCTCGCGATCCTCGGCCCGATCGCCCTCGTCGCCCTGCTCGCCTGGCTCACCCACCGCGCCTGGCTCCGCCGCGAGCGCCGCCGCGTCCTCAGCTGATCCCAGACGTGTCTGAGCTTGACCCCCACATATGTGGGGAAAACTCAGACACCCCGTGCGGTTAGGGTGGGTTCATGGAGGAGCGGCGACGGGGACCGGCGGAGATGCCCAACTTCGGGCCGCCCTCGACGCCCCGGCCAGCGGCCTCGATCGTGCTGCTGCGGCGGGGCGGCAGGCACTCGCAGCGGGTGCTCGAGGTGCTGATGCTGCGGCGCAGCGAGGAGGCGAAGTTCATGCCCGGCGTCTGGGTCTTTCCCGGCGGCTCGCTCGACGCGGCCGACGGCGCCGAGGAAGCCGGCCTCCGCGCCTGCGCTCTGCGGGAGCTGGCCGAGGAGGCCGGGATCGAGCTCGACGCGACCGAAGAGCTGGTCCCCTTCACCCGCTGGATCACCCCCGAGGTGATCGCCACTCGCTTCGACGCCTGGTTCTTCCTCGCCCTCGCCCCCGCCCACACGCCGCCGCAACCGGACGGGGTCGAGACGACCGAGGCGCGCTGGTTCGAGCCCGCCGCTGCCCTGGCGGCGCAGGCGGCCGGCGAGCTCGTCCTCTCCTTCCCAACGCAGACCCAGCTCCGCTGGCTGGCCGAGTTCGGCACCTCCGACGAGGCGATCGCCGCCTACCGCGAGCGGACGCTGGAACCGATCCTCCCCGTCGTCATCGCCGAAGACGGCGCCGAACCCCGCGTCGTCCTCCCCGGCGACCCCGACTACCCCGCCTGATTCGCGAACTGCATCAGGTTGACTGCCCAGCAGGTAGCCAAGGTGATGCAGTTCATGAAGGGAACGGCTCCAGGCCGGCGTGCCAGGGGCCGGGCGGGTAGGTGTGGATGCCGCTCTCGTCCATCTCGGCCTGCAGCCGCCGGAACAGCTGGCCGGCGTTCTTCAGCGCCGCCTTCAGCTCGGCCTCGCTGCGCTCCCGCAGTCGCCAGAGGAACCAGAGCTGGCGGTCGTTGACACCGAAGTCGATCTCGCCGCTCATCGTCGTCACCCAGCCGAGGAAGCCGGGGCTGAACAGCTCCCGCAGCTTCACCGGGTCGTACTCGCTCGGCACCGTTGCCAGGAAGCGCTTGTTGAAGTCGATCGACTCGAACTCGACCTTGCGCTGGAAGCGCTGGGTCACGACCTCGTGCCGCTCGATCGACTCGACGTTGAAGGTCGGGACCACCCGCGCCAGGTCGGGCATGTGGGACTTGGCGAGGATCGCGGTCGGCAGCACCGCCTTGCTGAAGAAGCCGCCAACTTCCCGTTCGTCGGCGTCACAGCAGGCGCCCCAGAAGCCCTCGACCAGCTGCCCGGTGAGCCGGTTGACGCCGCCGACGCAGAGCGCCACCGGCCCGTCCTTCGGGTTGATCCCGCCGACCGGCTCGTAGGTGAGGCCGTTGCGCTCGCCGTAGCGGCGCACGGTCTCGGCCCATTCCTGCGCTTCCGCCTTCGCGCCCACGCCGCGATCCTACGCAGTTAGGATGGCCTCAACCCCGGTCCGACCACAGGAGCCTCAATGACCATCGCCATCATCGTCGTCGTCGCGATCATCGTTCTCTCGGTCCTCTACTACATCGCGAAGCGAAACTCGATCATCGCCTCGCGGAACCGCGTCGACGAGTCGTGGAGCGGGATCGACGTACAGCTGAAACGGCGCCACGACCTCGTCCCCAACCTGGTCGAAACGGTCAAGGGATACGCCGAGCACGAGAGCGCGACCTTCGAGAAAACCACCCAGGCGCGGGCCGCGGCGATGCAGGCGCAGGGGGTGCAGGAGACCGCCAAAGCCGAGCAGCAGCTGACCCAGGCGCTGGCCGACGTCAAAGCGGTGGCCGAGAACTACCCGACCCTGCGGGCGACCGAGAACTTCCAGCAGCTGAGCCGCAACCTTTCCGAGCTGGAGGACGAAATCCAGGCCTCGCGGCGGATCTACAACTCCAACGTGCAGTCCTACAACACCGACATCCAGCAGTTCCCGGGCTCGATCATCGCCAACCAGGGCGGCTTCACCCCGCGCGAGTACTTCGAGATCGAGGACGCCTCCGAGCGCCAGGCGCCGCAGGTCAGCTTCGGCAAATAGGACTGGCCGCGCAGCCAGGATCTCTAACATCCAGGACATGAGCACCACCGAGACCAAAGACGCGACCCTCTGGATCTGCGAGAGCTGCGGGTTCATCTACGACCCGGCGATCGGCGATCCGGACGGCGGCATCCCGCCGGGCACGTCCTTCGAGGACATCCCCAAGGACTGGTTCTGCCCGGTCTGCGGCGCCCGCACCACCGACTTCCGCCCGCTCGAGCCCGGCGAGGCCTAGGCCGCAGGTGAGGCAATGAGCCGGTACGACTACGACTGGATCGTCGTCGGCTCCGGTTTCGGGGGGTCGGTCTCTGCCCTGCGGCTGGCCGAAAAGGGCTACAAGGTCGCCGTCCTGGAGTGCGGCAAGCGCTTCACCGACAAGGACTTCCCGAAGTCGACCTGGGACGTGCGGCGCTACTTCTGGGCGCCCCGGCTCGGCCTCCGCGGGATCTTCCGCCTCTCCACCTTCAAGGACGTCTCCGTGGTCAGCGGCTCGGGCGTCGGCGGCGGCAGCCTCGGCTACGCCAACACGCTTTACGTCCCGCCGCAGAAGTTCTTCCAGGACCCGCAATGGGCCGACCTCGCGGACTGGCAGCGGGAGCTCGCGCCGCACTACGCCGAAGCGCAGCGGATGCTCGGCGTCACCCAGGTGCAGAGCGACGACGCCGCCGACGACCTCCTACGCGAGTACGGCGAACAGATCGGCGTCGGCGACACCTACCAGAAGACCCCGGTGGGGATCTATTTCGGCGAGCCCGGGAAGACCGTCCCCGACCCCTTCTTCGGCGGTGAGGGCCCCGACCGCACCGGCTGCAGCCTCTGCGGGCGCTGCATGGTCGGCTGCCCCCACGGCGCCAAGAACACGCTGGTCAAGAACTACCTCTACCTGGCCGAACAGCGCGGGGTCGAGGTGATCCCCGACCGCACCGTGACCGAGGTCCGCCCGATCGGCGCCTACGACGGCAGCGACGGCTACACGGTCGCCAGCGAGCGCTCGGGGATGATCCCCGGCCGCGGCAAGCGCACTCTGCGGGCGCGCGGCGTGGTCGTCGCCGCCGGCGCCCTCGGCACCAACAAGCTGCTGCAGCGCTGCCGGCTCGGCGGCGCCCTCCCCCGCATCTCCGAGCGCCTCGGCGAGCTGGTGCGGACCAACAGCGAGATGATCCTCGCCGTCACCGTCCCCGAGGACTACCCCGAAGACCTGACCAAACGGGTCGCGATCAGCGGCAGCATCTACCCCGACGCCGACACCCACATCGAGACGGTCAGCTACGGCAAGGCGGGCGACTCGATGAGCCTCCTCTACACGCTGCTGGTCGGCGACGGGACCCGCGTCACCCGGCCGCTGAAGCTGCTCGGGCAGATGCTCCGCCACCCGATCCGCTTCGCCAAGGTGATCTACCCGAAGAACTGGTCGCGGCGGACGATCATCCTCCTGGTGATGCAGACGCTCGACAACGCGATCGCCCTGCGGCCCCACCGCTCGCTGCTCAGC
>CAMLHB010000049.1 GCA_946479725.1 uncultured Actinomycetes bacterium | reverse complement strand
CAGGACCGCCGCTTCGTCGCGCGCGAGCTGCGCGGGCGGGTGCGTGCGGCGGCCGATTTGAGGGCTCGAATCAAGGTTCGCGAGGAGACGGCGAAAGTTCCTACGTTTTTCATGCGTTCATAGCTCGATGGCCGTCGTCGAAATCGCCCGTGAGCTGTGGCAGCGCAAAGTCCTGGTCGGCGTCGTCGTCCTCGTCGCCCTCTTTGCCGCGGTCCTCTCCGCCTACCGCTTCTCGCCGGCCCCGCCGAGCTTCGAAAAGCGGGCGCTGACGGTCGCCGCCGCCTCCAGCCAGATCCTCGTCGATTCGATCGACTCGACCCTGGTGACCGGGGCCGAAGTGAGCGAACTCGATGCCCTGGCGACGCGGGCGAAAATCTACGGCCAGTACCTGAGCAGCCTCGACGCCCGCGAGGAAATCGCCAAGCGGGTCGGTATCCCGGCCTCCTCGATCTCCACCAGCGGCCCCTTCAGCCCCGCCACCGGCCAGCAGGAATACGCCGCCCAGCCCTCCGGCGAACGGGCCGACGAACTGCTGCAGGAAGGCGCCGGCAACCGCCTCGTCTTCACCGCCCAGGAAGGCGTCCCGATCCTCACCGTCTCCGCCCAGGCGGCGACCACCGAACGCGCCGTCGCCCTCGCCGGCGCCTCGTTCCAGGTGTTGAAGGAATACGTCGACAACCTGCGAGCCGACGGCAAACCGGTGCGGCAGGGCGTCACCGTCCGCCAGCTCGGCGCCCCCGAGGGCGGCACCCTCGGCGGCTCCAACAACGTGATCCTGATGGCGCTCGCCTTCCTCTTCGTCTTCGGGCTCGGCTGCGCCGCGATCCTCGTCCTGCCGACCTTCGTCGCCCGCTGGCGGGCGCTGAACAAAATCGACCGTCCGGCGCCTAAAGCGACGGCGAAGGCGAAGCCGGCGCCGATCAAGCCGGTCGAGGATCCCGACCCCTTCGATCCCCGCCTCGCCGGCGAAGATCCCGACGGGCCGGTAGCCCCGCACGCAACGACGCACCTGGGCTGATGGAGGCGACGACCGGGTCGCGCCCCCTGCTCGGGCAGCCCGTCGAGCGACCGCGGCGGGCGGGCGAGGCCTCGCTGCTGCGGCCCGAGGCGCAGACCGCCGACTGGCCCCACACGAGCAGGCTCCTGCCCTGGGCGCTCTTCTCCTTCGTGGCGATGCTCTGGCTGGTCCCCTTCGACAGCGTCAAGCTGCCGGTCGGGGGGCCGATCGACGCCACCCTCGACCGGCCGCTGCTGGTCCTCCTCGCCGGCCTCTGGCTGGTCAGCGTGCGCGCCCTGCGCAACACCTGGCCGCTGCGGCTGAGCCCGATCCACTGGGCCTTCGCGGCGTTCGTCGCCGTCGCCGCGCTCAGCATCGTCCTGCAGGGAGAAGCGCTGGTCCGGATCGGCGAGATGGACCTGGCGACCAAGCAGCTCGCCCTGCTCGTCTCCTACGTCGTCTTCTTCGGCCTCGCCGCCTCGATCCTCCGCGCCTCGGAGGTGACAAGGATGCTGAAGGCGATGCTCGTGCTCGCCTGCGTCACCGCCGTCGGGGTGGTGGTCGAGTACCGGATGGGGATCAACCCCTTCCACGACTGGATCGGGCCGCTCTTCCCGGGCTACGTGCGACCGGAAGGGATCGGCGGCGTCGACTCGATCGGCCGCCAGCAGATCTACGGGCCCGGCGTCCATCCGCTGGCCGCAGCGGTGATGTTCTCGATGACCCTCCCCTTCGCCCTCGCCTGGCTGCTGGAAGCGAAGGAGCGGCGGCAGCGGATCCTCTACGGGTTCGCGGTCGTGCTGCTGATCGCCGGTGCGGTGGCGACGCAGAAGAAGACGGCGATGGTCGGGCCGCTGGTCTGCATCCTCGTCCTCGCCATCTACCGGCCGCGGCCGATGCTGCGGCTGACGCCGCTCGCCCTGATCCTGACCGTGGTCGTCCACTTCGTCGCCCCGGGGGCGCTCGGCGGCGTCGTCGACCAGTTCGCCCCGGGCTCCGTGAACAAGGTCAATACGACCCAGGACCGAGTCAGCGACTACGAGGCGATCACCCCCGACATCGCCGAGCACCCACTGCTCGGGCGCGGCTACGGCAGCTACGACCAGAAGAAGCACCGGATCCTCGACAACCTCTACCTGACCCTGGCGATCGGGGTGGGGCTGATCGGAATCCTCGCCTACCTCTCGATCCTCGTCACCTCCTTCCTCGAGGCCAACCGCGTCGCCCGCTCCGGCGACCCCGACCGCGGCCCGCCGGCGATGGCGGCCTCGGCGTCGATCTGCGTCGCCCTGGTCAGCGGCGCCCTGCTCGACTTCCTCTCCTTCCCGCAGCTGCCCTACCTGCTCTGCTTCATCGCCGCGGTCGTCTTCGTCCTCGCCCACGACCGGGCCGGGAGGCTGAGCACGTGAGCCGCTGCCCGGCCTGCGGGACCGAGAGCGAGCGGCCGCGGGTGCTGCTGGAGGGCCACGACCGCATGACCGGGGCGCCGGGTCACTTCGAGGTGCTCGCCTGCCCGAGGTGCGGGCTCGCCTTCACCCACCCGCGCCTGCGGCCGGAGGGCTTCTCCACCTACTACCCCGAGAGCTACAGCGCCTACGAGCCCAACCTTGGCGGCAAGCCGTCGCTGGGAGAACGGGTCGGCGACCTGCAGCGGCAGCTGGTGGCCCGCTTCGGCCCCTACCGCCGGGTCTGGAAGCGCCGGCCCGGACGCCTCCTCGACGTCGGCTGCGGGACCGGCGAGCTCGCCGGCGTCTTTGCCCGCCGCGGCTGGAGCGTCGCCGGGATCGAGCCCTCGGCGGCCGCGGCCGAGCACGCGCGGGCCAGCGGGGTCGAAGCGGTGACCGGGACCCTCGCCGACGCCCCCTGGGGAGCGGGCGAGTTCGACGCGATCCTCTTCAACCACTCGCTCGAGCACATCGACGACCCGGCCGCGGCCGTCGCCGCCGCCGCCCGCCTGCTGAAGCCGGGCGGGCTGCTGGCGATCGCGGTCCCCAACTTCGGCAGCTGGCACCGCCGCCTCTTCGGCTCGGCCTGGTTCCAGCTCGACCTGCCGCGCCACCTCCAGCACTTCGACCGCGCCTCGCTGGCGAGGCTGGTCGAGGGCGCCGGTCTGCAGCCGGTCGAGACCACCGCCGCCTCGATGCGCCCGAGCCCGCTCGGCAGCTTGCAGTACGCGACGCTGGGGAGCCTGCGCTACGAGGGGCGGGGCTTCCGCCTCCTCGCCTGGGCGTTGGCCCCGCTCCTATTTCTCAGCGACCGCCTCTTCGAGGGGGACTGCCTCCACCTCGTCGCCGAGCGCTAGGGCCAGCACCGCGGCGGTCCGTGCCGACCAGGAGTTGGCGGCGATGAAGCGGCGCCGGTCGGCCTCGCCGGTCGGTCCGGCCGCCAGCGCCAGCCGCAGCCCGGCGACGAAGTCTCCGCCAGGCGGCACCCGCAGCACCGGCCCGTCGACGCGGCGGACCGGCTCGAGGTCGGTGGCCACGGTCGGCGTCCCCGAGGCCAGGTACTCGTAGAGCTTCAGCGGGCTCATCGCTTCGGTCAGCGGCGTCCGCCGGTGCGGGACCAGACAGGCGTCGGCGGCGTAGGCGAGGGCGGCGACCTCCCCGCGGGAGACGGCGCCCTGGTGGCTGACGTTGGGCTCGGCGAGGAGCGGGCCGAGATGGGGGCGGTCGACCAGGGGGCCGACGAGGACGACGGAGCCATTCGGCCAGGCGCGCGCCACCGACCGGATCGCCGCGACGTCGAGCCGGTCGTCGAGGGTGCCGACGTAGAGGAAGCGGGGTCCCGGAAGCTCTGGAAACCAGCTCGGCGGCCACCCGGGCTCGACCCAGAGGCGCGGGTCGACCCCGTTGGGGACGACCGCCGCCGGCCCCCGCGGCTCGATCCGCTCGAGGATTGCCCTGCTGACCGCGGCGACGCGGCGCCCCCGCTCCCCCACCTCGCGGTAGGCGAGCCGCAGGCCGTCCCACCAGCGCTGGTAGTCGCGGTGGGAGGCGAGGTCGTCGCTGGCGTAGAGCGTCACCGGACCGGCCCACTCGAGCTCGGCGAAGCCGGCGAGCAGGGGCTGGGAGGTGATGATCGCCGGGCGCTCGAGGCCGGCCCGCTCGGCGACCCGCCGCAGGCGCTCGTCGTAGCGGGCGTAGGCGCGCCGCAGGGCCGCGGTCCCGCTCGGGTCCTGGCGCCGCAGCCGCACCGGCTGCCAGAGCCGCGCCCGCTCGCTCGGCGCGAACCGCGCTGGGCGCTCGACCAGGTCCTTCGCCCACTTGACCGGGGCGCTGCGAGGGCGGTCGCAGATCAGCAGCCGCTCGATCCCCGGGTCGCGCAGCATCGCCAGCACCAACTGGTCCTGGGGAAAGCACATGCCCCGCCGCTGCGCCGCCGCCCAGGTCATGTCGTCGAAGGTGTAGATCGCCTGCTTCGCGCTCATCCGCACTAGAAGAAACGCGCGCGGACGCCCGGCGCTTGCGCAAGTCGCCCGCCGCGTCACCCGTTGGTCTTTCGTGAGCCGAGCGGAAGACGACCGGGGAGAGATCTCCCAGGACGAGCTGAAGCGCGCCGCCGTCGTCGGCGTGCGCTGGACGACCGCGGCCCGGATCGGGATCGAGGCGATCACCTTCGCCGCGGCGGTCGCCCTGGCCCGGCTGATCCCGCCCTCGGGCTTCGGCGAAGCGGTGGTGCCGCTGATCCTGGTGCCGCTGGCGGTGATCCTCACCTTCGAGGGCTTCGGCAGCGCCCTGGTCCAGCGCAGGACGATCGAGCCCGCCCACGGCGAGGCGGCGATGCTGGCCAGCCTCCTCGCCGGCGCCGTCCTCACCAGCCTCGTCGTTCTCCTCGCCCGCCCGGTGGGCGAACCGCTCTTCGGCCAGGGACCGGCGCGCCTGCTGGTGATGATCTCGCCCGTCTTCCTGCTCGCCGGGATCGGCGCCGTCTCCCGCAGCCTGCTCTGGCGGCGGCTCGACTTTCGCCGCATCAGCCTGATCGAAATGCTTTCGCTGGGGATCGGGTCCGCGACCGCCGTTGGGCTGGCGGCCGGTTCCGGGCTCGACGCCCCGGCGATCGTCCTCGGCGCCCTCTGCGGCTCCCTGGTCACGACCGTGCTCCTGCTCGTCGCGGCGCCGCCACCCCCGCCGCTCTGGCATCGCGGGGCGCTGCGCGAGGTGATGGCCTTCGGGGTGCCGGCCTCCGGCGCCGGGCTCACCTCGGTGGCGATCACCAACGCGACCCTGGCAGTCGCCGCGGTGCGGATGACCGCCTCCCAGGTCGGAATCTTCTGGCGCGCCTTCCAGCTCGGCGTCATCTACCAGGAAAAGATCAGCGGGATCATGATCCGCCTGGCCTTCCCGGTCTACTCGCGGACCAGCGACCTCGACCAGCTGCGGCGTTTCCACGAGCGGGCGACGCGGATCCACGCCGCGGTGCTGCTGGCGCTGCTGGCGCTGCTGATCGTCACCGCACCCGACCTCGTGCCCTGGCTCTTCGGCGAGCGCTGGGCGCCAGCCGCCGGCCCGGTGCAGATCCTCTGCGTCGCCGGGATGATCGCCGCCGTCCTCACCGGCTACCCGCAGATCATGCTGGCCGCCGGCAAGCCGCGGGCGCTGCTGATCTTCAACCTCGCCCTGCTCGGCCTCTACCTCGCCGTCTCCTGGCTGCTGACGCCGTATGGGATCACCGCCCTCGCCTTCGGCGTCGTCGGCGTCCACCTGGTCCTCCTCGTCGCCGTCTACGGCGTCCTCTTCCGTCGCGTCCTCGCGATCCCCGTCCGGCGCCTCGTCACCGACCTCTTCCCGGCCGTCGCCTGCAGCCTTCTGCTGCTCGCCGTCGCCTTCCCCACCGCCGACGTGCTGCGGCGCCTGGAAGCGCCGGTGCCGGCCTTCTGCCTTGCCGTCGGCGCCGTCGGCGGTGCCGTCTACCTGGCCGCCCTGCGCAGCCTCTTCCCCGTCGTCTGGGACGACGTCGCCGAGTTAGCGCGGCGCGTCCTGCCAACCCCCAGCAATGCGATCGGCGTATTTCGTGTGCGCCGCACGGCCGAGCGGGCCGTAGGAGGAACTTGAATCGATGACCGCGACCTCTGGCCGTTTTTGGGACTTCCGACCCGCCCGGCGCTGGGAAAATTGGACTGTGCGTCAAGTTCTCGCCTGGGTGATCGGGCTCTTCCTCGTGGCGACCGCGGTCGGCCCGGCGAGGGCCGACGCCGCGGTCTGCCCGAACCCCACCCCGGTCGTCAATGAGAACCACTGCAAGACCGGTTCCTCGGCCTGGCAGGTCAACGAATACAGCCCCAACCTCGGCGGCTTCACGACCCGCTCCAGCGTTGACCTGGGAGAAAGCGTGACGCTCAAAATCGGTCGCAACGGCCCGGTCTCGCCGACCCGGACGGTGAACATCCAGGTCTACCGGATGGGCTACTACGAAGGCAACGGCGGACGCCTCGTCCACAGCGCCTCCAACGTCACGATCAACAACGAATTCACCTGCAAAGCGATGGACCCGACCACCGGGCTCGTCGACTGTGGCAACTGGGCCAACACCTACACGATCCCCGGCAGCGCCTTCCCGGCCTCCGGCATCTACCTGGCGAAGTTGACCGCCTCCACCGGCGACCAGACGCAGGTCGTGTTCACGGTCCGCGACGACAAACGGGCGGTCCCGTCGAAGCTGCTCTACGTCCTCCCCGACGCCACCTACCAGGCCTACAACACTTTCGGCGGCAAGTCCCTCTACTGGGGTTACGAAGGCGAAAACACCGTCTCCGGCACCGACCGTGCGGTCAAGGTCTCCTTCAACCGCCCCTACGCCCAGGCGGGGGCGATGCAGAACTGGTTCCTCGGCCCCGACTTCGAACTCCTCTACTGGCTGGAGAAGCAGGGCTACGACGTCTCCTACACCGACGACGTCCAGGTCCACAACGAACCGGCACAGCTGCGCCAGCACGATGCGATCGTCGTCTCCGGCCACTCGGAGTACTGGTCGCTGCCGCAGTTCGACGGCTTCCTCAAAGCCCGTGACGCCGGGGTCAACATCGCCTCCTTCAGCGGCAACACCGCTTACTGGAAGGTTCGCTACGAGGACGGCAACCGCACCCTCGTCTGTTACAAGACCGTCCAGGGCAGCGGCTCCTCCGGCAACGGCACCGTCAGCGCCAACGACTGGGGGCCTGACGGCATCCAGGGCACCGCTGACGACGCGCTCGGGCTCGACGGCAAAGCCGGGACCGCCGACGACAACCCGCAGAACTCGACGACCACCTTCCGCGACAACGGTGCCCCTCCCGGCGATCCCTCGGCACCGCCCGGCGGCCGCGTCGGCCCGGATATGCCCGAGAACCAACTCTTCGGGGTGATGTACGTAGGTGACAACGACTCGAAAAGCTTCCCGCTGACGGTCCCGGCCGGGAACTCCAGCGAAGAATTCGCCGCCGACCGGATCTGGCGCAACACGGGGATCTCCGAAAACACGACGACGACGATCGGCACCCGCCTCGTCGGCTGGGAGTGGGACGCGATCCCGACCCAGGCGCAGTACGCCTCGCACGAGCCGGCGGAAGTCATCCGCCTCTCCAACAGCAACGTCCAAACCGCCTCCGACAACTCCTGGATCCAGGACGAGGGGCGCCTCCGCAACACCACCCCACCCCCCGGCCAGCCCGGGACGGTCAACGCCGTCAAGTACACGGCGCCGAGCGGGGCGCTGGTCTTCGCCAGCGGCACCATGCAGTGGGCCGAGGGGCTGGTCGACGAAGCCGACGGCAGGATCGAACAGGCCACCTACAACGTCTTCTCCGACATGGGGGTCCAGCCGGAAACCCCGGAAGGGATCACCCTCGACCCGGGCGGCTCCAACCGCGCCCCCAACGGCAGCTTCACGGCGACGCCGAACCCGGTCAAAACCAACACTCAGGTGACCTTCGACGCGTCCGCCTCGAGCGACCCCGACGGCAGCGTCGTCAAATACGAATGGGACCTCGACGGCAACGGGAGCTTCGAGACCAACACCGGCACCAATCCGAAAGCGACCAGCAGCTACGCCAACGAGGGCGAAGTCAACGTCCGCCTGCGGGTGACCGACAACGGCGGCGCCACCGACCTCGCCGTCCGCACCCTGACGGTGATCAACAACCAGCCGCCGACGGCGGCGATCGCCGCCACCCCGAACGCGCCGCTGACCGGCGAAGCAGTCAGCTTCAGCGCCGCCGGCTCCAATGACTCCGACGGCACGATCGCCAAATACGAATGGGACCTGAACGGCGACGGGGCCTTCGAGACGAGCACCGGGACGACGCCGAGCGCGACCCACACCTACAGCGTCGCCGGCGAAGTCGAAGTCCAGGTGCGGGTCACCGACAACGGCGGTAAGACCGCGACCGCGGCGACCACGATCACGGTCGTCAGCAATGGGGTCAGCAACTACAGCCCGACCGTGCTCAGCACCCCCGGCCTCGCCCACTACTGGCGGATGGACGAGACCTCCGGCACCAGCTTCGCCGACAAAGTCGGCAACAGCCCCGCGACCAGCGTTGGCGAACCGACCCTCGGCGTCGCCGGCGGCATCCCCAACGACTCCGACAAAGCAGCCCGCTTCGACGGCATCAACGACGCCGCCAGCGCCGCCGTCGACCTCTCGAAAACCCACGCGGTGACGATCGAGTTCTGGCTCAAGTGGAACGCCTACAGCGGCGACGACCGCTTGGCGATGGAGCTGACGAAAAACTTCAACGAAGAAGCCGGCGGCTTCCTCGTCGACCCCAACGCGCCGCAGCTCAACGGCACCTTCGGGGTCGGCCTCGGCCTCGGCACGTCGCGCAACAACGTCTTCTTCGCCCGGCCCTCGGCCAACGTCTGGCACCACTACGCCTTCGTCCTAGACACCTCGGCGCCGGCGGCGCAGCAGATCACCCCCTACGTCGACGGCAAAGCGGTCAGCTACACGAAGCTCGACTCCGGCACCGGCGCCGGCAACTTCGCCAACTCGACGCTCTACATGATGTCGCGGGCGGCGAACCAGCTGTGGGGGCCAGGTGACCTCGACGAGGTGGCGGTCTACGACCGCGCCCTCGACGCGACGACGATCGACGAACACTTCAACAGCGACAGCGCCAACAAGCGCCCCCAGGCGAGCTTCACCGCCCCGCTCACCGCAAAAGTCGGCGAAACCGTCAGTTTCGACGCCTCCGCCTCCAAAGACGCCGACGGCAGCGTCGTCAAATACGAATGGGACCTCGACGGCAATGGGAGCTTCGAGACCAACACCGGCGCCACTCCGACCGCCAGCCGCAGCTACACCAGCGGCGGCCCCGTCGTCGTCGGCCTCCGCGTCACCGACAACGAAGGCGCGACCGGAACCACCACCCGGACGGTGACGATCGAAGGCGAAGCCCCGCCGGAAGAAGAAATCGTCAGCAACTACAGCCCGACCGTGCTCGACACGCCGGGGCTGATCCACTACTGGCGGCTCGACGAGGCCTCCGGGACCAGCTTCGCCGACCAGGTCGGCGGCAGCACCGCGACCTCGGTCGGCGGCCCGATCCTGGGCGTCGCCGGCGGCGTGCCCCACGACAGCGACAGGGCGGTGCGGTTCGACGGCGTCGACGACGCCGCCAGCGCCGCCGTCGACCTCAGCGGCAAGACCGCGGTCACGGTCGAGTTCTGGCTGAAATGGAACTCCTATGCCAACGACGACCGCCTGGCGATGGAGTTCACGAACAACTTCAACAACGTCCCGGGCGGCTTCCTCGTCGACCCCAACGCGCCTCAGTTCGGCGGCACCTTCGGGGTCGGGATCGGCAGCGGCAGCTCCCGCAACACCGTCTTCTTCACCCGGCCCTCGGCCGGCACCTGGCACCACTACGTCTTCGTCCTCGACGCGGCGGCGCCGGCGGCCGAACAGATCATCCCCTACGTCGACGGCAAAGCGGTCGCCTACACCAAGGCCGACACCGGCACCGGCGCGCCCAGCTTCGCCAAATCGACCCTCTACCTGATGTCCCGGGCGGCAAGCGAACTGCAGGGCGCCGGCGACCTCGACGAGGTGGCGATCTACGACCGCGCGCTCAGCGCCGCCACCGTGGCCGAACACTTCAACAGCGAAAGCAGCAACCAGCGGCCGACCGCGAGCTTCCAGGCGCCGGCCGCGGCCAAAGTCGGCGAAGCCGTCAGCTTCGACGCCTCCGCTTCCAGCGACACCGACGGGACCATCGCCAAATACGAATGGGACCTCGATGGCAACGGCACCTACGAGACCAGCACCGGCACCTCCCCCACCGTCAGCCACACCTACACCCAGGCGGCCGCGGTCAGCGTCCATCTGCGGGTGACCGACGACAAAGGCGGCACCGGCACCGCGGTGCGGGTGCTGACCGTCGAAGGCGAAGCCAGTGCCGAAGAAGAAGCCCTCAAACAGCCGAGCTACGCCGAAGGCGTCCAGGCGACCGCCGGGCTGCTCGACTACTGGCGCCTCGGCGACGCCGTCGGCCCGGCCCTGCTCGACAGCGCCGGCGCCCACAACGGCACCGTCAGCGGCGAACCGACGCTCGGCGTCGCCGGCGCCCTTCCGGGCGATCCCGACACGGCGATCAGCTTCGACGGCGTCAAAGACGCCGCCAGCGCTCCGGTCCAGCTCGGCGGCAGGACCGCGGTCACCGTCTCCTTCTGGCTCAAGTGGGACGCCTGGGCAAACAACGACGAACTGGCGATGGAGCTGACCGACAACTTCAACGGCACCCCCGGCGGCTTCCTGATCGACCCGAACAGCAGCTACGGCAGCTTCGCCGTCGGCATCGGCATCGGCTCCTCCCGCAACGTCTCCGTCTTCCCGCGTCCGACCGCGGGCGCCTGGCACCACTACGCCTTCGTCCTCGACACCCAGGCGCCGGCGGCGCAGCAGGTGATCCCCTACGTCGACGGCCAGCCGGTCAACTACACCAAGGTCGAGAGCGGCACCGGCGCCGAACCGTTCGCCGACGCCACCCTCTGGATGATGTCCCGCGCCGGCAGCGAACTGCGCGGCGCCGGCGACCTCGACGAGGTGGCCCTCTTCGGCCGCGCCCTCAGCGCCACCGAAGTCGCCAACCAGTTCGCTCTCTCGGTCCCCAACGCCAGCCCGGAAGCCTCGTTCACGGCGGCGCCGAACCCGACCGTGACCGGGGCCACCGTCACCTTCAACGCCAGCGGCTCGAAAGACCCCGACGGGACGATCGCCCGCTACCTCTGGGACCTCGACGGCAACGGGACCTTCGAGACCGACACCGGCAACGCGGCCACGATCACCCGCAGCTACCCGACCAAAGGCGACCGCCAGATCGGCCTCAAGGTGGTCGATGACAGAGGCGCGATCGCAAAAACGACGCGCACGCTGACGATCCAGAACAGCCCGCCCTCGGCCTCCTTCACGATCTCTCCGAACCCGGCCTCGGTCGGCGCCACCGTCAACTTCGACGCCTCCGCGTCCAAAGACAGCGACGGCACGATCGCCAAATACGAGTGGGACCTGAACGGCGACGGCAGCTACGAGACCGACACCGGCACCACGCCCGCGATCAGCGGCTCTTACGGCACGGTCGGCGAACGGACGATCCGGCTGCGGGTGACCGACAACGACGGCGGCGTCACCACCGCCAGCAGCACCCTGACGGTCCAGAACACGCCGCCCACCGCCTCCTTCACGGCGACGCCGGAAGCGGCGCCGACCGGCACCAGCGTCAGCCTCAACGCCGGCGCCTCGGCCGACGCCGACGGCACGATCTCCAAATACGAGTGGGACCTCGACGGCAACGGCAGCTACGAGACCGACACCGGCACCGCCGCGACCACGACGACCACCTACGCCACGCCCGGCGCCCGCACGGTCGGCCTCCGCGTCACCGATAACGGCGGCGCCACGGCGACTTCGACCCGCACCGTCACCGCCCAGAACCGGGCGCCGGCGGCCTCCTTCACCACGACCCCGAACCCGGCGCCGACCGGGACCACGGTGACCTTCAACGGCTCGGGCTCCAGCGACCCCGACGGCACCATCGCCAAATACGAATGGGACCTCGACGGCAACGGGACCTATGAGACGAGCACCGGCACCACCAGCTCGACCACCCGCTCCTACGCATCGCCGGCGACGCTGACGATCGGGCTGCGGGTGACCGACAGCAACGGGGCGACCGCGACCACCACGCGCTCGCTGACGGTCACCAACCGCGCCCCGACCGCCTCCTTCACGGCGACGCCGAACCCGGCCCTGACCAGCCAGACGGTCAGCTACAGCGCCGCCGGCTCAACCGACCCGGACGGGACCATCGCCAAATACGAATGGGACCTCGACGGCAACGGCACCTACGAGACCAACACCGGCACCACCGCCACCGCCAGCACCTCCTATCCGACCGGCGGCAACCGGACGATCGGCCTGCGGGTGACCGACAACCTCGGCGCCACCGGCACCACCACCCGCACCCTGACGGTGCGCGGGCCCTACGAGAACGCGGTCCGCTCCACCGCCGGCCTGATCGATTACTGGCGCCTCGGCGAGAGCGCCGGGAGCACCTCGCTGGCCGACTCGGTCGGCAGCAGCACGGCGACGGCGCGGAACGGCGTCACCCTCGGCACCGCCGGCAACCTGACGCTCGACCCGAACACGGCGGCCAGCTTCGACGGCACGAACGACAACGCCGCCGCCGCGGTCAACCTCTCCGGCACCTCGAGAGCGACGATCGAGTTCTGGATGAAGCCGAAGCGGCGGAAGGACTGGCCGCCGATGAC
>CAMLHB010000048.1 GCA_946479725.1 uncultured Actinomycetes bacterium | reverse complement strand
TCGTCGCCTTCCCGATCCTCGACGTCGTCGTCGGGCTCGACGACTCGAATCCGCCCGACAGCGTCCTCAAGTTCCTCGAGCAGGACCGCTACTACCGCTGGTGCACCTACCTCTTCATCCCGATCCAGTACGCCGGGCTCGTCTTCGCCTGCTGGATGTGGTCGAGCGGCGACCTCAACCTGGTCGAATCGATCGGCCTGGCGCTGACCATGGGCGTGGTCGGCGGGATCGCGATCAACACCGCGCACGAGCTCGGCCACAAGCGGGCCAGCTCGGAGAAGTGGCTGAGCCGCGTCGCCCTCGCCCAGACCGGCTACGGGCACTTCTTCATCGAGCACAACCGCGGCCACCACGTCAAGGTCGCCACCCCCGAGGACCCCGCCAGCTCGCGGCTGGGAGAGGGCTTCTGGGCCTTTTTGCCGCGCACGGTCGTCGGCAGCGTTCGCTCCGCCTGGGAGATCGAGGGGGCGCGCCTCGACCGCCTCGGCCAGTCGCAATGGGGCCGCCACAACGACATCCTCGGCGCCTGGGCGATGACCATCGTCCTCTTCGCCGGCCTGGCGATCGCCTTCGGCGCTGTCGTCCTGCCCTACCTGTTGGTCCAGGCGGTGATCGGGTTCTCGCTGCTGGAGGTCGTCAACTACCTCGAGCACTACGGGCTGCTGCGGCAGAAGCGCGAGGACGGTCGCTACGAGCGCTGCCTTCCCGAGCACAGCTGGAACAGCAACAACGTCGCCTCCAACGTGCTGCTCTATCACCTGCAGCGCCACTCCGACCACCACGCCAACCCGACCCGCCGCTACCAGGCGCTGCGCCACGTCGACGAGGCGCCGCAGCTGCCGACGGGCTACGCGGGGATGATCGTCCTCGCCTGGTTCCCGCCGCTCTGGCGCCGGGTGATGGACCCGCGGCTGCTCGACCACTACGGCGGCGATGTGACCAGGTGCAACATCCAGCCGCGCAAGCTCGGCCGGGTGCTGGAGACTTACGGGCGGCCGGCATCGTGAGCGCCTGGCGCTGTCCCAGCTGCGGCTATGTCTACGACGAGGAGGCCGGCCATCCGCGCGAGGGCTTCCCGGCGGGGACGCCGTTCAGCGAGGTCCCGGACGACTGGGCCTGCCCCGACTGCGGCGTCCGCGACAAGATCGATTTCGAACCCGTCTCGGCCGACGCCTGACTGCCCGCCGCTGGCACGATAGGGGGATGCCGAACGGGAGGACCCCCTATCAGGAGGCGGCGCGGGAGCTGCTGCGCAACACCGTCTTCGACGCCGCCCGCGAGCAGCTGGCGAGCCAGCCGTGGTCGGAGATCACGATGGCGGACATCGCCAGCGGCGCCGGCGTCAGTCGCCAGACCCTCTACAACGAGTTCGGCAACCGCAACGAGTTCGGCTTCGCCTTCGTCATCTACGAGGCCGAACGGTTCATGGACGGGGTGGAGGAGGCCGTCCGCGAGCACACCGACAACCCCCGCGCCGCGATCCTGGCGGCGCTCGAGCACTTCCTCCGCAGCGCCGGCGAGGACCCGCTGATCAGCATCCTGCTCAGCGACGACGGCACCGGCGGCATGCTCCCCTTCGTCACCACCCAGGGCCTGCCGGTGGTCCAGTGGGCGGCCTCGCGGCTGACCTCGGTGATCGAAGAGGGCTGGCCGGAGGCGCCGGAGGCCGACGTGAAGCTGCTGGCGGAGGCGCTGGTCCGGCTCGCGATCAGCTACGTGACGACCCCCGGGGAGTCGGCCGAGGAAGCGGCGAGGGCGGCGTCCCAACTGCTCGGCCCCTTCATCGACGACGCCCTCGGGTCGGGGCTGGCCTGATGCCCTCGCCGCGGCTCGCCTCGATCTGAGCGGGGCCGCCCCCGGATGGCGGAGTCCCCCGATTGCACAAGCGAACCCGGCTGTTTGGGCCATCGCGGCCTTTGCCTTCGGGGCGGGGGCCGGGTTAGCGTCGGGGCAAGCGCAAAGGAGGTCCCAGATGAGCGCACAGGCAAACAAGGAGTCGGCGGAAGCCGCCTACCGTGCCTTCGCCAGCGGCGACGCCGCCGGCGCGATGGAGAACATGGACGACGCCGTGGTCTGGACCGCCCGGGGCGACAGCGCCCTCAGCGGCACCTACCGCGGCAAGGAAGAGATCGGGTCCCTCTGGGTCAAACTGGCCGAGAAAGGGCTGAAATCCGAACCCCACGACTTCATCGCCGACGGCGACAAGGTCGTGGTCCTGACCAAGGTCACCCTCGACGGCGAGTCCGACGAGGCTGCCGACGTCCTCACCTTTGATGGAGAGGGCAGGCTGATCGCCTTCGACCAGCTCGGCGATCCGGCGATCGTCAACCGGCTCTATCCCCACTGAGGTGCGCAGAGAGAGGCCGCGCGCACCCCCGCGCGGCCTCTCGCCAAGGGTTGGGAAGATGCCCCATGCGCCCGAACCCGCTCTTCGTCTCCGACGACCCGGACCTGGTCCGCCAGCTAGTCCGCGAGCACCCCTGGGGGACCCTGGTGACGGCGACCTCCGCCGGCCTGCGCGCCTCCCACTACCCGCTGCTGCTCGACGACGACGCCCCCAACCTCACCCTGCTCACCCACCTCGGCCGGCCCGACGACGAGGTGCTCGAGATCGACCGCGGCGAGCTCCTCGTCATCGTTCAGGGCAACCACGGCTACATCTCGCCGAGCTGGTACTCGCCCCAGGAGCGCAAGGTCCCGACCTGGAACTTCACCGTCGCCCACCTCCACGGCACCCCTCAGATCCTCGACGAGGAGGAGAACCTCGAAGTCCTGATCCGCCTCGTAGACCACTTCGAGGGCCCCCTCGCCGATCCGTCCCACCTCGACCCCGACTACGCCGCCCCGATCGCCAAAGGCACCGTCGGCCTCCGCATCCCGATCGACCGCTTCGAGCTGAAGCGCAAGCTGAGCCAGAACCGCGACGAGGAATCCCGCCGCAATGCGATCGAGGCGCTGCGCGAGGAGGGTCCGTACCGGCACCCGCAACTTGCGGAGGAAATGGAGCGCGAGCTGAGCGAGAGGGGGAGAACTTAGCTCGGCCGAGCCGTGGGAGTGAGTGAACGTCGACACCTCCGCCCTGATCAAGCTCGTCCTCCCCGAGGAAGGTTCGGCGCTCGCCCTCGAGCTGTGGAACGGCGACCTTCGGGCAGCTGCATCTGTCCTCGTCTATCCGGAGGGGAGGGTGGCTCTGGCCGCGGCGGAGCGAAGCCAGCGACTGACCGGGCGCCGGCATCGCGAAGCCGTGAAGAACTTCGATCGAGCCTACGAAGAGATCGCCAGGATCGGAGTCCTGCCCTTCGGCTCGCCGATCGCGACGTCGCCCTCGTCAGCTGGGATCAGGATCTCTGTCGAGCTGGCGTCGAAGCAGGCCTGGTCGTCGTGGGTGAATAGCCCCTAGTCTCTGCCCCAGAGGACTCCGTGCCCGATACCACCTGCCACATGTCGATCTCACTCGATGGCTTCGTCGCCGGGCCTGACCAGAGCCGGGAGAACCCGCTCGGAAAGCGCGGTATGGAGGTCCACAGGTGGCACCTCGGAGATGAGCGCGCCAACGATGCCGACGCTACCGCGGAGGGCTGGCTGATGCGGCCGCGCGGCGCCTACGTGATGGGCCGCAACATGTTCGGCCCGATCCGCGGTGAGTGGGAGGGGAGCTGGGAGGGATGGTGGGGCCCCGAGCCGCCCTACCACGCCCCCGTCTTCGTCCTCACCCACCACCCCCGTGACCCGGTCGAAATGGAGGGCGGCACCAGCTTCCACTTCGTCACCGAAGGCTTCGAGGCGGCTTTCGCCCAAGCCCAAGAGGCCGCCGGCGCCGACGGCATCGACATCGCCGGCGGCGCCTCGACCGTCCGCCAAGCGCTGGCTGCCGGCGTGATCGACGAACTCACCCTCGACATAGTCCCCGTCCTCCTCGGCTCCGGCGAGCGACTCTTCGAAGGCACGGAGTCCTTCCCCTTCGAGCCCGTCGAGACGCTCCACTCCCCGCTCGCCACGCACATTCGTTATCGGCGGGCGTAGGACCCGAAGCAGACCTGGAGAAAACAGAGTCGAACCCCCACGGGTGTTTCCACCCCCAGGGCCCTCAAGCTGAAAAAGGCTCGCTTGCTGGAGCGGAAACCGCTCTACAGAGCCGAATCAAATCCGGCTGTCTCCGGCTGGTTCCGGTGATTTCGGTCCCGGTCGGCCTCGTCCGCAAGATCCTTGTCCGCGACGTGGGGCTTGCCGAAGACGAGGCCCGGAAGCTACTCTGAATCGGAGCAATCATGGAGATCGTCCGCGTCATCTATCACCACGAAAGCGACGGCTGGTGGGCCGAGTCCCCCGATGTTGAGGGCTGGTCCGCTGCTGGCGACAGCTACGCGGAGGTCGTGAAGCTGGCCGAAGAAGGCATCCCCTTCGCGCTTGAGCACGAGGCCAAGCTGGAGCATTTCGTTCCGGCTGGTGAGCACGTCGCCGCCTGAGCCCCTGCAGAGGATGCCGATGCCGTCCATCCTGATCGAGGTCAAGTACGTCCGCACCCCGCGAGCCACGCCCGCAAGGTGCCGAATGAGTTAAAGGTTGACTTCGAGAGCTACCACTCGCATCCGGCTTGCGGCACGGTGGTGGCCATCATCTGGGACGCTGATCCTCAGATTGAAGATCCCGCGGCTTTTTGTCGCGATCTCTCCGGCGCTCGCATGAAGGCGAACAGATCATTCGACGTCATTGTCAAGGTCATCTAGCGGGGGTTAGGCAGACGGCTGGGCCACATAGCGCCCGGTGTTGGCGCAAACCACATCGAAGAAGAAGCGCCTGTCCGTGATGTCGGGAGCTTCCAAAACGACAACATCCCCCGGCAGTGCGCCGAGCGGCTCCAGCGCGGCTTCCACCGACACCGCTTCCACCATTCCAGCGTCTTGCCAGGCCCCATGGATTCGGGTGCGCCGCGTTATTTTCAGCTTCATGGCTCACAACCCTAGAGCGGCAGGTGGTCGGCAGGTTTGAGTTGATAGAAATAATTGCAATCTCTATCAAAAGCGCTAGAATCGCTTGCTATGTCGCAAACCCTTTACGCGCGGGTCCCTGATCAGCTCAAGGCAGCGGTCGACGACCACGCAACGCGAACCGGACAGACTCTTGCCAGCGCGGTTGCCGATCTCCTGGATCGGGGTCTCCAGGCGACCGGCGACGAACGGTCGATTGAGACGCTTGAAGAGACCGTGCGTGATCTACGGGCCGAGGTCGAGGCCTATGAGGAGCGGGAGAAGGCCCTATCCGCATTCGGGCAGCGCACCACTCTGAAGGTCGGGAATTGCCCCCAATGCGGGCAGGCTGTCTCCGGCCGCGATCTGCTCATCGAAGGCCAATGCCGAAACTGCGGCACCAGCCTCTCTTCTCTGCTCGCTCCGGGGGCCAAGGTCGACAAGGGCGGACTAAACGAGGGCGACTTCAAGTTGCTCCTCGGCGCTCTTGGCCTTGCCCTCGCTGTTGCGCTTGTCACTCAGCAAGGTGGAGGGGGGTGAGTCATATGGAAGATGCACTGGAGTTCCTCGAAGACGTGAAGGTCATTGTTGGTGTCGCGTTCGTAGTCGGGTGCTGGCTTACCTTCGCGGAGCATCCAACCGCTGCGAACTTTCGGCAGGCAGTCGTCGAGACCTTGGAGATATAGGGCTCGTCAGTGGGTCAGTGGCGCACCAATGATCGAGAGGCTTCTGCAAAGTGCCATCAGGAAACGCGAAAACCCCCTGGTAGCGGGGGTTTTCGTATGCGGCTGAATGGAGTCGAACCATCACGGGTGTTTCCACCCACAAGGCCCTCAACCTTGCGCGTCTACCAGTTCCGCCACAGCCGCTCGAGGGCGCTCGATTCTAGATGTTTGCGTGCAGGGGAGGCCGCACCTTGCGGGTGTCCGGGGGAGTCGGTAGCCTTGCGAACAAGTGTTCGAAGGCAATTTGCGGCTGTTTGACCCTGCTGACCGGGAAGCGGAGGAAACCGGAACGACGATGGAACTTGATCTGACCAAGAGGCAGAAGGAGATCTTCGACTTCATCCGCAAGTACGCGGCGAAGACCGGCTACCCGCCGACGGTGCGGGAGATCGGCAAAGCGGTCGGGCTGCATTCGTCTTCGACCGTGCACGCGCACCTGGCGAACCTGGAGAAGCTGGGGCTGGTCAAGCGCGATCCCTCGAAGCCGCGGGCGATCGAGCTGCTCTACGAAAAGGCGAAGCGGACGATCGGTCAAGGCGGCGGGCTGCCGCTGGTCGGTCAGGTCGCGGCCGGGGAGCCGATCCTGGCGGAAGAGAACATCGAGGAGTACCTCGAGGTCCCCGACGTGATCGGCGGCGAGGACGGCGACTACATCCTCCAGATCCGCGGCGAAAGCATGAAGGACGCCGGGATCATCGAAGGCGATTACGTGATCGTCCGTCCCAGCGACGACGCCAACGACGGCGAGATCGTGGTCGCCCTGATCGGCGAGGAGGCGACCGTGAAGCGGATCTTCCGCGAGAAGGACCACATCCGGCTCCAGCCCGAAAACGCGGAAATGGAGCCGATCCTGACGACCGAGGCCCGCGTTCTGGGCAAGGTGGTGGGGGTGTTTCGGAAGGTCTAGTTGGTGAATCTTCCACCGCTCACGGCGGAAGATTCAACGACCGATCAGGGCCAGCGGCCCGATTCGATCAGCTTTTTGTAGCGCCGCTGGCGCCGACGTGCGTCCCACATCACCAGTGGCAGCATCCGCAGTGAGAGCCGCGGGAAGAGGTCGACGAACCGCAGGAAGGGGCCGCGCCAGCGGGGGACGATGAGGATCGGGCGCGGGCGCTCGGTTAGCCTGCCGACCTCCTTCGCCACCTCCTCGGCTGTCAGCAGGCGGCCGGAGAAGGACGGGGCGGCGTCGAGGTCATCGAGCTTGTCCTCGAGCATCGGCGTCCAGATCCCGTCGGGGCAGACCGCTGAGAGGTGGATGCCCTTGGTGCCGGTGCGGCGGAGGTCGAACAGGGCGCCGACGGTGAAGGCCATCGCCGCGTGCTTGCTGGCCGAGTAGGCGACCTCGCCGGGGGCGGCGACGATGCCGGCGAGGGAGACGACGTTGACGATGTGGCCGCGGCCGGCGGCGCGCATCGGCCCGAGGGCGGCGATCGTCCCGTTCATCAGGCCGGTGACGTTGACGTCCAGCATCGTCTGGCGCAGCTCGGCGCTCTGCTCCCAGGGCGGGCCGCTGAAGAAGACTCCGGCGTTGTTGACCCAGAGGTCGAGCGTGCCGGTGCGGCCGATCGACTCGGCGAGTCCGCGGCAGGCCGCCTCGTCGCGGACGTCGAGCGCTGACCCCCGCGCCTCGCCGCCGAGCTCGTCGGCGACCCGGTCGGCGGCACCGGCGTCGACGTCGGTGACGTGGACCCGGTAGCCGCGGCCGGCCAGCTCGGCCGCGATCGCGCGCCCGAGGCCGCTGCCGGCGCCGGTGACGACCGCGGTTCGCATGCCCGCCACCATATCCGCGCGCCGCTTGGCCCCGAAAGACCGCGGAGCTACTCTTGTTGGGCGGGCCGAGCGGACCGCGGGGGGAGAGAAAACCCCTCGAGGAAAGTCCGGACACCACAGGGCAGGGCGGTGGGTAACGCCCACCCGGGAAAACCCGCGGGAAAGTGCCACAGAAATGACACAGCCGATGGCGCGGCCACACGTGAGTCGCGTACAGGCAATGGTGAAATGGTGCGGTAAGAGCGCACCGGCGTCGCGGTGACGCGGCGGCCAGGCAAACCCCGCCCGGTGCAAGGCCAAGCAGGACCGTCGACCCGGCTCGGCGAGGTCCAGGTAGGCCGCATAGATAGATGGCCGCTCGAGACAGGATCCGGCTTACAGGCCCGCTACGGAAGAGGCTCCCGAAAGGGGGCCTCTTCTATGCCTGCACCTTTTTCTGTCTTAGCGTTTGCTAATCTGGCGCCAACTTCCGCTGAATCTTCGCCTTACATAACGCGAGGAGCGGGGGACCCAAGTAGTTGGGGCGAGTCGCGGCGATGGCCGCGTAGCGCAGCTCTTTCAGCGCGAGCCCGACAGCTAACCCCGCAAGCGCCTGGAAAGAGATGCAGACGATCAACCAAACCTCCGTGCGCTGGGCACTTGCCCTGGCTGCCTTCTTCGCCCTCTTCGCTGGGGTTGTCGCCGGTGCCCAGGGAGCGACGGGCGGCGCTTCCAGCTATAACCCCGAATCCGCGGTCGAAGGCGACTACACCTTCGGCGCCTGGCGCTACGGCGGCGCCAGCTGGTACGGGCCGGGCCTCTGGGGCCATAAAACCGCCTGCGGGCAGACGCTGCGCCCGGGCACCCTGGGCGTCGCTCACAAGAAACTTCCCTGCGGCACCACCGTCAAGTTCGTCTACCACGGCAAGACCGTCGTCACCCAGGTGATCGACCGCGGCCCCTACGTCAAAGGGCGCGCCTGGGACCTGACCAAAGCGGTCAGCGACGCACTCGGCTTCGAAGGCGTGGGGCGGGTCCGCTACGCCGTTGCGATCGGCGACGCGACCAGCGCCCGCAGCGGCTGAACCGCCCTTCTCCGGCCGCTCCGAAGGCTACGCTGCGTCTTTCGCAGCGTCCAAAGACGAGAGGAGCAGCGTTCATGCCGAGGTTTTCGCGAGGAGTCAGCACCACCGACGGTGCGTCGAGGTGGCGCTGGACGGCCCTGGCGCTGGCCGCCACGGTCTCCCTTCTCCTCCTCGCCGTCACGACCAGCGGCGGCGATGCCGCGCCCGGCCGCACGACCGTGATCCTCGGCCAGACCGCGACTCAGCCCGACCCCTCCTGCCCGGATCTGCCCTGCCAGGCGGTCGGCAGCGTCACCGGCTTCCAGGTCGACAACGGCCAGACCAAGCTGCCCTTCGCCGTCCCCCACGACGGCAGAATCAAGGCCTGGACGCTGACCCTGGCCCAGCCGACGAACAGCCAGCGGACCTTCTTCAACGGCTTCTTCGGGACGCCGCCGCAGGCGCGCCTGGCGATCCTCCGCCGCATTCCCGGCACCAACCCGCCCCGCTACAACCTGCGCCGCCAGGGCTCGGTCAAGGTGCTCTCGCCCTACCTCGGCCAGACGGTCAAGTTCAGCGCCAACCTCAAGGTTGAAAAGGGCGACATCATCGGCCTCACTGTCCCCACCTGGGCCCCGACCTTCGCCCAGAACCTGCCCGCCAGCAATGTCTGGCGCGCCAGCCGCGAAGAGGGCGCCTGCAAGAACGCCACCGACATCCGCCAGGGCGAACCCCAGGAAAAAGTCGGCACCCGCAGGACGTATGCCTGCAAATACACCACTGCGCGGTTGCTCTACACCGCCACCTTGGTCGAGGGCGGCTAGCCCACGCAGCGGCTAGAGGGCCGGGGGTGGTGCCCACCGGACCCTCCCCGCTGTTGTCCGGTGGGTACCACCCCCGGCCTTTCCAAACGCTTACGCAGCTGAGGGGAGCGCCCTGGGACCGCCCTGGTCCTGGGGCAGCGCCGCGGCGCTCGCAATCAGGCTCTGGAACTCGTTCAGGGCCAGGTGCGCGACCGCCTCGAGGATCTCCTCGTCGGTCCAGCCGATCTCCCGCGCCTCCTCGTGGAGGTGGAGCGGCGGCGGTCCCTCCGGATCCAGCGTCTCCTTGAGGAAGGTCAGGAGCGCTGCCTCCTTCGGATCGGAGGAGGTGAAGCTGCGGGCATTGGAGACCTCGTCGAGGCCGAGCCCTGCCCGGCGCGCCGACTTCGCGTGCTGGGCGATGCTGTAGCTGTCCTCGCGGTACTCGGCGACAGCCAGCGCGATCCGCTCTCTCGTCGCCTGCGGCAGGGCACCGCCGCGCAGCTCCGAGCGCATCCGCGTGTACGCGCGCAGGACGGCCGGCGCTCCGGCGAGCACGCCGACGAACTTCGTCACCGCGCCGCCGGCGGCCTGAATGCTCTTGATGAGAGGAGCGCTCTCATCGGGCGCCGTCAGCTCGTCGTGGATCTGGAATCTGCTCACTGCGGTTTTTACCGTCACGTGCTTCTCGCTCCTGGGCTCTTCATGGGGCGGCAATCGCTTTACAGAGCCCTTACGTGGCCTTTACTTTACTTTTAGCCGCTTACTTACTTGACGTAAGTTATACCTCGTTCCGGGGACGGATTCAAGGCGACTTGAATTACATTTCTCTACCCGTAATACGGCGATCTGCACCGCTCCGGTTCATTCGCCTATCGTTGCGGCCTTCCCCAGCCAAGGAGGCAGCCAGGCATGGCCGATCAACCCCGCAGCGCCGCCGACGTCATCGGCCTCGTCAAGGAGCATGACGTCCGCTTCATCCGCCTCTGGTTCACCGACGTGCTCGGCCAGCTGAAGAGCTTCTCGGTCAACGCCTCCGAGCTCGAGGACGCCTTCGAAGGGGGGATGGGCTTCGATGGCTCCTCGATCACCGGCTTCAACCCGATCGAGGAGTCCGACATGCTGGCGGTGCCAGACCCGGCGACCTTCGCCCTGCTTCCCTGGCGGCCGGAGGAGGACGCGGTGGCGCGGATGTTCTGCGACATCGAGGTCCCCGGCGGCGGCCCCTACGAGGGAGACCCGCGCTGGATCATGCGGCGGGCGCTGAAAAGGGCCGAAGAGCTCGGCTTCGACGCCTACAACATCGGCCCGGAGCTGGAGTTCTTCTACTTCCGCTCGGCCAAGCCGGAGGGCGGCGTGCCCGAGCCTCTCGACGAGGGCGGCTACTTCGACCTGACCACGCTCGACGCCGGCTCGGACCTGCGCCGGGAGACGGTGCTGGCGCTGGAGAAGATGGGGATCCACGTCGAGTACACCCACCACGAGGTCGGCCCCTCCCAGCACGAGGTCGACATGCGCTACAAGAACGCGCTCGAGATGGCCGACGACTGCATGACGTACCGGATCGTCGTCAAGGAGTACGCGATGAAGTACGGCTACCACGCGACCTTCATGCCGAAGCCGCTGTTCGGCGAGAACGGCTCCGGAATGCACGTCCACCAGTCGCTCAGCCGCGACGGAAAAAACGCCTTCTACGACGAGGGCGACCCCTATTACCTCTCGCCGGTGGCGAAGTCCTTCATCGCCGGGCAGCTGAAGCACGCGCGCGAGATCTCGCCGCTCTTCGCCCAGTGGGTCAACAGCTACAAGCGCCTTGTCCCCGGCTACGAGGCGCCGGTCTACCTCGCCTGGTCGCGCCGCAACCGCTCGGCGCTGATCCGGGTGCCGCTCTACCACCCCGGCAAGGAGGGGGCGACGCGGGCCGAGCTGCGCTGCCCCGACCCCGCCGCCAACCCCTACCTCTGCTTCGCGGCGATGCTCCAGGCGGGCCTGGAAGGCGTCGAGAAGGGCTACGAGCTGCCCGAGCCGATGGAGCAGAACCTGTACCACCTCTCCCAGGAGGAGCTGGCCCACCAGGGGATCGAGCAGCTGCCGGCGACGCTCGGCGAGGCGGTCGAGATCGCCGCCGAGTCCGAGCTCGTCCTGCGCACCCTCGGCGAGCACACCTTCCGCCGCTTCGTCGAGATCAAGCGGCAGGAATGGGACGACTACCGGCTGCAGGTCACCCCCTACGAGATAGAGAACTTCCTACCGATTCTCTAGCGATTGGCGAATTAGTCTCGCTATAGGGGGTTTAACTCGCCAATGAGCTGTTCAGGGCTCGTGACCGGGAGCTGGCAGGTGAAGTTTTCGCAGACGTAGGCGGCGGGCTTGCCGTCGATGGTGGTGCGGTCGGCGAGGAGGGGCGGTTGGTCGCTGCCCTCGGGGCCGCCGGCGAGGACCAGGTGGAAGAGGGGTTTCTCGCGGACGGCGGCGGCCAGCTCGCCGAGGTCGTCGCCGACCAGGGCGACCTCGCGGGTGGGGGAGAGGCGGAAGTCGAGGGCGCGCAGGAGGTGGGCGAAGGCGTCGGGGTGCCGCACGGCCGGCTCGGCGAAGAGACGGAAGATACCCTCGGCCTCCTGCTCGTAACGGCGCTCGCCGGTCAGGGCGGCGAGACGCAGCAATCCCATCGCCGCCGAGCTGTTGCCGGAGGGAATCGGGTGGTCGCCGACCTCCTTGCGGCGGGCGATCAGCTCCTCGTGGTCGGCGGAGGTCGAGTAGAAGCCGCCGCGCTCGGGGTCACCGAAGCGCTCGATCGTCGTCTCGGCCAGGGCCCGCGCCTCCTCGAACCAGCGGACCTCGAAGGTCGACTCGTACAACGTCAGCAGGGCCTCGAGCAGGAAGGCGTGGTCCTCAAGGTAGGCGTTGAGGTGGGCGCGGCCGTCTTTGTAGGTGCGCAGGAGACGGCCGTCGGCATCGCGCAGCTGGTCGAGGATGAACTCGGCGCAGGCGCGGGCGGCCTCGAGGTAGTCCTCGCGGCCGAGGACGGCACCAGCGTCCGCGAGCGCAGCGATTGCCAGGGCGTTCCAGGAAGTCAGGCGCTTGTCGTCCAGCCCGGGCCAGACCCGCTGCGCCCGCGCGTCGAAGAGAGCCTTCCGCATCTCCGCGAACCCCTCAGGCTCCTTGGCCTCGGCGCCTTCGGCCAGATGCAGGATGTTCTTCCCCTCGAAGTTCCCCCGCTCGCTCACCCCCCAGAACTGCATCAACTTGGCGACCTGCGGGGTAGCGAAGTTGATGCAGTTCGGGTGGTGGGACAGGGCCTCTTGGATCTGGTCGGGGGTCCAGACGTAGAACTTGCCCTCCTCGCCCTCGGAGTCGGCGTCGAGGGCCGAGTAAAAGCCGCCCTCGGGGCCGCGCATCTCCCGCAGCATCCAGTCGAGCGTCTCCTCGCAGGCGCGCCGGTAGCGCTGGTGGCCCAGTAACTGCCAGCCGTGCAGGTACGCCCGCGCGAGCAGCGCGTTGTCGTAGAGCATCTTC
>CAMLHB010000047.1 GCA_946479725.1 uncultured Actinomycetes bacterium | reverse complement strand
CGAGGCGTCCTCGTAGCGGCGGAAGGCGAAGACCGCCTGGTTCATCTGTTCGGTGTTGAAGACGCGGAGCCTGACCAGCAGGTGGAAATCCTCGACGGTGAGGCCGGTCACCGCCTTGAACAGATCCGGCTCCAGCTTGGTGATCACGTCCTGAAGGGTGTTCTCACGGAAGTCCGTCAGGTACATGAAGGCGGGGATCCGGGCGGCGAACTTGATCAGCTTCTCCTGGATCAGCTTGCGTTTGCTCTTGTACTCCTTCTCCTCGGCCGTCAGCTCGCGCTTCTCGTCGTCGCTGATCTCCTCGCCCTTCTGCATCTTCACCTGCTTGATCGCCTCGCTCTTGTTGACGACGGTCTCGATGAAGTTGTCGCCAAGGCTGCGGAACCCCTCGATCCTCATCACCGCGTCGAGCGCTTCCTCGTTGGTGAGGACGCGACGCAACGTCTCGTTGTCGACGTTGACCAGCAGGGCGGATTCCCACTTCCGGGCCAGCAACGTGGCGGAGGTTCCCGCCATCGCGATGTCGAGGATGCCGGCGGCGTCCACCTGGGTCATGTTCGAGCCGTCGTAGGCCAGCACCGGCAGGAAGGACACCAGGTCCTCGACCGATTTCTCCGGGTTGGGCTCGTCCGGCGAGAGCCCGAAGGCGTAGTCGGAGAGCTGGCGCAGGGCGCGCGTCGGCGCGAAGTCGAAGACGTAACAGGCGGGCTTCTTGATCACCTCCTCGTTGGGCGAGTCCCCCTCGGGGTTCTTGATCGACCAGGGCGACTGCACCCGGAAGGCCGCCTGGAAGTAGGTCTCCGGCGCTTCCAGGTTGCACAGCATGAAGATCGACATCCACTGGGGGATGGTGACGCCGGTCGTCAGCTTCCCGCACGACAGCGTGATCGTCTTCGTCTCCTCGCCGTCGCCGATCGCCGCGCGCACCGGCGGCAGCGCCTCCAGCCCTACCCCCGCTCCGGGCCCGGCCACGGCCAGCACCTCGTAGTCGTGCCAGAACGTGTTGTGACTCTCCGCCAGCAGGTTGGCCATGGCATGGCAGGCGGCGACCGAGGGAAGGAACCAGAAGGAGTGCCGGAGATACTCCAGCAACCGCATGTCGGAGTAGGGGAACGGCGGACGCCGCCCGAGCTTGAGGGCGTCGAGCTGAGTCGGCGCGTAGGAGCCGCGAATGATGTCGAGCCACTTCTGGACGTCGCTCTTGTGCTTGAACTCTGCGCTCTCGCCTCTGCCGGTGGCCGCGAAGAAGACGTTGAGGTCGAACTCGTCGAACTCTCCCTGGCTGGCGATGGCGAGCAGCTCGTCGGGCATCTGGTAGGTCATCAGGCACATCTGGGGCAGGGCGCCGTAGGGATTCCACCCGCCGGGGTGCTCCTTGGCGAACTCCGCCTTCGCCCGCTGCTCGTCCGTGTAGGTCCAGTTGAAGATCTGCTCCTCGATGAACTCGCCGCTGGAGAGCGCCCGGAACGGGGTCCCCGACAGGTAGAGGTAGGCGCGCGTGGCGATCGGCAGGAAATCCCCCTCGCGCTCGGACAACTCGCTGAGTTCCTCGTTGACGTCGGCCAGCACGCCTCCGTACTCGAGCTTCGCCTCGCTCTTCGCGACCGCGTCGTCCTCCCCCTCGAACAGTTCCCTTGCGGTCTCCCGCCAAGCGCCGAAGTGGTACTCGTCGAAGATCACCAGGTCCCAGTCGATGGTGTGCAGCCAGGCGTTCCGCGGCTTGATGTTCCCGGCCTTGTCCCGTCCCAGCAGATCCTGGAACGATCCGAAGTACACCAGCGGCTGCTCGGGGTCCGCCTCAGAGGGATCGCCGTCCGTCTCGCGGGAGGCGAACTGCCAGCCGTCGAAGTCGACGTGGGATTCCAGATCGGTCTGCCAGGCATCGGCGGCGGCGGGCTTGAAGGTCACCACGAGGACGCGCTTTGCCTCCAGCTTCCTCGCCAGCTGGTAGGAGGCGAAGGTCTTTCCGAACCGCATCTTCGCGTTCCAGAGGAACCGGGGCGCCGCGTCCGCATCCCCCGCCCAGATCGACTCGTAGTAGGCGGCGGTCTTCTCGACCGCGGCGACCTGCTCGGGCCGCATTTCGAACGTTTCATGGTGGGTGCCGCCCAGCTTCTTACCCGAGCGGAGCTCGCTGATCACCGTCTGGACGTCGGCGACCGAGCACCTCATCCACTCCAGTTCCGGGTTTTCGAACCCCTTTGCCAGGAGCGCCTGGCGAACCTGGTGATCGGAGAAGGTGGTTCCGTCGTCGCGCTCGGCGGGCTCTTCGAGGACGATCTTGAAGTTCTTGATCGCCGCGGTCTGCAACTGCTCCGCGACGCGCGCCTTGACGTCGCGGATCGTCTGCCCGATCTTCAGCAGGCCCTCGTGGGGCTCGTCTTCGATCGAGTAGGCATAGACCCGCAGGCGCGCCTCGCGGCGCGGGATGAGGATCTCGTCTATCGGCTTAGCCATCTAGGCTCATGGGCCTCACCAAAGACTCGATGAAGGCGATCTCGTCGGCCGAGATTTGGTACTTCGAGTAGAGATCCTCGTCCGTCCACCTGCGGTCCCACTCCTGCGCCGGCACGAACTTGTAGACCTTGCGGGTGGTGTGCTGGGACGGCTTGTGGAGAAGAATGAGCAGGCGAGTCAACCGACAGGTGAGGTAGGACAAAGCGCTCTCCGCTTCTGACTCGGTATCGAACGGACCGATGCACAGATAGGTCTCCGAGGAGGCCGTGCCGGGACCCGCGGTGAAGGGCGTGCTGATGATCCTGTGCGGATAGGTGTCGCGGTTGCCCGTCCCGGGGGCCGCGTAGCCGGTGAAGATCTTCCACTTGTCGATCAGGTGGTGCCCGGTTGGTATCGAGGTCAGCGGTGCGTAGCCGATCCCCCCGTTCCGGTAGATCGCCACGTCACCGTCCTGCTTCTCGGCCCCGCCTTTGAACGAGGTGTCGAGCCCGAACGGCTTCCTCGAGCTGACGAGGCGATCGAAGCGCTTGTCCTCTGGCAGGGCAAGGGTCTCGTTCTGATCGGTCTCGACGCCGACGACCTTCTGCAGGATCGAGAGACCCTCGTTGAAGCGAATGAACACATCGGCACCGGGCTCCAGCAACCTTCGACTGACGGAGGACGCCGGCAGGTCGTTGAGGTGGGTGGTGACCATGCACGGACCAGGGTTGTCCCGATCCCAGAGGAACGAGCAGATGCCGCCCTTGAGGCCGACCCCCGGGAAGACATCCGACGCGCTCAGGTAATCGTCGATCGAGCGCACCCGTTCGTCGCCGAGCATCGACTCCCGGAAGTCGTCGAGGCCCTTGCCGCCGGCGTACCAGCGAGCCGGGATCACCAGCGAGAGGAAGCGCGGCTCGAGCCTCTTGGCCTGGTCGACGAAGTCCTGGTAGATCGGCGCCGCGCTGGTGCCAAAGCCCCCGTCGTTGAGCTGATAGGGCGGGTTGCCGATGATCACGTCGAACTGCATGTCGCCTCCAAACAGCTCGGCGATCCGAGCCTTGATGTCGCTGGTGTGGATAAAAGCGTACGCGTGGGATTCCTGGTCCTCACCGCGGTCGAAGGCCGCCTTCGGCGCCCCGCAGAACTTGCAGCGGGTGCCGTTCCAGGTGTGATCCTCCCGCTCGAACCAGATGTTTCCCTCGCTGGAAGTGAACGATCGCGCGATTGCATGCTCCCCTCTGGCGTCCTTCGAGCAGTACACGGTGCGCCGCGCCAGGAGGCTGGTGAGGTAAGTAATGCCGATTCCGAACACCTGCTTCGTAAGGATGTGGTCGACGCGCTCCTCGAGGTCGGGAATCTCCTCCGCAAGACCGCGGCTGAGACGAGCGGTGACCTCTCGGAGGAACACACCTGACTTGGTGGCCGGATCGAGAAACGTCACATCTGGATCCGCCCAGATGTCGGCGCCGTCGTGAGCGTCCGCCCATGACGCCGCGAGGGTGTCGAGCATCCGGTTCGCAACTTCCGGCGGGGTGAACACCTCGTCGTTGGATAGGTTGGCGATGCAGGTCACCACATCGGGGTTCCGGGCCCGCAGCGCGAAGCTCGCCTGGCTCGTCACCTGGCCATCTCCGCGACCGTCAGCGGAGGGTAACTTTTCACCGGAACGAAGACCTCGTGCGTGCCGAGGCCCGGGTGGGGTCCGCCTCCGTTGAGCGAAGACATCTGAACCAGGGCGTCGAGCCGGAAGTCCCGCCGCTGGAACCTGCCCTTGCCGAGGTACCCCCACTCGGCGAAGGTGATCGGCTCTCCGTCCCCGCCCAGCATCGTCAGCGCGTCCCCCTGGACGATGTTCTGCGACAGCACGTGGGCGGCGGCGTGGACGATGTCCGCCTGCTCGTCGAGCCGCAGCCACTCGGCGAAGATCTCGAGCATGTTTTCCCGGCACTCCTCGACGTTGTCGGCGAGGAGCTCGACCCCGTAGACGCACATGATCCCGAAGAGGCCGTAGTGCCGCCGCTCGAACTCGCTCCTGCCGAACTTCAACTCGACGGCGGCGAGCTTGCGCCGCAGCACCTCCACCAGGAAGTTCCCCGATCCGCACGCCGGCTCCAAGAACCGGGCGTCGATCCGCTCGGACTCCTCCTTGACGACGTCGAGCATCGCCTGAACCAGCCAGGCGGGGGTGAAGACCTCGCCGTGGTCGGCGACGCGCTGTCGGGACCGGACCAAGTCCATCGCTGAACCTTAGTTGCTGGCCCCTTGGCGAAGTCGGGGGTGGCGCGCGTCCCGGACCACCCCCTTGTCTGCTGCGCCTCCCGGCGCCTCAGCCCCTCGGGGTGCAGGTGCGAATGATGGTGGCGGGCCCGACCTGGGTCCCGTCGGCGAACCTGGCCGTGGCTTTCGCCTGGAGCTTGCCGTCGGCGCACTTCGCCGAGAGGACGCTGACCTTCCTGCCCTTGTAGGTGTACCGCCTGCCGATCTTCAGCTCGAACGAGAGGACCGAACCGGAGCCGTTGACGATCTTCGGGACCGTGGCGACGGTTTTCAGCCCGTAGCGGCCGTTGTGAACCCTCTTGATCCTCAGCGTGGTGACGATCGCCCCCGAAACCGGCGCCGTGAAGAAGGCGTGGATGTAGAAGGTGGTGGTGCCGCCGTGCTGACCTCCGTTGAAGACGGTGAGGGCAGAGTTGACGAGGATCGGCTTCTGTTCCGCGAGCGCCACCTCAACCGTAGTCCTGCCCGATCCTATGATCGACTTCGGGCACGCTTTCTTCGCCGCCGCGGTGGTCCGGGACTGCAGCTGGCCGGACTTGCAGACCGGCAGGCCCTTGACGAAGACGGCGCCGTTCTTGTCGGTTTCGACGATCGCTTCTCTCAGCGCCGGCGGGTGCGTGCCGTCTTTGGTCGCGAGCTTCCCCGACGCCGTCAGCGTGATCGGCGCCAGCTGCGCTCCCTTCCCCTGCCCATGGATCGCGTGTCTCCTCCTTGTCAACTGGGCTCCCCAGCCCCTCCGACTGGCCAATGTGTAAACCCACGTGCCCCTGGGAGTTGCGATCCACTGCACCGATCGGTAGACAGTTCCGCCATGACCGACCCGGCCGAAGCGCTCGCCGTCCGGTTCCGCGCCCGGGCCCAGGAGATCGAAGCGAGCCTCGCCGCCCTCGTCGACCCGATCCCGGAGGATCGCGCGGCGGACCCCGCCTACCTGGAATACATGGACTGCCTGCCCGCGACCCGCGTCTCGGTGCTCGGGTACATAGTCGAAGCGATCGAGCTGGGCGACCGCCAGACCGCCGAGGTCCCGGCCGCGGTGCTGACGGCGCCGCGCCTGGCCGCCCGCGCCGGCGTCCCCCTCGACGTGGTCCTCCGCCGTTACTCGGCCGGCAACGCCTTCTTCGGCGACATCCTCGTCGAGGAGGCCGAGCGCGCCGGGGTCTCGCACTCCGCCCTTCGCGGCCTCCTGCACCGACAGGCGACGATCTTCGACCGCCTGCTCCAGGCGGTCAGCGACGAGCACGTCCGCGAGGCCAGCAGCCGGCCCAGCACCACCGCCGAGCTGCGGCACCGCTACCTGGAAGAACTGCTGGCCGGCCGTCAGCCCGGCGACCAGATGGGATTCGAATACGACTTCGACGGCCATCACCTGGGGCTGATGGTGAAAGGCGAAGGAGCGCACGAGGCGATGCGGGAGCTCGCCGCCGCCCTCGATCGCCTCCTGCTGGCGGACGCCCAGCAGGAGGAGCCGGCGTGGGCCTGCTGGCTCGGCGGCAGGTCCCGGCTCAGGTCGGAGGAGGCCGTGCGGGCGCTCGCCTCGATCTCCTCAGGCTCGGTCCTCGCCGCCGTGGGCGAGCCCGCCGAGGGGATCGCCGGCTGGCGCCTCACCCACCGCCAGGCCAAGGCGGCGCTGCCGATCGCCGATCGGCGGGGCATCCCTGCCCTTCGCTACGCGGACGTCGCGGTGCTGGCCTCGATCCTCCGCGACGACCTGGGGACGACCTCGCTGCGCCAGATCTACCTCGAGCCGCTGGAAGCGACGAGGGACGGCGGCAGGGTCGGCCGCGAAACCCTGCGCGCCTACTTCGCCGCCGAGCGCAACATCTCCTCGACCGCCGCCGCCCTCGGCGTCGACCGCCGCACCGTCGCCAACCGCCTGCGGGGAATCGAGGAGCTCTACGGCCGGCCGCTCGGCGAGGTCGGGACCGACCTCGAGACGGCGCTGCTGCTGGCCGACTGAGTCAGCGGCGCAGGCGGGCGACCAGCCCCCAGACGGCGTAGGCGATTGCCAGCCCGATCAGCAGGAACTTGATGCTGGCGCAGGCGGTGGCGACCGGCGGCGCGACGTCTCCCCCGCGGCCGCCGAGCAGCAGGAGCCAGAGGATGTTTTCGGCGGCGTCGAAGAGGGCGGCGCCGACCGCGCAGGCCGACGCGTACCGCCCGGCCGCGGCGAGGGCGCGACGGCCGGTCGCCACGGCGAAATCCCGCGTGGTCGCCGCGGCCACCGCGAAGAAGGCCCCGTAAGCAACCATGAAGGCGAAGTCGATCCAGAGCGAGAGGCGGGCGAGGTCGCGTCCGTGGGCGCCCCATTCGGCAAAGATCTCCTCGACCCGGCCGGCGCTGCCGGCGAACTCGAGCGAGACGATCGAGGGACCGCTGCCGTTCGTGCTCGGGTCGATCAGCGCGAGGACGACGTAGAGCGCGACCGTCGCGATGCCGAGGAGGATCAGCAGCTGCTTGCGGGTGACCGATGCCGCCACACGGCGACGCTATCTGCTGGCGCCGATGCAATCGAGCGTGCAGGTTCCGGCCCTCCGTCCGGCCCCCGCGCCACCATCGGTCCATGTTCCAAGTCACCGTTGTCTGCTCCAGCTGCGCCGAGGAGTCTGACGTCCTGGTCGAGAACCTCGACGACGTCGACCGCGAGGTCTGCCCCTGCGGCTACAACTACGTCGTCCTCTCGGTCGCCGAGTTCGAGCCGATCGAGATCAAGGGCGGCGAAGTGATCCAGCTGCACCGCCGCGACGACCACCCGCTGGCGGCCTAGCCGGCCAAACCGCTTCCTTCGCCCCAGCAGGTCGCGACCAGGTTCCGCTCGCCGCCGCGGTCGCGGTGCTCGCAGAGGAAGATCCCCTGCCAGGTCCCGAGGGCCAGGCGGCCGCCGGCGATCGGCAGGGCCAGCGAGGGGCCGAGCAGCGCCGCCTTTACGTGGGCGGGCATGTCGTCCTCGCCCTCGAGCGTGTGGGTCCAGTAGGGCGCCCCTTCCGGGACCGCGCGGTCGAACCAGGACTCGAAGTCCCGCCGCACGTCCGGCGAGGCGTTCTCGTTCAGGGCCAGCGAAGCCGAGGTGTGCTGGATCAGCAGGTGGAGGAGGCCGGTCGAGATCTCCGCCAGCTCGGGCACGGCCTCGATGACCTCGTCGGTGATCAGGTGAAAGCCGCGCGGCCGGGCCGCCAGCCGGATCGGGCGCTGCACCCACATCGACCGAAGGATGCCACGGGCGGAGCTGGAGCTTCCAAGCGCACCCGATTTTGACCCCAGCCCGCTGGGGCAAGAATCCGATGCGGTGAGTGGCCAATAGGCTCGAGGGTGTGAACGTCCTCATCGCCGCCGACATGGAGGGAATCTCGGGGATCGAGGACTACCGCGACTGCCTGCCCTCCCACCCAGGCCGCTACGCGCGCGGGCGCCGGCAGATGACCGACGAGGTCCTGGTCGCGATCGAAGCGCTGCGGGCCGGCGGAGTTGAGCGGATCAGCGTCGGCGACTGGCACATGGTCGGGACCAACGTCGAACGCGAGCGGATGCCGGCGGGAGTCGAGGTGCGGCCGATCGCCGACCTCGCGCTCGAGGAGGCCGAGCCCTCGATGGCGAAGGCCCACGGCGGCCCGCTCGACGCGGTGGCGATGATCGGCCACCACGCCAAGACCTCGAGTGAGCGTGGCTTCTGCTCCCACACCTTTATATGGGGGATGGAGGTGCTGCTCGACGGCGACTCGCTCAGCGAGACCCAGACCTACGCCCAGGCGCTCGCCGCCGAGGGCATCCCGATCCTCGTCGCCGCCGGCGACCGCTGGCTGCTGGAGGAGATGCGCGACGGCGAGCTCGGCAGCGCCCGCCTGGTCACGACCAAGGAGGGCGAAGCCCGCGCCCGCGCCCGCTCGATTGAACCCGCCGACGCCCACGTCGCCCTGCGCGAGGCGATCGCCGGGGCGCTCGCCGCACCGCTCGAACCGCCGCCGCCCCGAACCTACCCAGCCGAGCTGGTCGTCAAGGTCGACGGCGCCGAGATCGCCCGCGCCGTCGTCACCGAGCCCGGCGACCTCCTCACCGCGGTCGCCACCGCCTTCCGCGACGGCCAGGTCTCGAAGGAGTACCGCCAGCTCGCGAAGCTGCTGCCGCCCGACGACGACTCCCGCCTGCGTGCCTTCCAGCGCCGCGCCGGCAGCCTCCTCGCAACGCCGGTAATGCTCCGCAAGGAGCGCGACTGGCTGGCAGCAGCGATCCAGCAGCTTCCGGCCCTGCCGCCGGAGCAGAGCGACGCAGTCTGAGAAGCTTCCTGGTCGATGAGCGACCAGGACGCCTTGCTGCAAAGGAGGATCTTCAACTGGTCACAGGGGCTGCCCGCGTGGCAACGCGGGCTGATGCGGAAGCTCTGTGACGGCCCGCTCGACGAGGCGGGGCGGGCGCAGGTGCTGGCCGTGCTCTGTGGAGAGGCGGAGGCCCTGCCGCCGCTGGAGCTGGCGAACCTGCCGGCTGACGAGGCCGAGCAGGGGCGGGTCGAACTGCGGGAGATCCGCGACTTGCGCAACGTCAACCGGCTGGCCGAAGACCAGGTGCTGCGCTTCGGGCCGGGGCTGAACGTCGTCTTCGGCGAGAACGGGGCGGGCAAGAGCGGCTACGGCCGGCTCTGCCGGCGGGTCTGCCGGGCGGCCGAAGTCGGCGAGGTGCTGCACGACGTCTTCGACCCGGGCAAGGCCGAGGCGCCGCAGACGGCCGAGTTCGTGCTCGCGGTCGACGGCAAGGAGCGGGTGGTCGAGGTTGACCTGGGCGGCGAAGCGCCCCGCGTCCTCTCTGCGATGACCGCCTTCGACGCCAGCTGCGCCGACGTCCACATCTCGAAGTCGAACACGATCGAGCACACGCCGCGGCCGCTGCGGCTGCTGCGTGAGCTGGCCGAGGCGCAGGACGCGCTGGCGGCGGAGCTGGCGGAGCGGATCGAGGTGCGGCGCGAGGCGCTGCCGGCACTGCCCGAGAGCAAGGACTCCGCTGCGGCCGAGCTGCTGGCGCGGGTCGCGGCGGGTGAGGCGACGCGGGAGGAGGTCGAGAGCTTCGCGCGGCTGAGCGAGGCCGAGCGCGAGGGACTGGGCGAGCTGGAGGAGGCGGAGGCGACGATCGCCGCCGACCGCAGCCGGGCGCTGGAGCGCGCGGCGCGGAAGCGGGCCGAGGCGGTCAAGGGGCTCGCGGCCGAGCTGCAGGACGCCTGGGACCGGCTCGACGACGCAGCGCTGGCGGAGATCGCCGAGCTGCGGGCCCGGCTCGCCCGCGCCGAAGCCGCGGTCGACCAGCTCGCCGCCGAGGCCTTCGCCGACCAGCCGCGGCCGGGCACCGGCGGCGAGGCCTGGCGGGAGCTTTGGGAGGCGGCGCGGCGCTTCGTCGCAGCCGGCGGCGGCGAGTTCCCCGGCGGCGGCGAGGATGCGACCTGCCCGCTCTGCCAGCAGGGCCTCGGCGGCGAGGCGCACGAGCGGCTGCACCGCTTCGAGGCCTTCGTATCCGGCGAGCTGCGCGAGCAGGTGCGGCAGGTCGACCTGGTCCTGACCGAGCGTCTGGGAGCGCTGCCCAACCTGCAGCAGATCCTCCACACCGCCGAGGTGGCGATCGCCGCCGCCGGCGAGGAGCTGCAGGAGACCGTCGACGCCGCGTTCGCGACCCTGGTCGACCGGCTGGCGATCGCCACGGGTCAGAGCGAGCCGCACCGCGGCCGCTCGCTGGAGCTGGGGCGGCTGCGCGACTACGTCGCCGTCCAGGTCGCCGAAGCCGAAGGCTTCGCGGTCCTGCGCGACGACGGCGAGCGGGCGCGGATCAGGGCGCGGCTGCGGGAGCTGCGCGCCCGCTTGGAGATCGCCAACTCGCTCGGCGATCTCCTCGAGCACCTGGACGCGCTGGGGCGGATCGGCACCTGGGAAGCCGCCCGGCGGCAGCTCTCGACCCAGGCGATCTCCCACCGGATCCGCGAGCTGAGCAAATTGGCGATCACCGGCCGGCTGAAGCGGGCGCTGGCCCAGGAGATCGAGGAGCTCGACCCGATCGCCGACCGGGTAGAACTCAACGCCTCGGCCAGCAAGGGCAAGCCGGCGGTCCGCTTCAAGCTCCGCAGCGAGGGCCGCGAGCGCGTCGCCAAGGTCCTCAGCAGCGGCGAGCAGACCGCGCTCGCGACCGCCTTCTTCCTCGCCGAGCTGCGGGTCAGCGACGAGCGCAGCGCGATCATCCTCGACGACCCGATCTCCTCGCTCGACCACCAGCGCCGCGAGCACCTCGCCTGCCGCCTCGCCGAGGAAGCCCGCGACCGGCAGGTGGTCGTGCTGACCCACGACCTCGTCTTCGTCCATTACCTGCTCGAGCGCGCCGAGGAGCTCGGCCTCGAGCTGCACACTCAGGCGCTGACCCGGGCAGGCGGCGAGGTCGGAGTCGTCGGCGACAACCTGCCCTGGGAGGCACGCTCGCCGATGCAGCGGCTGAAGGCGCTGCGGCACGAGCTGAAGACCGAGCTGCGCGGTCTATATAAGGGACGCGACTCCGGCTACGATCGCCGCGCCCAGCTGTGGCTGCTCGACCTGCGCAAGGGCTACGAGCGACTGATCGAGGTCTACCTGCTGAATGGCGCCGTCGAGCGTCAGGCGCTGCCGATCCGGGTCCAGAAACTGCACGGCATCCGCTGGACCCCCGAGCTGGCCGAGGAGATCGACGTCGCGATGCGCGAGATCTCCGGCGCCGCCCACCAGCAGCCGCTCGGCCGCGAGGGGCCCACCCTCACCCGCCTGGAAGCCCTGCTCGACAAGTTCGCCGACCTCTGCGAGCGGACCAAGCCCGCCGGAGAGCGCTCGGCCGACGAGGGCCCGGCTCAGGAACTCGCCCGGGCAGCCTCCGGCGAGAACGCCCCTAATTGAGTTCGATCACCCCGAAGAGCAGCAGCAGGACCAGCGTCACCACGGCCGAGACCAACAGCGAGCCGGCGCAGCCGAGGTTGTTGGAGAAGAAAAGGAACACGAGGCTCCCCTCTACCCCCTGAGCCGCTCCTTCAGCCACTGCAGCGCGATCACCGTGGTGGCGTCGCGGATCTCGGGCAGGGCCCGGTCGATCTCGGCCAGGTCGAGGCGGACGATCTCGATCTCCTCGTCCTCGTCACGCTCGCCACTGGCCGGCGAGAGTCCGGTGGCAGCGAAGATCGTCACCTTCTCGCTGAGGAAGCCGGGGCTGGGATAGATGACGTGCAGCAGGCTCCAATGCTCGGCTCGCAGCTCCGCCTCCTCGGCCAGCTCCCGCTTCGCGCACTCCAGTTCGCTCTCGCCGTCGACGTCCAGCGTCCCCGCCGGGATCTCCAGCAGCTCGTCCTCCTCGACCGCCTCCCGCGGCTGCGCGACCAGGTAGGCGAACTCCTCGTCGTAGGCGAGCACCGCCACCGACCCGGGGTGCTCGACGACCTCCCGCTCAACCTCGCTGCCGTCGGCACGTCGGTAGCGCTTGGCGACGAAGTCGACGTGCTTGCCGCGATGCAGGTCTTTCTTGCCCAGCTGCTCCATGGGGTCACCATCAAAGCGAACTATTCGGCTTGCTTGGCTCATCTTTCCCGGGAGCCGGGCCGATGAAGCATCGGTGAGTACCGGGATCGAGCCGAAACGGGCCGCGGGGCAGTTCGTGCGGGCGGAGGCGAATCGGCGCTGGTGGCTGCGCTTCCTCGGCGGCAGGTTCAAGCGCGACCACGGCTCTTGGGCGCAGGGCGCCGAAGGCGAGGAGGTGGTGGGCGAGATCCTCGAGGGCCTCGTCGCCGACGGCTGGCAGGTGATCCACGACGTCTCCTTCGGGAGAGGGAACATCGACCACATCGTCGTCGGACCGGGCGGCCTCTTCACGGTGGAGACGAAGAGCCGGCGCGGCCGCCTCCTGCTGGACAACCTCGACCCGAAGATGCTCGGGCAGGCCTATGCCGAGATGAAGACGCTGGAGACGATCACCGGCATGGAGGTCCAATCGCTGCTCGTATTCAGCCACGCCTACGTGATCGACAGGGTCCCGGCCAAGCGCCGCGGCGTCACGATCCTGCCCGCCCGGATGCTGGCCTGGTACTTCTCGCGACAGAGGCCGACGATGTCGGTCGAGCAGGCCGACCAGATCTACGACCGCCTCTGCCTGGCGGTCGGCCAGCCGCCGTCGCCCTGAGTCAGCTCGAGGTGGGGAAGTTCATGTTGCCGCCGGAGGCGGCGTTTTCCCCGGCGTTATCGGCGTCGTTGCTCGCCGGCCAGCGGCTGGTGATCGCCTTGCCGCGGG
>CAMLHB010000046.1 GCA_946479725.1 uncultured Actinomycetes bacterium | reverse complement strand
CCGCCGAGCGCTGGTACCGGATCCTGCAGGAGCAGCGGGTCGACGTCTGGTACACCGCGCCGACCGCGCTGCGGATGCTGATGCGGCTCGGCAGCGAGGTCGCCGGCGAATACGACCTCTCCTCGCTGCGGTTCATCGCCAGCGTCGGTGAGCCGCTCAGCCCCGAAGCGGTCCGCTGGGGCGCCAAGGCGTTCGGGATGCCGATCCACGACAGCTGGTGGCAGACCGAGACCGGCGGGATCATGATCGCCAACTTCCGCTCGATGACGGTCAGGCCGGGCTCGATGGGCCGGCCGCTGCCCGGGATCGAGGTCGCGGTCGGGCGGCGCGACGGAGAAGGGAGGCCGGTGCTGGGCGCTGACGGCGCGCTCGAGCTGGCGGCCGACGACGAGCAGGGCGAGCTGGTCCTGCGGCCGGGCTGGCCCTCGATGTTCCGCGGCTATCTGCGGGAGGAGGAGCGCTACCGCCGCTGCTTCGCCGGCGGCTGGTATTTGACCGGCGACCTCGCCCGCCGCGACGCCGACGGCTACTTCTGGTTCGTCGGCCGCGGCGACGACGTGATCAAGGCCGCTGGCCACCTGATCGGCCCCTTCGAGGTCGAGACCGCACTGACCGAGCACGCGGCGGTCGCCGACGCTGCAGTGATCGGGGTGCCTGACCCGATGGCCGGCGAAACCGTCAAGGCCTTCGTCGCCCTGGTCCCGGGGCGCGCCCCCGAGGAGCCGCTGCGTCGGGAGCTGCTCGGCTTTGCCCGCAAGCGGCTCGGCCCGGCGGTCGCGCCGCGGGAGATCGAGTTCGTCGAAGCGGTGCCCCACAACCGTTCGGGCAAGACGATGCGGCGGCTGCTGAAAGCCCGCGAGCTGGGGCTGCCGGAGGGCGATACCTCGACCCTGGAGGCGGTCTCGTGAACGACGGGGTTCAGCTCGACCGCGAACACTGCCTGCACCTGCTGCGCAAGATGCTGCTGGTGCGCCGCTTCGAGGAGCGCTGCGTCGAGCTCTACAGCGCCGCCAAGATCCGTGGCTTCCTCCACCTCTACATCGGCGAGGAGGCGGTGGCGACGGGGGTGATGGAGGCGCTGGCGCCCGACGACGCCGTCGTCGCCACCTACCGTGAGCACGGCCACGCGCTCGTCCGCGGCGTCCCCGCCAAGGAGGTGATGGCGGAGATGTTCGGCAAGGTCGAGGGCTGCTCGCGCGGGCGCGGCGGCTCGATGCACCTCTTCGACGCCGAGCGCCGCTTCTACGGCGGCAACGCGATCGTCGGAGGCGGCCTGCCGATCGCGCTCGGCCTGGCGCTGGCCGAGAAGAAGCGCGGCGGCGACCGCGTCACCGCCTGCTTCTTCGGCGACGGCGCCGTCGCCGAGGGCGAGTTCCACGAGACGATGAACCTGGCGGCTCTCTGGGACCTGCCGCTGCTCTTCTGCTGCGAGAACAACCGCTACGCGATGGGGACGGCAATCGAGCGCTACGAGTCCGAGACCGACCTGGCGTTGAAGGCGGCCGCTTACGAGATGCCGGCCTGGTCGGTCGACGGGATGGACGTGCTTGCGGTCGAAGACGCCGCCCACCGGGCCGTCACCGAGGTCCGCGACGGCCGCTCCCCCTGCTTCCTCGAGCTGCGCACCTACCGCTTCCGCGCCCACTCGATGTACGACCCGGACCTCTACCGCTCGAAGGAGGAGATCGCCGGCTGGCGCGAGCGCGATCCGATTTCGGCCCTGACCGCGCGGCTGGAAGAAGCGGGCCTGGCGCAGGCGGAGGACCTCGAGGAGCTGGAGGGCTCCGTGGCCGAGGAGATCGAGGCGGCGATCGCCTTCGCCGAGGCCGGCGGCGAGGAGCCGGTTTCCGACCTCGAGCGTTTCGTCTATGCGGAGGGAGGGGCGCCGTGAGCACCGTCGAGACCGCGACGACGACCTACCGCGAGTGCCTGCGCGAGGCGATTCGGGAGGCGCTGCACGCGGACGAGCGGGTCTTCCTGATGGGCGAGGACGTTGGCGCCTACGGCGGCTGCTTTGGCGTCAGCCGCGGCCTGCTGGACGAGTTCGGCCCGCAGCGGATCATGGACAGGCCGCTCTCGGAGTCGGCCTTCGTCGGTGCCGGGATCGGCGCCGCGATGGCGGGAATGCGACCGATCGTCGAGGTGATGACGATCAACTTCAGCCTTCTCGCCCTCGACCAGATCGTCAACAATGCCGCCACGATCACCCACATGTCGGGGGGGCAGCTGGCGATCCCGCTGGTGATCCGGATGACCACCGGCGCCGGCCGCCAGGTGGCGGCGCAGCACTCGCACAGCCTCGAGGGCTGGTACGCCCACGTGCCGGGGCTGAAGCTGCTGGCGCCGGCGACGCTGGCCGATGCCCGCGGCATGCTCGGACCCGCCCTGGCGGATCCGAACCCCGTCCTGCTCTTCGAGCACGGCGCCCTCTACAACAGCGAGGGCGAGCTTCCCGCCGATGCCGGGTCGGTGCCGATCGAGGGGGCGGCGATCCGCCGCCCGGGCGGGGACGTGACGCTCGTCGCCTACGGCGGCACCCTGGCCAAAGCGCTGACCGCCGCAGAGCAGCTGGCGGGGCAGGGGATCGAGGCCGAGGGGGTCGCCCTGCGGGTGCTGCGACCGCTCGACTCGGCCACCGTGCTGGAGTCGGTGTCGCGCACCCACCGGGCGGTGATCGTCGATGAGGGCTGGCGCACCGGCAGCCTCGCCGCCGAGGTCAGCGCCCGGATCATGGAGGGCGCCTTCTACGAGCTCGATGCGCCCGTCGCCCGCGTCTGCAGCGCCGAGGTGCCGCTGCCCTACGCCCACCACCTCGAGCAGGCGGCGCTGCCCCAGCCCGAGACCGTGGTCGCGGAGGTACGGCGGATGGTGGGTTCCGGTGGCTGAGTTCACGATGCCCTCGCTGGGTGCCGACATGGACGCCGGCACCCTGCTCGAATGGCGCGTCAAGCCGGGCGACGCCGTGCACAGGGGGGACATCGTCGCCGTCGTCGACACCAGCAAGGCCGAGATCGAGGTCGAGATCTTCGAGGACGGGGTGATCGAGGAGCTGCTGGTCGAGGAGGGGACGAAGGTGCCGGTCGGCGAGCCGCTGGCGCGGGTGCGCGGGGCCAACGGCGAAAGCCCGGCGCCGGCTCCCGAGCAGGTCGCAGCCGCCGAGCCACTGCCCCCGCCTCCTAGTGCCGACGGGGCGAAAGCCCTCCATATGGAGGTATCTCCGTCCCATCGGCACCGACCGCGGGTCTCGCCGCTGGCGCGCCGCACGGCGGAGCGGCTCGACGTCGATCTCGAAGAGGTCGCCGGCAGCGGTCCCAATGGCTCGATCGTCCAGGCCGACGTCGAACGGCTCGGCGGCGTTCGGGCCGAGCCCGCCGCGCCCGCCGAACCCGCCGCGCCCTCCCACCAGGAGGCGATGCGGAGGGCGATCGCGGCGTTGATGGCGCGCTCGAAGCGCGAGATCCCGCACTACTACCTGGAGCGCGAGATCGAGGTCAGCGGGCCGCTGGCCTGGCTCGAGGAGCGCAACCGCGAGCGCCCTGTCGAGGAGCGCCTGCTGCCGGCGGCGCTGCTGCTGAGCGCGGTCGCGAAGGCGGCGGCGGAGACGCCGGCGTTAAACGGCTTTTGGGTCGATGGCGAGTTCCGGCCGGCGACGGGCGTCCACCTCGGGGTCGCGATCTCCCTGCGCGGCGGCGGCCTCGTCGCTCCGGCGATCCACGACGCCGACGGCAAGGAACTCGAGGGGCTGATGGCGGAGCTGCGCGACCTCGTCGCCCGCGCCCGCGCCGGCCGGCTGCGCAGCTCCGAGATGTCGGACCCGACGATCACCGTCACCAACCTCGGCGAGCAGGGCGCCGACCTCGTCCACGGCGTCATCTACCCGCCCCAGGTGGCTTTGGTCGGCTTCGGCGCGATCCGCGAGCGGCCCTGGGCCGACGACGGCATGGTCGGCGCCAAGCCGGTCACCGCCGCGACGCTGGCCGGCGACCACCGCGCCAGCGACGGGATCGCCGGCAGTCGCTTCCTCGCCCTCGTCGAGCGCAACCTGCACAGCCTGGGGGAGATGTGAACGAGCAGCAGGCGCGCGAGGCCTTCCTGGCGGCCCTGGCCGAGGTCGCCCCCGAGGTCGACGCCGCGACGGTCGATCCCGCGGTCGACCTGGGCGAGCAGTTCGAACTCGACTCGATCGACTTCCTCAACCTCGTCGTCGCGGTGGCGCAGCGCACCGGGGTCGAGGTCGGCGAGCGGGACTACCCGCAGCTGCGGACCGTGGATGGCGCGGTCGCTTACCTGACCGCGCGTGCGCGATCGGGATGAGACTCAGAACCAGAACCAGAGCAAAAGGAGGCGCGATGGAGGTGCAGACCAAGAACGAGAGCCCGGCGGGGAGCGAGGAGGAGCTTCGGGAGCGAGCGATGAGGCAGCTGAAGCGGAAGCGCGAGTTCCGCGACCACCTCGGCTGGTTCCTCTTCGTCAACGCCGTGCTCTGGGTGATCTGGGCGATCCCGCCGAACTCCGCCGACACCGGCGACCTCTGGCCCGCCTGGGTGACGGGGATCTGGGGCGTCTTCCTGCTCAGCCACGCCTGGCGCGTCTACCGCGCCCTCGACGAGGTCCCGACCGAGCACCAGATCGAGCAGGAGATGACCCGCCTGCGGAACCGCTGATCAGGGCGAGGAGCGAGCGAGGAAGGAGACGACGCTGAGCATGATCAGGAAGCTGCCCAGGGTGACGCTGCCGCGCTTCTCGAAATAGGAGAGGAAAGCACCGGATTCCACGTCCACCTCGGGACGATTCGCCGGCCCCTCCAGGACGACCAGGCCGGCCAATCCGAAGACGAAAACGGCGACCTCGGTGAGGGGCGCCAGCCGCTCCTCCCGCAACCATCCACGCCGTTGCGCTTTCACGTTTGCCACTGCCATCGGTCGACATCCCGGTCGCGCTTGCCTTTGGTCGATTCTCCGGGGACCGGGAGCGCTGGCGCATCCGGGAACCTCCGGGGTCCTCGGTGCGGCTTTTCCCGATGGCGGCTGCCTGCCGGGAAACTACTTTGACCCGGTAACCAGCGAAAGGAGAAGTTCGATGGCAGCGGACACGATCACCCTTGAACTCGGGCGGGCGGACGCAGAGGTCCTGCTCGGCATTCTCGCATCAGAGCGCCATAACGCCGACGCCGAAGAGGTGTGCGAATCGGTTCGCCGGCAGATCGACGAGAAGCTGGCGGAGGCCGCGAGCTAGGGGCGGGGCCCTTTGTTCAGCAGCGCAGCGAGGTTGTCGGTGCCGGAGTTGGCGACCGCGAGGTCGAGGTTGCCGTCGTGGTTGAGATCGCCGGTCGAATCCATCGGCAAGAAGGTAGCGTCGGGATTCCGCCGGCTGTTCGGGTAATCCCACAGATCCAGGAACGGACGCCGCGGGCTACCCGCCTGCGGCTTCGGTTCGGCGTTCGGCCCAGGCTTCCGCCATCGCGATCCGGTCCATCATCGTCGGGTGGTTGCCGTAAAGGCCGTCGATCCAGAAGGGCGGGTCGGGGTTGCTGAGGCTCTTGATCGCGAGCCGGCGGAAGGAGGAGGTGGCGGCGGCGGGGTCGTGGGTCGCTTCCAGGGCGGCCCAGTCGGCAGCGGCCTCTTCGCGGCGGAAGGCGGCATTGAGGAACGGAGTGGCGATCAGCTGGGTGGCGACGAGGACGAGGATCGCGATCGGGATCGCCTCGGGTTGGGCAAGGCCGCCGCGGCGCCGGGTCAGGTAGGCGGTGAGGCCGAGGGCGGGGAGGAGGAAGAGGGCGAGCCAGCCGACGCGCTTGAGAACGTCGTCGTGGGCGACGTGGCCGATCTCGTGGGCGACGACGAAACGGATCTCGGCGGGGCTGAAGCCACCGTCGAGGAGGGTGTCCCAGAGGACGATGGTGGTGGTCGGCCCGAGCCCGACCGTCTCCGCGTTCGGTGCGTCGGTGAACTCGTGCACTTCCTGGACCCGCAGGCGCGATTCGGGGGTCCCCTCGATCCGCTCCAGAGCGCGGGCTTCCTGTTCGAGGACGGGCTTGTGCAGCGGCTGGGTGCCGGGTATCAGGTAAGGACTGAGGAAGGTGGACAGCAGCCCGAGAGCGACGAAGGCGGGCACCGCCGCCAGCCACCACCAGCGGCGCATCACCCCGGCCAGCCCCATCATGATCCCGATCCCGATACAGAGGAAGACGAAGGTCCCGCCGAGTCCGAGGAAGCCGAAGATCAGGTGCCGGAGGTAGCCCTCGTGGGAGACGCCGTGGCGTCGCTGCCACCAGAGCCCGAGCAGGTCGAAGGGGACCTCGGCGAGCCAGACGACGGCGAAGCCGAGCATCGCCAGCAGCATCCCGGTGCCGACCCTGCCCGCGGCGGACTCGCGGACGAGGCGGGGGCCGTGCCAGGCGTAGAGGACGAGCACGATCACGAGCACGATCGAGCCGATCAGCCCGAGGAATCCAAGAAGCAGTTCGTAATCGGCGCTGCGCGCGAGAAAGGAGTCGCTGAAGTATCGGTGGGGGTCGAGCTGGGGGAGGTCGAGCGAGGGGAGCTGGGTCGCGTCCCAGAGGGCGAGGGCGGCGCAGGTCCAGAGGACACCGCCGCCGAGCAGCGCCAGCGTCGCCGGCCGCAGCCGCCTAGGCATCGAGCGGCGCGGGAACCGGCATCGGGCCGGGGGCGGGGACCGGCAGTTCCGGAGCCCGTTCGTGGCAGGGGCCGCTGTAGGGGTAGGAGTCGGTCAGCAGCAGGAAGTAGCCGTTGGCCTGGGCGCTGTAGCGGATGGCGTAGGCGCCGGCATTGCGCAGGCCGAGCGGCATCCGCGCCGTGAACAGCCCCGCAAACCAGCCGAGGAAGGCGACGACCAGGAGCAGCTGTCCGAAGACCGCGGCGAGGATCAGCGCCGGCACCCCGAGGATGGCGCGGAAGAGGACGGTCCAGCGGTTCTGGCGCCGGCGCTCGGCGATGTGGATTTCGATCGGGTAGGTGCCGGGGGCGCCGACGAAGCCCGGGAACGGATTGCCGACGAGGTAGAGGAAGGCGCTGACGTGCTGCTGGTAGCGCAGGTAGCGGGAGAGGAAGCGGTGAGCCCAGCTCGGCGAGGTGCCCATCGCCAGGGTCGCGAACCAGTTGAGGATCGCGACCAGCAGCGCTAGTAGGCCCCAAAGCGTCAGCCAGACCAGATGGGGAAAGGCGAGGGCGAGGCGGAAGAAGACGGTGAGGCGGCTGCGGCGCAGCCCGTCGCTGACCTCCATCCGCACCGGGTCCGACCGGGTCGGCAAGGGGCCGATCGCAGTCAGCGGGTCACTGGAGGGGTAGCGCTCGTTCAGGAGCAGCAGGTAGGCCCAGGCCTGGGCGCCGTAGGAGAGCGCGTAGGCGGCCAGGTCGCGCAGGCCGCGTGGCATCCGGCCGCGGGCCATCGCGTAGAACCAGCCGAAGACCCCGGCGACCACGAGGGCGCCGAAGAAGCCGGGGCTTTCGCTCGATTCGTTCAGCGCGTCGAGGAGGCTGCCCGAGCCGCCGAGGACCCCGAGGATGAGCAGCGCCGGCACGGCGAGCACGAGGCGGAAGCCGACGGTCCAGCGGTTCTGCCGCTCCGGCGGTGCGATCTCGATGTCGATCGGATAGGCGCGATCGTCGGTGAAGCCGGGGAACGGGTCGGCGGCGAGGTAGAGGTAGGCGTAGACGTGGGTCGTGTAGCGGACGTACCTGGCGAGGAACTCGTGCAGCGTGGCGGGGGACTTGCCCCGGATCAGCGTCGCCACCCAGTTGATGACGGCGACGAGGGCGGCGCCGATTCCCCAGATCCCGACCCAGATCAGACACGGGAGGCTGATCAGGGCGCGAAAGAAGACCGTCAGCCGGCGCCGCTGCAGGTCGTCGTTGAGGGTGAAACGGACCATGTCGAGACGTTTCTATCGGCGCGGTCGGCCGGTTTTGTGAGCCCCGGGCTCGCGGCTATAGTCGAAAACGTCTGATCAACACCGCGCGCAGCCCTCGTGGGCGTCGGACTGCGACGGCGCGATCAACACCGCCCAGTCCTACATCACCAACACCCTGCCGGGCCGACTCGACCTGGTCAACAACACGATCAAGTCCCGTTCGCCGAACGCGAAAGTGATCAACGGCCTCTCCAACCCGACGAGCGAAAGCTACCACCCGAAGGTCACAGGCCACGCGGATGGTTACTACCCGGTGGTGAAAGGAGTGACCGGCTGAAAGGAAGTGGGGTGGAAGCGCCCCAGTCGGGTGCTTCCACCTATGCGCTCGCTGGCGCGCGTTCGCCCGAGGCCGCCGTCACCTTCTCGGCCAGGTGCGGCGGGACCTCCTCGTAGCGGTCGAACTCGAGGGTGAACTCGGCGCGGCCGGCGCTGATCGAGCGGAGGTCGGGGGCGAAGTCGAGGACCTCGGCCATCGGGACCTCGGCGCGGATCTCGCTGGTCTGTCCTTTGGCCTCGATGCCGAGGGGACGGCCGCGGCGGGCGTTGAGGTCGCCGATCACGTCGCCGACGACCTCGTCGGGGCAGCTGACGACGAGTTTGACGATCGGCTCGAGGAGGACCGGGTCGGCCGCTTCCATCGCCTGTTTGAAGGCCATCGCGCCGGCGAGTTTGAAGGCGAGCTCGGAGGAGTCGGTGTCGTGGTGTTTGCCGTCGACGAGGCGGACGCGGACGTCCTTGACCGGGTAGCCGGCGAGGGTGCCGTGCCGCATCGCTTCGCCGACTCCTTTCTCGACCGCGGGGATGAAGCTCCCAGGGATCGCCGCGCCCTTGATCTGGTTGACGAACTCGAGGCCGCCGCCGTCCTCGCCCGGCTCGATCTCGATCGTGCAGTCGGCGAACTGGCCTTTGCCGCCGGTCTGCTTCTTGTAGCGGGCATGAGCGGCGGCCGGTTGGCGGATCGTCTCCTGGTAGGGGACCCGCGGCGGGTGCAGTTCGATCTCGGCGCCGAAGCGGCTCTTCATCCGCTCGACCAGGACCTCGACGTGGACCTGGGTGAGGCCGGCGATGATCTGGTCGCCGGTCTGGGGGTCGCGGTGGACGTCGAGGGTCGGGTCCTCCTCGCTGAGCCGCCGCACCGCGGTTGCCGCCTTATCCTCGTCGCCCTTCGTCTTCGGCTCGTAGGAGAACGCCATCACCGGCGCCGGCAGGTCGAGCGGGCGGACGGCGAGGTCGCGTTGCTCGTCGCAGAGGAGGTCGCCGGCGCGGGTCTCCTTCAGCTTCGCGACGGCACCGATGTCGCCGGCCCCCAGGTCGGAGACCGGCCGAAGCTCTTTTCCCAGCGGCTGGGAGATCTGGCCGATCCGCTCCTTCTGGTGGCGGCCGACGTTCACCGCCTGGGAGTCGGAGCGGATCGTGCCGCTGTAGACACGGAAGAGGTTGACACGGCCGGTGTAAGGGTCGGCGGTGGTCTTGAAGACGTAGGCGACCAGCGGGCCGTCCTCGTCCGGCGCGATCTCGATCGCCTCGCCCGCGCCGTCGAGCGCCGGCAGCCCGCCGCGCATCCGCGGCGAGGGCAGGTCCTCGACCAGCGCGTCGAGCAGCCGGTTCGTCCCCAGGTTTCGCGTCGCCGCCCCGCAGGTGACCGGGAACAGGTGGCCCTCGGTGACGCCGCGCTTCAGCGCCGTGACGATCTCCCCGTGGGCGATCTCCTCGCCGTCGAGGTAGCGCTCCATCAGCTCGTCGGAGTTCTCCGCGACCTCGTCCATCAGTTTCTCGCGGTACTCCTCGGCCTGGGGGTGCAGCTCCGCCGGGATCGGCACCCGCTCGGCGGCGCCGCGCTCGGCGTTCGGGTAGACGAAGGCCTCCATGTCGATCAGGTCGACGACGCCGCGGAGGTCGTGTTCGGCGCCGATCGGGATCTCGGTGGCGACGACGTGGGGGCCGAAGGCGGCCTTCAGCGAGTCCAGCGCGGCGAAGAAGTCGGCCCGCTCGCGGTCGAGCATGTTGACGAAGACGAGGCGGGCGAGGCCCTCGGCGTCGGCGCGCTGCCAGAGCCGTTCGGTCTGCACCTCGACCCCGGCGACGCCGTTGACGACGACGACCGCGGAGTCGGCCGCGCGCAGAGCCGCGGCGGCGTCGGCGACGAAGCTGGGGTCGCCGGGCGTGTCGATCAGGTTGATCTCCCGGTCGGCGTGCTGGAAGCAGCAGACGCAGGCGTTGATCGAAAGTCTCCGCCCCTGCTCGTCGGGCTCGTGGTCGGAGACGGTCGAGCCGTCCCCGACCCGGCCCAGCCGGTTCACCGCCCCGGCCTCGAACAGCACCGCCTCGTGGAGGCTGGTCTTGCCGCTGCCGCGATGACCGATCAGTGCGACGTTGCGGATCCGATCTGCAGCCTTGTGCGACATCGTACGAAGTTACACCCGGCCGCAAACTGGGCCAAGGTTGTCCCCTGTGAAGCGGGACTTGAGGTTTTCAGACGCTGAACGGCGCAGTACCGTGGGGTTTTGGATGGAGGAGACCCGCAACGCCCACAATCTCGCCCTTGGCAGCGCCATCCGCCAGCTGCGGAAGGGTGCGGGGCTGAGCCAGCAGGAGCTGGCCGACAAGGCCGGGGTCCCGGTCGCGAAGCTGCGGCAGATCGAGAGCGGCGGAGTCGACGCCGATTGGGGCACCCTGCGCCACCTCGCCTACGCGCTGGACACCGGCCTGCCCGAGGTGTTCCGGCTAACCGAAAAGCTGACCGAGAGCTGAACAGGCGCTATTCGCCGCCTTCGGCCGGCGGCGCTTCTTCGGTTTCTTCTTCGGGTTCGGACGGCTTCGCCAGGCGCGGTTCCGCCTTCAGTTCTTCTTCGTTTCCGTGCACCGTGGGCTCAACGGAACCGCGCGCTTCTTGCGGTTCGCCGGACTCGCTGGCGCCCGGGTTGACGGGTTCTCCGGTACCCGGGTTGGCCGACGGACCGGCTTCGTTCCCCCCGGCTTCGCGGCCTTCCGTTTCGGCGGCCTCTTCCGCGACCCGGCCCGACCCGCTGTCGCCGGCGATCGAGCCGATGACGATCCCGGCGGCGAAGAGAGCCGCGGCGATCGTGGCCGCGACGAGGGTTCGGCGCAGGGGCGGGCGCCTGGCCGGGGCACGCCGCACCAGCTCTTCGTCTCGGACCATGTTGCGCAGCCGTTCGCAGAGCGCGCCCAGGTTGCGGTTGGTCGCCGCCAGGCCGCGGCGGTCGCCGATCCGTTCGCGGATCTCGCGTGCCTGGCGCAGGTCGCGGTCGGCTGACTTGACGTCGCCGGCCGCCAGGTGCAGCGTGCCGAGCTCGTGCCGAGCCCAGGCGACCGCCGAATCGTCGCCCAGTGCGTTGCCCGCGCGCAGCGCGACCCGCAGCGTCTGCACCAGGCTCGCCCAGCGCTTCAGCAGCATCAGCAGCGTGGATAGTGAGCGCGTCAGCTGCAGCGCTTTCTTGTGCTCCTTCTTGCGGTCGAGTCGTTCGAGGCAGTCGAGCAGGCTGCCTACCTCGAGCGCCAGCTGGTCGGGGTCGAGCGCGTGGCCTTCGGCGGCGCCTTTGCAGAGGGCGACCGCCTTCTCGATCTTGCTCGTCGTATTCGCGGCTTCGTCGATTTCGCCCGCGAGAGCGGGGGCTCGCTCCCCGGCGGTGGGTTCCGGCCGCGCGATCGCTTCGCGCAGGGCCTCGACTTCGGAGCCTGCGTTTCCGCCGCGGGCGACGAGGGTGCCGCCTTCGCCGCCGACCTCGAGCAGGTAGGCGCCGACTTCCACCGATCCGCTATCGCCAGCCATCGCTGCGAGTGTCTTCCCGTCGTTCCGGAAGAGCAAGAACTCTCCGGTTCGCTAGCGCAGCGAGCACCGGCAGGGGATCGGCCGCGTTTGCGAGGATCGCCCGGTGATCAAAGCCGTCACCTTCGACTTCTGGAACACGATCGCGATGGTCCCCTCGGGGGCGATGACCGAGGCGCGGAAGCGGGCGATCGCAGCGGCGCTGCAGAGCAACGAGGTCGAGGTCGAGGCGGACCTGCTGCTGGAGGGCCTGCGGGAGGTCGGACTCGACTGGGAGCAGGCCTGGGCCGTGGGTCGCCACCTCCCCCCGCACGAGGCGGCGGCGGCGCTGGTCCGCCATCTCGGCATCCAGGGGGCGGCGCGGGAGATGGTGGCGGAGGCGTTCTTGGGCGCCGGCCGCGACGTCGAGCTGGAGTTCGCGCCGGGGATCCACGACGTCCTTGCCGAGCTGAGCCGGCGCGGAGTCCGCCTTGGGATCGTCTGCGACGTCGGCTTCAGCGGCGGCGAGCTGCTGCGCGGCCTGCTCGCGGCCGAGGGCCTGCTCAGCCATTTCGACGGCTGGGGATTCTCCGACGAAGTCGGCCACTACAAGCCGGCTCCGCAGATCTTCGAAGCGGCGCTGAGCGCGCTCGGGGCGGAGCCAGGAGAGTCTCTGCACGTCGGCGACCTGCGTCGGACCGACGTCGCGGGCGCGATCGCCCTGGGGATGAGGAGCGCTCGCTACCGGGGGATGAATGCTGGGGGAGACGAGGAAGGCGGGAGAGAGGCGGACTTCGTCCTCGACAGTCACGCCGAGCTGCTTGAGATGCTCAGCGGCTCTTGAGCAGGCGGCCGACCGCCTCCATCATCTCCTCGGTTTTCTCCTCGCGGTCCTTGGCCGTTTTGGCGCCGGCCACGCAGTGGCGCGTGTGTTCGTCGAGCAGGGCGAGGGCAACCTTGTCGATCGCCGCTTGGGCCGCCGAGATCTGGGTGAGGATGTCGATGCAGTAGCGCTCCTCCTCGACCATCCGTTCGATCCCGCCGATCTGGCCGCCGATCCGCCGCAGCCGGTTCTTCAACTGCTCCTTGTTGTCGATGTATCCCGGGTCCTGTTTGGCCATCTCGCTATTATACCCCTATGGGGTATACGAAAGAGCCACCCGAGACTGCAAGGCGACTGGAGCTGCCGATCGAGGGGATGACCTGCGCCTCCTGCGCCGGGCGGGTCGAGAAGAGCCTGAACGGGATCGATGGGGTGGAGGCCACCGTCAACTTCGCGACCGAGCGGGCGATGGTCGAGTTCGACCCCGGGCGGGTCGAGCCCGAGCAGCTGGTCGGGGCGGTGGAGAGCGTCGGCTACGAGGCGAAGCTGCCGAGCGCCGAAAGCGAGGGCGCCGAGGCGGAGGAAGTCGACCCGACCGCGGACCTGCGGCGGCGGACGATCTTCGCCGCCGCGCTCTCGCTGCCGGTGCTGCTGATGGCGATGATCGAACCGCTGCAGTTCGAAAACTGGCAGTGGCTCTCTCTGCAGCTGGCGGTGCCGGTGGTGCTGTGGGCGGGCTGGCCCTTCCACAAGGCCGCCTGGCAGAACCTCCGCCACGGCGCGGTGACGATGGACACCCTGATCTCGCTCGGCACCCTGGCGGCGCTGGCCTGGTCGCTGTACGCGCTCTTCCTCGGCGACGCCGGCCAGAACGGGATGAAGATGCCGTTCGAACTAATCGCCGAGCGCGGCGCCGGCGCGGATGAGATCTACCTCGAGGTGGCCTCGGTGGTCACCACCTTCATCCTCGCCGGTCGCTACTTCGAGGCGCGCGCCAAGCGCCGCGCCGGGGCAGCGTTGGAGGCGCTGCTCGACCTCGGCGCCAAGGAGGTCGCCCTTATCGACGCCGACGGCAACGAGCGGATGGCGCCGGTCGAGGAGCTGGCGGTGGGCGACCGCTTCGTCGTCCGGCCCGGCGAGAAGATCGCCACCGACGGGGTCGTCGAGAGCGGCAGCTCCGCCGTCGACCAGTCGCTCGTCACCGGCGAGCCGGTGCCGGTCGAGGTCGGGCCCGGGGACG
>CAMLHB010000045.1 GCA_946479725.1 uncultured Actinomycetes bacterium | reverse complement strand
TGTGTTAAGCACGCCGCCAGCGTTCGTCCTGAGCCAGGATCAAACTCTCCGTGAAATGTACTTCTACAGAGAGCCTGTCATATCTCAGTGGCCGTCGAGTACACAAGTACGACGACCGACATGACGAGGTAAATCAAGACCATCCGGCACGCTGGCGCACCGAATGGGTCGGGCTTAAACATCCCGCAGACCGATTGCTCGGTTCCGCGGGGTGCACGCTGCTCAGTTTTCAAAGACCACTGCGCCTCCGCGACGGGTCTCGCCGCTCTCAGCGCTTGGGGCCGCCAGAGGCAGCCCCAAGAGGGCAAAAAAATATAGCACTGCCGAGGCTGCTTGCCTAGGGGGTGGCCCTCAGGCGGCAGAAGCGTCGCTTCCCCACCTGCAGCACATGCCCGTCAAGACTAGCGATCTCCCGATCCAGGGGCTCTGCGGCCAACGGCTCGCCGTCGAGCCTGACCGCCCCCTGCTGCAGCAGCCGCCGCCCTTCGCTGCTGCTGAGGGCGAAGGCGCCGGCGATCAGGCGCGGCAGGTGGACGAGCCCGTTGCCGTCGGCGCGGTACTCGTCGAGACCGACCTCGGGGATCTCGTCGGGCACGGCGTGCTGGACGTGGATGCGATTGAAGTGCTCCTCCGCCTCCGCCCCCGCCCCCTCGCCGTGGAAGCGGTCGACGATCCGCCGCCCCAGCTGCCGCTTTGCCTCGTTCGGCGGCCCCTCCGGCTGCTCGGAGCCGAGCAGCAGCCGGTAGTACTCGGCCATCGCCTCGTCGGGGATGCTCATCAGCCGCCCGAACATCTCCTCCGGGGGGTCGGTGACGCCGACGTAGTTGCCCAGCGACTTGCTCATCTTCTGGACCCCGTCGGTGCCGACCAGGATCGGCAGGGTCATGATCGACTGCGGCTTCTGGCCGTAGGCGCCCTGGACGTCGCGCCCGAAGAGGAGGTTGAACTTCTGGTCGGTGCCGCCGAGCTCGACGTCGGCCTCGATCGCGACCGAGTCGTAGCCCTGCAGCAGCGGGTAGAGCAGCTCCAGCGCGGCGATCGGCTGTCCCGCCGCCATCCGCTTCTGAAAGTCGTCGCGCTCGAGCAGGCGGGCCACCGTGGTCTGCGCCAGCAGGCCCAGCAGCGCCTCCGGCTCCATCCGCAGCCACTCGCTGTTACGCCGCACCTCGGTCCGCTCGCGGTCGAGGATCTTGAAGGCCTGCTCCTGGTAGGTGGCGGCATTCGCCTCGACCTCCGCCGCGCTCGGCAGCGGCCGCGCCGCCGAGCGCCCGCTCGGGTCCCCGACCCGCGCGGTGAAGTCGCCGATGATGAGGACGACCTGGTGGCCGGCGCGCTGGAACTCGGCCAGCTTCTCCAGCACGACCGTGTGGCCGAGGTGGATATCGGCCGTGGTCGGGTCGATCCCCAGCTTCACCCGCAGCGGACGATCCCCCTGCAACTGCTCCGCGAGCCGCCCCTCGGGCAGCACCTCGACCGCGTTCCGCGTCAGATCCGGCATCCGGGCAATGCTAGACTGCCGCCTCCGCGCAACGGGCGCTCCCCGGGTGCAGCGGTTTCCTTTAGATGGCCTCCTCGGAACGCAAACCGCGCCTGAAGAAGCTGCGCGTGCTCTTCGTGCTGCTCGGGCTCGGGGTGCTGGCCGTGGTCTCGATGGTCTTCGGGATGATGGCCGCGGTCTCCCAGGACCTGCCGGCGATCTACGACTTCGCCCAGTACAAGGCCTCGAAGAACAGCGTCGTCATCGACGACACCGGCGAAGAAATCGGGACGCTGAGCAGCGACCAGAACAAGATCCTCCTCAGTTCCAGCCAGATCTCCCCGAACATCAAGAACGCGGTGGTCTCGATCGAGGACGCCCGCTTCTACGAGCACAACGGCGTCGACTTCAAGGGCATCGGCCGCGCCCTCGTCAAAGACATCCTCAGCGCCAGCGCCGCCCAGGGCGCCTCGACGATCACCCAGCAGTTCGTCAAGAACGCGCTGGAAGCGCAGGGCGACCGCACCCTCTTCGTCAAGTTCAAGGAGGCGGCGCTCGCCTACCGGCTCGAGCACCACTGGAGCAAGGACAAGATCCTCACCGAGTACCTGAACACGATCTACTTCGGCGAGGGCGCCTACGGGATCGAGGCGGCGGCCCGGACCTACTTCGGCAGCGCCCACCCCGGTTGCGGCACCGAAGCCGAGCCCTGTGCCTCGGTGCTCGAGCCCTGGGAGGCGGCGATGCTGGCCGGGATCATCCAGTCGCCCTCGGCCTACGACCCGAAAATCTACCCGGAAAACGCCCTCTTCCGGCGCAACGTCGTGCTGGAAAAAATGGCCGAACAGGGTTACATCTCCGAAGACCAGCTGCGCGAAGACCAGGAGCAGGCGCTGCCCTCCAAGCAGGACATCGAACCGCCCACCCTTGACTCGCGGGCCCCCTACTTCACCGCCTACCTGCGCCAGCAGCTGGTCGAACGCTACGGCCCCTCAAAGGCGTTCTTCGGCGGCCTGACGGTGAAGTCGACGCTCGACCTGCGGCTGCAGGAAGCGGCCGAAGAAGCGGTCAGCTCCTACCTCGGCTACTCGCCGGCTACCGCCTCGGTGGTCGTGATCGACAACCGCAACGCCGGCATCAAGGCGATGGTGGGCGGCCCGGACTTCGCCACCAAGCCGTTCAACCTGGCGACCCAGGGGCACCGTCAGCCGGGCTCCTCGATCAAGCCCTTCACCTTGCTGACGGCGCTCGAACAGGGGATATCGCCGGAAACCGTCTACCCCTCCGAAGAACGCTTCTTCCACTTCGGGAAAAAGGGCCAGGAAACGTTCCGGGTGACCAACGACGAGGGCTCCTATCTCGGCTCCTGCTCGATCATCTGCGCGACCACCTATTCCGACAACTCGATCTACGCCGCGCTGGCGCTGGAAGGGTTGGAAGGAAAGACGGTCCGCGACAAGACCGGAGCGATTGCCGGCACCATCCACAAGGCCGGCTACGAGGACCCGATCTCGACCAACCCGGCGATGGTCCTCGGCGGCCTCACCGAGGGCGTGACCCCACTCGGCTGGACCTACGCCTACAGCACGATCGGCAACAACGGCGACCGCATCAGCGGCACGCTCGCGCCGCGCCCCGGCGACAGCCCCGTCGCCTACACCCAGGTGACGAACGACGATGGCGAGACGATCAAGGGCGGCGACAACGACTCCACCCACGAACAGATCTTCGACCAGGGAAACGTGGAAACCGAGAAGAGCATCCTCGAAACGGTCGTCTCCAGCGGCACCGGCACCAACGCCCAGATCGGCGCCGAAGGCCAGTGGGGCAAGACCGGCACGACCGAGGAAAACGGCGATGCCTGGTTCTGTGGCGGGATCGGCGACGAAGTGACCGCCTGCGTCTGGGTCGGCTACCCGGACACGACGACGCCGATGACCACGCTCTACAACGGCGGCCCGGTGATGGGCGGCACCTTCCCGGCCCTGATCTGGGCCCGGGTGATCTCCGCCTGGCAGGAAATCCAGGCCGAACACGCCGCCGAACGAAAAGCGCGCAAGGCCGCCAAGGAAGCCGGCGAAGACTACGAACGGGGCGAAACCGGAGGCTACGTCCCGCCGGTGAGCGAAAGCTACGTGGCGCCGGAAGGCGAAGCCGAAGGCACGCCGGAACCCGAACCGGAAGTGGTCGAACCGGCGCCGGAAACCGAAGTCACCCCCGAAGCCGCCCCGGAAGCGACTCCCGAAGCCGCGCCGGAATCCGGCGGCGGTGGCGGCGGCATCAGCGCGGGATAGCTACTCCGCGGGGCGCGGGCGCGATACGTAGGGGCTGCCGGCGGCGCAGAAGCGCCAGGGGCGCTCGACGGCTTTGGTGATCCCGATCCGCGGGCCGCTGACGATCTCCGGGCGCTTCCCCTCCGGCGCCGTCAACAGGAAGGGCTCGCGGCCGAGGTCGCGCTCGTTGTCGCCGAGGTCGATCCCCAGCGCCTCGGTCAGCTTGCCGGGCCCCGAGCAGAGGTCGAGGTCGCTCTTGCCGCCCCGGCGTGCCCGCATCTCCTCCACGCCGTGAGTCGGCTCCAGCGCCCGGATCAACACCGCCGCCGCCTCGCCCTCGGGTTCGGCGACCGCGTTGAGGAGGCTGTGGATCCCGTAGGAGAGGTAGACGTAGGCGTGGCCGGGCGGGCCGAAGAGGACCCGGGTGCGCTCGGTCAGGCCGACGAAGGCGTGGCAGGCGGGATCGTCGGCCTCGTAGCTCTCGGTCTCGACGACGATGCCGCCGCGGCCTTCGTAGAGCAGGGTGCAGCCGACGAGGTCGCGGGCGACCTCGTGGACGGACCGGTCGAAGAAGTCAGCCCCCAACCGCTCTCCGAGCGGTTGGGCTCGGCTGCCGGACCCTGAGGGCCGCTGTCTCACCCGCGCTCTTCTTCGGCCCGCTCGCGAACCGCTTTAAGCGTCTGCCGCGCCTCCTCGATCTGCCGCGCCAGCGGCACCGAGCCGGTGCCGCCGGCGATCCGCTTCGACTCCAGCCAGCTGCTCTGCTGCAGGACCTCGTAGTAGGAGTCGTCGAGGTGCTCGGAGCGCTCGCGCAGCTCCTCCGGCGTCAGCTCCGAGAGGCTCTTGCCGCGCTCGACAGCGTCACGGACGAGACCGCCGACGACGCCGTGCGCCTCGCGGAAGGGGACGCCGCGGCGGACCAGCAGGTCGGCGATCTCGGTCGCCGCCAGCATCTCGTCGCCGGAGGCCTCGAGCATCCGCTCGCGGTCGAACTCGATCCCGTCGAGAATCCCCGCCGTGGCGTCGAGGAGCGCCTCGACCGTGTCGATCGCGTCGAAGAGCGGCTCCTTGTCCTCCTGCATGTCCTTGCCGTAGGTGAGCGGCAGCGCGTGCATGACACCGAGGAGCGTCTGGTAGGAGGCGGCGACGCGCGGGCTCTTCGCCCGCAGCAGCTCGGCCGAGTCGGGGTTCTTCTTCTGCGGCATGATCGAGGAGCCGGAGGAGAAGGACTCGTCGAGCTCGCAGAAGCCGAACTCCGAGGAGCTCCAGATGACGATTTCCGAGCCCAGGCGCGAGAGGTGCATGGCGCAGGTCGAGGCCGCACTGAGGTAGTCGAGGACGAAGTCGCGGTTGGAAGAGCCGTCGATCGAGTTGTGGCTGACGTGGGCGAAGCCGAGGTCGGCGGCCACGGACTCGCGGTCGATCTCCCAGTTGACCCCGGCCAGGGCGCCGGAGCCGAGCGGCATCACCGAGGCGCTGTCCAGGGCGAACTGGAAGCGGAGGACGTCGCGGGCGAGCATCCAGAAGTAAGCGAGCAGGTGGTGGCCGAGATAGACCGGCTGGGCCCGCTGCAGGTGGGTGTAGCCGGGCATCGTCCAGCCCTTATGGCTCTCGGCGAGTCCGAGCAGGCGCTCCATCGCCGCGCCGCAGAGCTCGATCGCCCGCAGGGAGTGCGCCTGGACGACCATCGCCACGTCGGTGGCGACCTGGTCGTTGCGGGAGCGGCCGGTGTGGAGCTTGCCGGCGAGCGGCCCAATCTCCTCGCCGAGCAGGCGCTCGATCGCCATGTGAATGTCCTCGTCGGCGGGCTCGAACTCGAAGCCGTGCTCAGCCATGCGGGCGCGGACGCGGTCGAGACCCTCCTCGATCTGCGCCAGGTCGTCAGCGGTGAGGACGCCGATCTCGCAGAGGCCGCGGGCGTGGGCCTTCGATTGGTCGATGTCGTAGGGCGCCAGCCAGGCGTCGAAGGCCAGGGAGCGGTTGAGGCGCCAGAAGCGCGGGTCGGGCTCTTTGCGGAAACGAGACATGGGGCGGGCGATTATGCCGTTCGCGGCGCTTGGCCGAGGGCAGCGGCGAGCTCCTGGCAGACACGGTCCACCTGGCCCTCGCCCAGCGCCGGGAAGAAGGGCAGCGCCAGCGACTCGGCCGAGGCGGCTTCGGCGACCGGGAACTGGCCCTCCTGGTAGCCGAGCTCGCGCAGGTGCGGGAAGAGGTGGATGCAGGGCAGGTAGGCCTTGGAGGCGACGCCGCGCTCGGCGAGACGGCGGACGACCTCGTCGCGGTCGGTCCCCTGCGGCAGGCGGACGGTGTAGACGAACCAGCTCCGCAGCTCGGCGCCGCGGCCGGCGATCGGCGTCCGCACGCCCTCCAGGCCGGCCAGGCGCTCCTCGTAGAGGCGGGCGACGGCGGCGCGGCGCTGCAGCAGCGAGTCGAGCCTCTCGACCTGCGCGACGCCGAGGGCGGCGGCGAGGTCGGAGAGGCGGTAGTTGAAGCCGAGCCGGTCGTGGTCGAGCCAGCCCATGTCGACGGCGCGGCCCTGGTTGCGCTCGGAGCGCAGGCGCGCGGCCTCGCCGGGATCGCGGGGGACGATCATCCCCCCCTCCCCCGTGGTCATCTGCTTGTTGGCGTAGAAGGCGAAGGTGGCGAGGTTGCCGCGGGCGCCGACCCTGCACCCCTCGGAGTCGACGGCGCCAAGCGCCTCGCAGGCGTCCTCGAGGATCCCGAGGCCGTGCTTCTGCGCCAGCGACTCCAGCTCCGGCATCGCCGCCGGGAAGCCGAAGATGTGAACCGGCAGCAGGCCGACGGTGCGCTCGCCGACCGCGTCGGCGGCGGCGGCGGGATCGAGGTCGAGCGTCTCCTCCTCGACGTCGGTGAAGACCGGCTTCGCGCCCTCATAGAGCAGGCAGTTGGCAGAGGCGACGAAGCTGAGGGGGCTGGTCACGACCTCGTCGCCCTCGCCCCAGCCCAGCGCCCGCACCCCGAGGTGCAGTGCCGTGGTGCCGCTGGAGGTCATCACCGCGTCGTCGACGCCGAGCCAGGCGGCGAGCTCGCGCTCGAAGCGTTCCCCCATCGGCCCCAACGAGAGCTGGCCGGAGCGCAGCACCCCGAGGACCAGCTCCTCCTCGCGAGCGCCGATGTCGGGCTGGGCGAGCGGGATCACTGAAACGCGTACTCCAGCGAGTCGACCAGCGCCTCCCAGGAGGCCTCGATGATGTTCTCCGAGACGCCCGTCGTCCCCCACTCGCGTCCGCTGTCGGCGGAGTCGAGGAGGACGCGGGTGACCGCCCCGGTGCCGTGGGCTTCGTCGAGGATTCGCACCTTGTAGTTGGTCAGCTCGACGTCGGCGAGGTGCGGGTAGCGGTCGGCGATCGCCGCGCGCAGGGCGCGATCGAGGGCGTTGACGGGGCCGTTGCCCTCCGAGGCCTGGAAGTAGCGCTTGCCATCGACCTCGACTTTGATCGTCGCCTCGGTCGTCACCTCGCCGTCGGCGTGCTTCTCGACCACGACGCGGAAGCTCTCGAGTCGGAAGAGCGGCTTGTATGTGCCGGCCTCTCGCCGCAGCAGCAGCTCGAAGGAGGCCGGCGCCGCCTCGTAGTGGTAGCCGCGGTGCTCCTGCTCCTTGAGGCGCTGGACCGCGCGCGTCGCCGCCGCGTCGTCAAGCTCGATCCCCGCCCGCTCGGCCTGGCTGCGGATCGTCGCCTTGCCCGCCAGCTCGGAGGCGACGATGTCGCGCTCGTTGCCGACCAGGACCGGGTCGAGGTGCTCGAAGGTGCTGGCGTCGGCCTCGATCCCGGCCGCGTGCATCCCCGCCTTGTGGGCGAAGGCATTGCGGCCGACGTAGGGTCGATCCGGGTCCGGGGTGAGGTTGCAGAGTTCGTCGAGGTAGTGCGAGGTCGAGGTCAGGCTCCGGAGCTGCTCGGCGCTCACCACCTCGAAGCCCATCTTCAGCTGCAGGGCCGGCAGGATCGTCGCCAGGTTGGCGTTGCCGCAGCGCTCGCCGTAGCCGTTGACGCAGCCCTGGACGAGTCGGGCGCCGGCCTCGACCGCGGCGAGCGAGTTGGCGACCCCGCAGCCGGCGTCGTCGTGGGTGTGGATGCCGATCTCGACCGGGTCCCCGACTGCCTCCGCGACAGCCGCCGTCGCCTCGGCGACGAAGCTCGGCAGGCTGCCGCCGTTGGTGTCGCAGAGGGTGATGTTCTCGGCCCCGGCGTCGGCGGCCGCGGCGACGCATTCGAGCGCGTAGGCGCGGTCTTCGCGGTAGCCGTCGAAGAAGTGCTCGGCGTCGAAGATCGCCCGCTTGCCCTGCTCGCGGCAATAGGCGATCGAGTCGGCGATCATCGCCAGGTTCTCCTCGCGGGTTACCCGGATCACCTTCTCGACGTGGAGCGGGCTGCTCTTGCCGACCAGGCAGATCGCCGGCGCGAAAGAGGAGGTCAGGACGCCGAGTGCCTCGTCCTCGGCGGCGGCGCGGTCGCGGCGGCGGGTCATCCCGAAGGCGATGATCGTCGCGTTCTCGAAGGTCATCTCGGCGAGCCGCTCGAACAGCTCGGCTTCCTTCGGGTTGCTGCTGGGAAAGCCGGCCTCGACGAACTGCACCCCGAGCGTGTCCAGCGCCTGGGCGACCTTGAGCTTCTCGCCGACCGAGAGCGACATCCCGCGGCCGCCCATGCCGTCGCGCAAAGTCGTGTCGTAGAGCTTCACCTGTTCCATCCTGATCACTGCCTTTCGAGTCGAAGAAGATCGGGTGGGCACGCTGGCCCGGGTGCGCGGTCGTGCCGCGCCGGCCGCTTATGCGGCGGGGGTAATTCGCCCGATCGACTCCGAGCCGGAAGCCTCGGTGGAGCCGGTGTCGTTGGGGGCCTCGACGAAGTCGAGCCACTCCAGGTACTCCTCCGCCTTGCCGGTCAGCGCGTCTTCGAACTTCGCCTGCACGTGGCGGGTGATCTCGCCCGGCTGGCCGAGCGGGTGGTCGTCGATCTCGCGCACCGGCACCAGCTCGGCGGCGGTGCCGGTGAGGAAGACCTCCTCCGCCAGGTAGAGCTCAGCGCGGGCGAGGTCGCGCTCGACCACCGTGTAGCCGAGGTCGCGGGCGATCTGGATCACTGACTTGCGGTTGATCCCGTCGAGGATCGAGGCGACCTGCGGCGGGGTCACGATCTGGCCGTCGCGGACGACGAAGATGTTCTCGCCCGAGCCCTCGCAGACGAAGCCGCGTTCGTCGAGCAGGATCGCCTCGTCGTAGCCGGCGTTGGTCGACTCGGTCTTGGCGAGGATCGAGTTGAGGTAGGAGCCCGAGGCCTTGGCGTGCGGGATCGAGCCGCCGGGGCTGATCCGGCGCCAGCTCGAGACCTTGGCGCGGATGCCGCCGTTCTTGCTCTCCTCGCCGAGGTAGGCGCCCCAGGGGAAGGCGGCGATGATCACGTCGATCGGCGCGTCCTTGGCGTAGAGGCCGAGCGAGCCGTAGCCGCGGTAGGCGAGCGGCCGGATATAGGCGCTCTTGAGGCCGTTGCGGACGAGCAGCTCGTGCGTGGCCCGGCGGATCTCCTCGACCGAGTAGGGCAGCTCCAAGTAGTAGAGCTCGGCCGACTTCTCGAGCCGGTCGAGGTGGTCCTGGTGGCGGAAGATCGCCGGCCCGCGGGAGGTCTCGTAGCAGCGAATCCCCTCGAAAACGCCGGTTCCGTAGTGCAGTCCGTGGCTGAGCACGTGGGTCTGGGCGTCCTCCCAAGGGAGGAACTCGCCGTTTCGCCAAATCAACTCGACCGGATCCATGTTGCAGAGAAGTATGCCCGATCCGCAAAGGGCTTCGGTGACAAAACCGCGAAAGACATCCGGAACCCAACGAGAGGACCCAATTCCGATGCGCATCCCCCGCCCGAAGCTGAGCTACGCGAACGTTATCGCGACGATCGCGCTGTTCGTCGCCCTCGGCGGCGCCGCCGTCGCCGCCGGCCTGCCGAGGAACAGCGTCGGCCCGAACCAGCTGAAGCGCAACGCGGTGACCGCCGCGAAACTGAAAAGGGGCGCCGTAACGAGTGGCAAGATCGCCCCCAAGGCCGTCACGGTCGGGAAGCTGGGCGCCAACGCAGTCCTGCCGGCAACCTCGGCAAGGGCATCATCACCGCCGACAAGCTCGGCGACGGTGCGGTGATCGCCGCGAAGATCAAGAACGGCGTCGTCACCACCAACAAGCTGCAGAACGAAGCGGTGACCACGGCCAAACTGGGCAAGGAATCGGTCACGGTCGGCAAGCTCGGCCCCGAAGTGGCGCCGCTGCTGGGGACGCTGAAACCGGGACAGACGCTGCGCGGCGTGTTCGATGTCGGCGGGACCGCGCAGGCTGCCGACGACCTCGCTCGCGGCGGAGTCAGCTACCAGTTCCCGCTGCTGAATACCCCGACGGTGACGGTCCTGAAAAAAGGCGAAACCAGCGCCAACTGCGGCGGACTCGGCGGCGGCAGCACCCCGGCGGCCACCGGGGGCAACCTCTGCATCTACGTCACCGAATCGTCGAACCTCAACTCGACCACGCCGCTGGCGTCGGAGAACAACACCCGGCTCGGCTTCGGCCTCCTCGCGAAAGCGAAAGCCGCGGGCGAGTTCTACGCCTACGGCCAGTGGGCGGTGACGGCCCCTTAACCGCGGGGATTCGCGAGTCCGCGCTGGGCGTTGCTATTCGACGGCTATCGCGGACTCGCGCTAGCGGTTCAGCTCTTCGAGCACCGCCGCGGTCATCTCCTCGGTCCCGACTTCCCGCTCTGGCACTGGGTTCTCACTCGTCGGCGGCTCGACGACGGTGCCGGAGGCGAGGTCGGGGGTGCGGAGGCCGCGCTCGAGGACGGCGTCGACCGCGGCCTCGATCCGGGCGGCGTCGTCGCCGCGGCCGAAGCCGTGCCGCAGCATCATCGCCGCCGAGAGGAAGGTCGCGAGGGGGTTGGCGACGCTCCGGCCGGCGATGTCGGGGGCGGAGCCGTGGACGGGCTCGAAGAGGCCGGGAGCGCCCTCGGCGCCGAGGCTGGCGCTGGGCAGCATCCCCAGTGATCCGGTCAGCATCGCCGCCTCGTCGCTGAGGATGTCGCCGAAGAGGTTCTCGGCGAGGACGACGTCGAAGTCCGCAGGGCGGGAGACGAGCTGCATCGCCGCGTTGTCGACCAGCAGGTGTTCGAGCTCGACGTCCTCGTAGTCGACGGCGACCCGGCCGACCACCTCGCGCCAGAGACGGGAGGTCTCGAGCACGTTGGCCTTGTCGACCGAGGTCACCTTCGGCTTGCGGCCGGAGCTCTCGGCCCGCCGGCGGGCGGCGTCGAAAGCGGTGCGGGCGATCCGGTCGATCTCCAGAGCGGAGTACTCGCAGGTGTCGTGGGCGATGTCGCCGTCGCGGCCGGAGTCGCCGAAGTAGATGCCGCCGGTCAGCTCGCGAATGACGAGCAGGTCGGTGCCGGCGATCCGCTCCTCGCGCAGTGGACTGGCGCCGACCAGGGCCGGGCTGGGCCGGACCGGGCGCAGGTTGGCGTAGAGGCCCATTCCCTTCCGCAGGCCAAGCAGCCCCTGCTCAGGGCGCGGCGCGTTCGGGTCGGTGGTGTCCCACTTGGGGCCGCCGACGGCGCCGAGCAGGACCGCGTCGGCGTCCTTGCAGGCATCGAGGACCTCGTCGGTGAGGGCGGTCCCGTGCTCGTCGATCGAGCAGCCGCCCATCAGGCGCTCGTCGTAGGAGAACTCGCCGAGGGCATCGAGGACCTGCCGCGCCGCCGCGACGATCTCAGGCCCGATCCCGTCACCGGGCAGGACGACTATGCGCGGGGCGCCGTTCATGGAGCGGGCACTCTACGCATCGACCGGCGGACGCGAGGCCTCGATATTGAGGCGGACGTAGTCGAGGACGAGAGGCTCCTCGGCCTGGGCCAGCACAGCCTCCACGAACGGCCGGTGTTTCTCCTCGGGCAGCTGCGCCAGCAGCGGGCCGAGCGTCACGGTCGAGGTGAACGCGACGGGATCCGGTGGTTGAACGGGCTTCGGCTCCAGCCAGCAGCGCACCTTCTCGAAGCCGGCATTGCGCAGGCGGGCTTCCGTCTCCTCGGCTCCGGCAAAGTTCCAGAGGGAGTTGGCAGCGCCGAAATGCTGGGCGAATTCGGGATCGGAGGCCGCGATGACGATCGCGACGGCGTGCTTTGCGACGTTGCCTTCGCCGCCGCACTGGGCGACCAGCCGGCCGCCGGGGCGCAGCACCTCGTGAATACGCGAGAAGAGCCGGTCGTGGTCGAGGATCCAGTGGAAGGTCGCGGTCGAGAAGACGAGGTCGACCCGTTCCGGCAGCTCCAGGTCGGAGAGGTCGGCGACGAGGTAGGAGGCGCGGTCGCCGAGCCGCTCCCGCGCCTTGGAGATCATCGCTTCGGAGCCGTCGACCGCCAGGACCGAACCGTCGGGAAGCCGGTCGACCAATCTCTCGGTGACGCGACCCGAGCCGCAGCCGGCATCGACGACGTCCTCGTCCCCCTTCAGCTCGAGCCGCTCGAGGACCTCGATGCCCCAGTTGAACTGGGGGTCGGAGACCTTGTCGTAGGTCTCAGCGTCCCACTCGCGGGAGCTGCTGTTCATGGATTTTCCGAGCCGGTCATTCATCGCGCCTCGCTTTCGCCTACAGGCTGGTCGTCACCGGGCCCAGCGAGGCGACCGGCCCGGACTCGAACTGGTCGATCGCGCCGTCGTTTTCGAGCGTGATGCCGATGTCGTCTAGGCCGTTCAGCAGCCGGTGCTTGACCTCCGGCTCGATCTGGAACTGGAAGACGCCGGCGGCGCAGTTGACGGTCTCGTCGTCGAGGTCGATGCGGGCCTCGCCGGCCTCGGCGACGGCCTTGCAGTGCTCCTCATCCAGCACCGCCGGCAGCAGCCCGATCTTCGTGCAGTTCGAGTAGAAGATGTCGGCGAAGGACGGCGCCAGGATCGCCTGGAAGCCGAAATCCTCCAGCGCCCAGGGAGCGTGCTCGCGGGAGGAGCCGCAGCCGAAGTTGGCGCCGGTGACGAGGATCGGGTTCGGCTCCAGCTCGATCTCCCCGTCGCGCAGCCAGTCGTAGAAGAGGAACTCGCCGAAGCCGGACCGCTCGACCCGCTTGAGGAACTGCTTGGGGATGATCTGGTCGGTGTCGACGTCGGCGCGGTCCAGCACCGAGACCTTGCCTTCGATCACGTCTATCGGTCGCATGCTCTAGCTCCAATCCCTGATGTCGACGAAGTGGCCCTCGACGGCGGCGGCGGCGGCCATCTTCGGGCTGACGAGGTGGGTGCGGCCGCCCTTGCCCTGGCGCCCCTCGAAGTTGCGGTTCGAGGTCGAGGCGCAGCGCTCGCCTTCACTGAGGGTGTCCGGGTTCATCCCCAGGCACATCGAGCAGCCGGCCACGCGCCAGTCGAAGCCGGCGCTCTTGAAGACCTCGTCGAGGCCCTCTTCCTCGGCCGCCTTCTTGACCTGCTGGGAGCCGGGGACGACCATCCCGTGGACGCCGTCGGCGACCCTGCGGCCCTCGACGATCGCCGCGGCCTCGCGCAGGTCCTCGATGCGGCTGTTGGTGCAGGAGCCGATGAAGACCCGTTCGGGGGCGATCTCGGTCATCGGCGTGCCGGCGGTCAGGTCCATGTAGGCGAGGGCGCGTTCGGCCGCTTCGCGGTCGGCGGGGCTCTCCAGCTGGGCCGGATCGGGGACGCGGTCGGTGACCTCGACGACCTGGCCCGGGTTGGTGCCCCAGGTGACCATCGGCGAGATGCCGGAGGCGTCGATCTCGACCTCGGTGTCGAAGCTCGAGCCTGCCTCGGTCGGCAGCTCGCGCCAGCGAGTCATCGCGGCCTCGAGGTCGGCGGGGGCGGCCGGGCGTCCCTTCACCCACTCGAAGGTGGTCTCGTCGGGGGCGATCATCCCGGCGCGGCCGCCGCCCTCGATCGTCATGTTGCAGATCGTCATCCGGCCGGGCATCGTCAGCGCCTCGATCGCCGGGCCGGCGTACTCGACCGCGTAGCCGGTCATGCCGCCGGTGCCGAGGCGGCCGATCGTCGCCAGGATCAAATCCTTCGGCGTCACCCCGTGGCGCAGCTCGCCGCCATAGGAGATCCGCATCGTCTTCGGCCGCTTCTGGACCAGGCACTGGGTGGCGAGCACGTGCTCGACCTCGGAGGTGCCGATGCCGAAGGCCAGCGCGCCGAAGGCGCCGTGGGTGGAGGTGTGGCTGTCGCCGCAGACGATCGTCATCC
>CAMLHB010000044.1 GCA_946479725.1 uncultured Actinomycetes bacterium | reverse complement strand
AGACCGGCGCCCGGCTCGTCCTCTGCTGCGGCTTCGACTCGATCCCCCACGACCTCGGCGCCTACTTCACCGGCAAGCAGCTGCCCGAGGGCGTGCCGCTGACCGTCAACGGCTACGTGCGGAGCAACGCCGAGTTCTCCGGCGGCACCTTCCACTCGGCGATCAACGCCTTCGGGCGCGCCCGGCAGACGATGGCGGCCGCGAAGGAGCGCAAGCGCGGCGAGCAGCGCCCGGCCGGCCGGGCGATCCACTCGGCGCCGGCCCGTGTCCGCCGGATGCCGCAGCTCGGCGGCTGGGCGGTGCCGCTGCCGACGATCGACGGCCCGATAATCCTCCGCTCCGCCGCCGCGCTCGACCGCTACGGCCCCGACTTCACCTACGGCCACAACCTGCTCGCCAAGCACCTCGCCACCGTCGGCGCCCTCGGTGCCGGGGTCGGCACCGGCTTCGCCCTGGCGCAGCTGTCGCCGACTCGCAAGCTCCTGCTGAAAATGAAAGTGCCGGGAGAGGGGCCGAGCGAGGAGAAACGGGCGAAGAGCTGGTTCAAGGTCGTCTTCGTCGGCGAAGGCGGCGGCAAGCGCGTCGTCACCGAGGTCAAGGGCGGCGACCCCGGTTACAGCGAGACCTCGAAGATGCTCGCCGAGTCCGGCCTCTGCCTCGCCTTCGACGACCTGCCCGAGCGCTCCGGCCAGCTGACCACCGCCGTGGCGATGGGCGACCCCCTGCTCGACCGTCTCCAGAAAGCCGGGATCAGCTTCGAGGTTGTCGAAACCTCCGAGGCCGGGTAGAACTGCCGCCATGGACGATCAGCAGGTTCTGGAGCGCATCGACAAGCTGGTCCAGGAAGAGGAGGAGCTCCTCCATCGCCACGAGGGTGAGGGCCTCGACGACGACGAGCACGCCCGCCTCGACGAGCTCAAAGTTCAGCTCGACAAGGCCTGGGACTACCTCCGCCAGCGCCGCTCCCTCCGCGAGGCCGGTGACAACCCCGACGACGCCAGCATGCGCGACGGCGGCACCGTCGAGGACTACGAGCAGTAGCGCCGCACGAATCCGCCTGAGCGGCGCTAGGCTTCATCCCGCTTCCCGGCGCCTTGGCGGAGTGGCTACGCAGCGGCCTGCAAAGCCGTTTACACCGGTTCGATTCCGGTAGGCGCCTTTCGTAGAACCTGGGTGCAACAATGTGTCAGCGATGAAGCAGCAAGCTCCCACCGCGCCGAGGACCGAGCGAGACAAGCTGCGCTTTGGCCTGCCCGGAAGCAGCACGGAGCGCAAGAGTCGGATCAAGGCCGCGATCCAGGCGAATCGCGAGACCCTGCGCCGCCTCGCCAAGTAGCTCTTGACGATCTACCTGGAGCTTGGCGATTACTGCGATGGTGGAGAAGATCGCGGCCGGGGAAGCCACGCCTGAGTCCGAGCCCACGCCTGTCCGGCCGCCTAGAAGACGCGCCGGAACAGGTAGATCGCCAGCAGGATGAGGATGATGATGATCAGGATGGTGACGATGCTCATTGTTCTCCTCCGGGTCAGGAATCGGGTCGCGCAGCTTCATCCCCCGGAAGGGCGACGATCAAACTTCCCGCTCTTTTGTCATTGTCGCTACTTGAGCTGAACTGGGTACCGGCGTAGCCTTTTCTTGGTGACTAGAAAGTCGGCGGGGCCTGATAATTCGGCGGGGCCGGCGACAGTGCGCGGGGCGGCGCGTTTGGCGCGGCTGTACCTGGATGCGCTGCGGGGGGCGGACGGAGCGAGGGCATATCGGGTCGCTGCCGAGGGGCTGCGGGAAGGGATGACGACTCCGCAGCTCTATCAGCGGGTGATCACGCCGGCGATGCACGAGATCGGGGTGCTGTGGCAGAGGGGGGCGCTGACCGTCGCCGACGAGCACCTGGCGACGGCGCTGACGAACCGGGTGCTGGCGGCACTGCGCGGGCCCCCGGGGGAGAGAAGGGGCGCAGGCGACGGCGCTGGAGGGGAGCGTAGCCGCGGCCGGGCGCTGCTCGCCGCGGTGGAGGGGGAGCGGCACGCCCTGGGACTGCGGATGGCGGCCGACGTCCTCGAAGACGCCGGCTACGAGGCGCTCTACCTCGGCGTCGACGTTCCGACCGAGGCGCTGCTGCGGGCGGTGGAGTCGCTGTCTCCCGATCTGGTTGGGCTGGCGGCGACGCTGTCGAGCCTCGCACCGCGCCTGGAAGCAGTCGCCGGCGAAGTGCGTCGCGCCCATCCCCGACTGCGACTGCTGGTCGGCGGGCAGGCAGCGTCCCCCCGCATCGGCGAGGGGACGCTGGTTCAGGACCTCGAGATGCTGTCCGAATGGACGGCGCGCTCTCAGGTGTGATCGGGCGTCCCCGCGTTCACAGCGGTTAGACGTGTCACCCGCGGGTCCTTAGGGCCTGCCCACCAGTCGAACTGAGAGTCCAGGGAACGAGGAGGAGAGCGATGGCTGAGAGGACCAGAGAACGGACGGTCGACGACCGCGAGACGGGGGACCGTGAAACGACGAACGGGCGGCGCAGCGCCGCGGCCGGGCCGGCGGTCGTGCGCGAGCGCCAGCGCGACGAATACGGCGGCTTCAACCTCGGCGCCGCCTTCTTCGGCTGGCTGGTCGCGGTCGGGGTCGCGGTGCTGCTGACGGCGCTCCTGAGCGCGGCCGGGGCGGCGATCGGGCTGACCAACCTGAGCGAAGGCGAAGCGGAATCGAACGCGGCGACGATCAGCATCGTCGGTGGCATCCTGCTCATCGTCGTCCTCGCGATCAGCTACTACGCGGGCGGCTACGTCGCCGGGCGGATGTCGCGCTTCGACGGCGGCCGCCAGGGGATGGGAGTCTGGTTGATCGGGCTGCTGGCGACGGTGGTGCTGGCAATCCTCGGCGCCATCGCCGGCTCCGAATACAACCTCTTCTCGCAGCTGAACCTGCCGCGGATCCCGATCGACGAAGGCTCGCTGGCGGGCGGCGCGGCGATCGCGCTCGTTCTCGTTTTGATCGCGACGCTGCTGGCGGCGATCTCCGGCGGCAAGGTTGGGGAGCGCTATCACCGCAAGGTCGACCGGGCAGGCTTCGAGCCGCGGCGCGGGGAAACCCGGGGGACGGCGGCCGCTTAACGCGGTCGCTTCCAGTTGGGGCGCAGGTAGGCCTCCTCGAAGCCCGCCTTGAGGATGTTGCGATAGCTCGCCGACGGCCGGTCCGGCACCCGCTCTCCCGTCTCGACGAGGAGCGTGTGGCAACCGGCCGCGGCGGCGTCCTCGATCCGCCGCCGCAGGAGCGCGGTCTGGCAGCCCCGTCCGCGCGCCTCCTCGAGCGTGGCGCCGATCCCGAGCTCGGCGACCCCGTCCTCAATCACCATCGCCCCGCAACCCCAGGCCTTGCCGTCGACCCGGGCGACGTAGCAGCGCCAGCCCTCGCGCCCCGGCAGATGGGCGAAGAGGTCGGCGCCCCAGGCCGGCATCCCGAAGCCGAGTGCGCCGATCGTCCCGAACGGCTCCTGGTCGGGCGAGGTCACCTCGACGACCTCGACTCCGGCGGGAGCCGGGAAGCGCGGTGGGTGCGGGTCGCGGACGAACTTCATCCACGCGTGGGCGGGCTCGAAGCCCTGGCTACGCAGCCACTTCTCGGCCGCGCCGGTCCCCGGTCGATCGGGCGTCACTGAGACGTAGGGACTCGATCGCTCCTCTGCCCAAGCGACCGCCGCTTCGAGATCGGACAGCTCCGACCCCTCGGCGGCGCCGAGGACGAGGTTCAGCATCCCGACCTGTCCCAGGTCTCTCACGACCGTCACCTGGATCGAGCCGAAGTCGCGCCACTCGACGCCGCGCTCGGCGGCGACCTCGGTCGGAACCGATTCCCAGATCCCGCGCCAGAAACTGCGGTCAACGCGGTCGAGCGCCACCGAGTCGTAGCGCACGCCGTCCTTGGTTTCGCGGTTCGCCATCGGCAGCAGCATAGGCTCCAGTGATGAGCCAATCCCAAGGCGCCGGCGCGGTTCCCGCGGACCAGGTGATCGTCCTCTTCGGCGCCAGCGGCGACCTCGCAAAGCGGAAGCTGCTGCCGGGAATGTTCCACCTGGCGCAGGTGGGGCTGATGCCGGAGCGCTTCCGGATCGTCGGCGCCGCTCGCAAGCCGCTCGGCGACGAAGAGTTCAGGGAGCTGGCGCGGGAGTCGATTTTCGGCTCCGGTCGCAAGCCCGAGGATCCGGAGGCCTGGGAGCGCTTCGCCGGGTCGCTGCGCTTTGCCAGCGTGGGGGAGGGGATCGGTGAGCTGCAACAGGCGATCGAGGGCGCCCGCGCGGAGCTGGGAGGAGACCCGGGACTGCTCTTCTACCTCTCGCTGCCGCCGCAGGCCGCCGCCGGCACCGTCGACGGGCTGCGCGAGATGGGCCTCGAGCCCGGCTCCCGCGTCATCACCGAGAAGCCGTTCGGCACCGACCTGGCCTCCGCTCGCGAGCTGAACCGCCGCCTCCGCGCGGCCTTCGCCGAGCACTGCATCTTCCGCATCGACCACTACCTGGGACGGGAGGCGGTCCAGAACCTGCTGGCGCTGCGCTTCGCCAACGGCATGTTTGAGCCGGTCTGGAACCGCAACCACATCGATCACGTCCAGATCGACGTTCCGGAGACGCTCTCGATCGAGATGCGCGGCTCCTTCTACGAGGAAACGGGCGCCTTCCGCGACATGGTCGTCACCCACCTGTTTCAGGTGCTCGGGTTCGTTGCGATGGAGCCGCCGGTCTCCCTGGAGCCGAGACCGCTGGGGATTGAGCGCGAGAAGGTCTTCGAAGCGATGCCGCCGCTGCGCCCGGAGGACGTCGTCCGCGGCCAGTACGAGGGCTACCGCGACGAGGACGGCGTCGCCGCGGACTCCGATACCGAGACCTTCGTCGCGGTCAAGGCGATGGTTGACAACTGGCGCTGGGAGGGGGTGCCGTTCTACCTGCGCTCGGGTAAGCGCCTGGCCGAGAGCCGGCACCTGCTGACGGTTGCCTTCAAGCAGCCGCCGCGGCGGATGTTCCCGCTTGACTGCGACCAGATCGCCGAGTCCTTCGGTCACGACCACCTCACCTTCGAGCTCGGCGATCCCGGCAGCATCTCCGCCTCCTTCCTCGCCAAGGTGCCGGGGCCGCGGATCCAGCTCGGCGAGGCCCACATGCGCTTCAGCTACGCCGAGACCTTCGGCGGCCCGGAAGCCGCCCTCGACCCCTACGAGCGGCTGATCCACGACGTCATGCTCGGCGACCGCACCCTCTTCACCAGCTCCGAGGCGATCGAGCGTCTCTGGGAGATCTCAGAGCCCGTGCTCGAGAGCCCGCCCAGGGCGATCCCCTACGAGCCCGGCTCCTGGGGGCCGGCCGAGATCGACCAGCTGATCGCGCCCCGCCGCTGGCACCTGCCCAACGACCACGTTTAGCCCCGGAACGGAAAAGGGCCCCAATTGGGGCCCTTTGTTTCCGAAGGACGTGCCACCAGAGAGTCCCTGACCCGCTGGCTCGTCGGTCCTCAAGCTTTTGAAGTTGCCCTCCCTAAACACCGGAAAGGTCTGAAGGTTGCACCCCTTGCATCGACGGTTGCAAGCATTCCTTTAGCCATTACCCGCCTTTCTCCTTCCCATTGCTAGATTCCGGCGACCCGGGCGTTTAGCTCAGTTGGGAGAGCGCCAGCTCGACAAGCTGGAGGTCACTGGTTCGAGCCCAGTAACGCCCATAGAATTCCGCGCTACAGAGCCAAATTTCGGCCAGTGGTTCGAGCCCAGTTCCTCGCTCATCGAAACCGCGACTCGCTTGCGTAGCGGAGCATGCTCCCGGAAATCGCGCTCATGATTGCTGGGGCCCCATCGCGATTCCCCCTAAGAGGCGTCCGATTCTGAAACCATCCACGCGTGCAGGGGGAGGTGCCGCCGAGATATGAGCGTCAGGTTGTCTATGGCCCTTTTTTCCGGCGCTTTTCCGAAACGCAGGACGCGAGCGCTGCACGTCGGCAGGTCCTCAGCGGCGAGATATGGGGGCGAGTTCCGCGCTGGGGCCTCTCCCCGACGGTTGAGGCGATGCCCGGCGCGCTCCCCGAGGGCGTTTCAGGCATTGAATTCTGGGCGATCCAGGAGCCTGACCGACCAGTGGGCCCCCGCAGTCACTGGAGTAAAGAGGGTCCATTCGTCACAATTGACGAGACTGCGGAAATTGCAAAGCTATCCGTAGCATTTGCTCGAATCAGCCAGGACTTAATTGACTGACGCCATGAGTTCATCAAGATCGATTTCATGGAGCGATGAGCCGGATCAGTTTTCCGGAGACATAGCGGCAACGCTGGGTTTCGACGCGACTCGATGGCAGATTGCTGGCGCAAAGTTCTCTTCGATCGACAACGGAGATGGCGACTCAATTGCAATCGCGAGTGGGCATCTCGAAACCTCGATAGGAGAGATCGAATTCGGCATCCTTGACTACGGTGAGGACGCGACCTATCTCCTCGTGCCGTCCACTGGCGAGACAAGCATTCTCCAAGCAGTTGCGGTTCTCGAAGGTCTCGAAGATCTTGGGATTGTGTCTTCCGAGGACCTTCTGGATGAACGAAGCCCTTACGAGCAGCTGAACTCGGTTGAGGCACGCATTGCGTCATTAGAACGCTGGGCGGGCGAGGAGCTCACTGAGATCAGAATGGCGCCCAAAGTCGTGAAGCTGAAGGTTCAGGATCCAAGGAGATTCCGACCGCTCAGGTCGCTCTCGAAGCGCAAGGCTGAGTCAAAGAGTGAGCAGATAGAGAGCGCATCCAGAGAGGCTCGTACTCACGTTGGAACCGTCAAGTGGTTTAGCGATGACAAGGGCTATGGGTTCATCACTCCCGATGACGGATCAAAAGACGTTTTCGTCCACCAAAGCACGGTCGTCGGAGAGGGATTCCGGTCATTGAAGGAGGGCACCAAGGTTGTCTACGAGTCGACCGAGGCGGATCAGGCGGAGGGATCGGGGAGCCCGCAGTTGAGCAATCCAGGCCAAGGGCGAGACTAAGCCCACTGGTTCGAGCCCAGTAACGCCCATCAGGCGGCTGCGGCCTGTGCCGCGGCCGGCGCAGGAAGAGCGTCGAGGATGCTGGCCGGCACTCGCGTCCCGATCTCAATGGCTACGTTCAGGTTTTCCGCGCCGTTGCCGATAAGGGCAGCGCATGAGGTTGATCGCGATCGCAGCCGTGGCGGCTGCTCTCTGTCTCGCCGGCTGTGGGTCTGGATCTGGGGATCCGGGGAACGGCGGCGTGCTGCGGGCGACCTTCTCCTCCTTCCCCGACTACCTCGACCCCGCCCTCTCGCACTCCGAGGAAGGGTGGACGGCGATCTACGACACCTACGTGCCGTTGTTGACCTACCGGCACGCCGACGGCAAGGCCGGGAGCGAAGTGATCCCGGGGCTGGCGCGGTCGCTGCCGCAGATCAGCGGCGACGGGCTCACCTACCGGTTCCAGCTCCGCAAGGGGCTGCGCTACTCCAACGGCAAGCCGGTGGTCGCGTCGGACTTCAAGCGGGCGGTCGAACGGGTCTTCGTCCTCAACTCCAGCGGCTCCCCCTTCTTCACTGACATCGTCGGTGCGGCCGAGTTCGCGAAGACCAAGAAGGGCGAAATCGGCGGCATCATCGCCGACGACAAGAGCGGTGAGATCACGATCCACCTGACCCGTCCCCGCGGCACCTTCCTGCAGGAGCTGGCGCTGCCGTTCACCGCGCCGCTGCCGGCCGGGACGCCGGACGAAGATCTCACGGGAGATCCCCCGCCGGCGACTGGTCCCTACGAGATCACCTCCTCGAAGCCCGGGCGCGGTTGGTCGTATGACCGCAACCCCTACTGGGCGAAGGCCAACGCGAAGGCGATGCCGCAGCTGCCCGGCGGATCGGTCGACCGGATCGAGGTGACGGTGATTCGCAACGCCTCCTCCCAGGTCGACGACGTCGAAGCCGGCAGCTACGACTGGATGGAGAACCCGCCGCCCCCGGACCGCTACGCCGAAGTCAAGGACAACTACGAAGGGACCCAGTTCCGCACCGAGCCGACCGAGAGCACCTACTTCTTCTGGATCAACATGACCCAGCCGCCCTTCGACGACCTCCGCGTACGCCGGGCGGTCAACTACGCCGTCGACCCCGAAGCCCTCGAACGTATCTACGCCGGCCAGCTCGTCGCCACCCAGCAGATCCTGCCGCCCGGGATGCCGGGGTACAAGCAGTTCGAGCTGTACCCGCACAACCTCGGCAAGGCGAAGAGGCTCGTCGAAAAGGCGGAACCGGCCGATCGCCGGGTCACCGTCTGGACCGACGATGAACGCTCGCAGGAAGAAGCCGGAAGCTACCTGACCGAGGTGCTGAAAGACATCGGCTTCGAAGCCAAGCTGCAGGTGGTGAACGTCGACAACTACTTCTCGCTGATCGGCAACCAGTCGACCTCGAACCTCGACATCGGCTGGGCGAGCTGGTTCCAGGACTACCCGCACCCCAACGACTTCTTCCAGCCGCTGTTCTCCGAAGAAAGCATCTTCCCGACCAACACGACCAACCTCTCCCGCTTCGCCGACCCAAAGGTCAGCGCGAAGATCGCCGAGCTCGCCGAAGAGCCGCTGACCCCCGCGGTGGAAGCCGAATACGCGGCCCTCGATCGCGAAGTGATGGAGCAGGCGCCGTGGGTGCCCTATGGGACCGGCACCCTCGGCACCTTCGTCTCCTCGGCGATCGACCTCGACCAGGTCGTCTACAACCCGACCTTCAACCAGGACCTGGCGAGCTTCCGCTTCAAGTGAGCCGGAGCTAGACGCCCGCCGGCAGCTTCACCTCGGTGAGGCGGAAGCTGTTGCCCGAGGGGTCGCGGAAGCCGCAGTCGATCCCGTAGGGGCGCTCTTCGGGGGCCTCGGTGAACTCGACCCCGCGCTCGCGCAGCCGCGCGTATTCGGCGTGGCAGTCGTCGGTGGTGAGGAAGACGCCGCTGGCGAAGCCCTTCGCCATCAGCGACTCGATCTGCTGGGCGGTCTCCTCGTCCATCACCGGCGGACCGGGGATCGCCATCAGGACGATCGAGACCTCCTCCTGGTCGGGCGGGCTGACGGTGAGCCAGCGGAAGTCGCCCATCTCCGGCAGGCTGACGTCGGCGCGGACCACGAAACCGAGCTTCTCGGTGTAGAAGGCGAGCGCCTCCTCCTGGTCGTGAACCCATACCTGTGCGTTTGCGATCTTCATCTCGTTCCTCCTCGTTCTCGAATTGGCGTGGCCCGATGCTAGGAGCGCGGCGCCGGGCTGTCTTCTCGAAACGTGCGGTGTTGCGGGCGGCCGTAGGCGCGGACCACGCAGGCGGGGACGACGGCGTGGGCGGTGGCGGGGGGCGCGGCGTCGCGGTAGGCCGTCGGCGTCACCCCGTACATGCGCTTGAAGCTGGTGGTGAAGGAGCCGACCCCCTGGAGGCCGACCTCGAGGCAGATCTCGGCGACCGAGTGGTCGGTGTTTCGCAGCAGCGCCGCCGACCGCTCCAGCCTCCGGGTCAGCAGGTAGACGTAGGGCGACTCGCCGAAGGTGCGTCGGAACTCACGGCTGAAGTGCGCCTTCGAGAGCCCCGCCGCCGCCGCCATGTCGTCGACCCCGATCGGCTCCGCGTAGCGCGCGTCGGCGAGGTCTCTCGCTTTGAGCAGGTGCCGGGCGGGAGGAACGGTGGCCACGCCCCAAGGTTAGGCCCGGCGGCTCAGGTGGGCGTGCCTTCGCAGGCGCCTTCCAACACTTCCACGTGGACGCGCCTCCCGGAGTCCATCGAGGCTTCCATCGTGTCGACGCATTCTTCGCGTGAGGTCGAGGAGCGCTGCGTCCATTCGACCGAGCCGACAAAGCTCGTGCTGTCAAGTCTTTCGAGGAAGCCCAGCGCGACCGGCTTGTCGGCGAGTTCGGCCCCCCTGGATCGAAGCGCTGCCGCAGCCCGGGAAGCGGTGAGCTTCAGCGTCGACTTGGTCTGGCAGTTGCTGGAGGCCAGAGCTGCCCTGGGATGACGATCGACCGCCGTGACGCGGATGTGCAGCCGGCAGGTGGTGCGGCTGCTGGCGGTCTTGCCGCGCGCGGTCGCGAGACAATTGATTCTTCGTTCTCCTGATCGACTGCAGGTGCCGAGGCTGCTGACGCCGACCTTCGGGTTGCGGCGGGCGAACCTTCTCGCGACCTGCTTCGCCAGGCTCCTCGCAGTGCTCATCGTCAGGTGGTAGGGCGGAGGGGGAGGCGGCGCCGGTGCCTGCTCTTCTTCGTTGCCTCCACCGCCTTCGCCGGGGGAGCTAGAGCAGGGACAGGGCAGGTCCTCGCAGGCGACTCCGTCGTTGTCGCCGTCGAGGTTGTAGGGATCGCCCGGCAGCAGGTATTCCTCGGCTTCGGCCTGGGTGCTGAAGTCGGCACAGTCGTAGTCCCTGGCCGCGGCCGAGCTCGGGATCGCGCTTAGCGCCACCAGCGACATGGCCAGCACAAGAACCAAACCACACAACTTCATTGACGAGACCCCCTTGCAGCGATTGAACGAGGGTGATCAATCTATGTTTCTTTTGCGAACTCCGCTGTCTGCAAAGGACCTTCAGCCTCGGAAGATCGTGCACTTGGGGGTGCCGGAGCGGATGACGATGTCATCGGCGGCGACGAGTTCCCCTTCCATCTGGATCGCGCAGAGTTCTTCGGCTTCGGAGGAGGGTGGGGGGAGCTTGCGGGCCCATCCGGCGAAGGCGAGGATCTTCACGCGGCTGAGGCGTTCGAGTTCATTGATCTGGAGGTTTTCGATTCCTGCTTCCCTCGCCGCCGCTTCGAAGGCCGAAAGGGCGGCGTCGTTGCGGAGGAGGGGGAGGCGCTTGCTGCGGCAGCGGATGCGTCCTCGATCCGCGGCAGGCCGGCGGCGGGCGAGACGCACGCGAACCCAGACCGAGCAGGTGGTGCTGCGCAGGCTGGTGTTGCCCTTGAGCTTTGCCAGGCAGTCCACCTGGCGGCGCCCCTGGCGATCGCAGCGCTTGACCCTGGCGCTGTTGACCAGCTCGTTGCGGCGGGTGATCTTCCGGGCGACGGAGCGGGTCGAGGCGCGAGCCTCGCTCATGCTGAGGCGGGAATCGTGCTGGCTTGCAGGCGCCGCCGGGGCGGTTGCGGCGGCGGCGGCGAGGATTGCCGGCGCCAGGATGAGCGTTCGACGGAATTTCATCGGCGGGCATCCTAAGCCGGTCTGCGAACCCCGACGTCGCCACCTCTTCCTCTAGGCTCGCCGCCTCGTGATCGCGTCCTACGCAGCGGTGCTGGTCATCTGCGTGTCCTCGCTGGCGATCGGTCAGGCGGCGATCGGGCTCTGCGGCGGGCGCGGCTGGTCGTGGCTCTCGCCGGCCGTCGGGCTGGCGTTGCTCTGCGCGATCTGCTGGGGGACGGTGCGGCTGCCGGGGGACGGTGCGGTCTCGGCGGTCGTCGTCCTGGCGCTGACGATCGCCGCGGTTGCGTGGTGTGTCGCTTTACTCCCGCACGGGGGGGAGGATGGCGACACCTCCCAGGGACAGGCGCTCCGGATTGGCTGGCCGGTGGCCCTCTTCGCCCTCTTGGCCGCTTCGCTGCCCTTCGCCGTCGAAGGCCACTTCGGGATCCTCGGCACCAGCTTCAACCCCGATATGTCCCAGCACCTGCTGGCCGCCGACCGGCTCGCCGAAGGTCACTCCTCGCAGCTGCTGAACCAGGGCTATCCCCTCGGGCCTCACTCGATCGTCGTCGCCCTCAACAAGGGCCTCGGCATCGGCCTCGTCCAGGGATTCAGCGGACTCACCGTCGCCGTCGCGATCCTTGCCTCGCTCACCGCCCTCGCCGCCTTCCGCGACCTCCCCCCGATCCCCCGCACCGCCGGCGCCCTCCTAGTCGCCCTCTCCTACGTCGTCGCCTCCTACCTCGCCCAAGGCGCCTTCAAGGAGACGATGCAAGCCCTCTTCCTCCTCGCCTTCGTCCTAGCCCTCCGCGAGTCCACCCGCGACTGGCGCGACCTCCAACTCCGCTTCGTCCCAGCAGCCCTAATCGCAGCAGGCTCCATCTACACCTACAGCTTCCCCTCCCTCATCTGGCTCGGTCCCGCCCTCGTCCTTTTCCTAATCCTCAATGCAGTGGGTGGCACCGATTTGGGGGACCGCCCCTCGCCAAATGCGAGGGGTGGTGGAACCAAATCGGGGACAGGACCCGCTGCCCGAGCGCTCGGTCTAGCCGGAATCACCTTCACCGTCCTGGTCCTCCCCGAGATCCCCCGCATGCTGAACTTCCACAGCTTCGAGACCTTCGACCCCAACGGCCCCGGCCTCGGCAACCTCTTCGGCCAGATCTCCCCCTTCGAGACCCTCGGCATCTGGCCCTCGGGAGACTTCCGCCTCGCTCCCGGCGACGGCGCCGTCCCGGCCGCCGCGTACTACCTCGGCATCGCCTTCGCCCTCGCGCTCTCCCTCTACGGCCTCGTCCAGCTCTGGCGCCGCCGCGAGACCGCGATCCTCGCCGGCGTCGGCGCCGCCGCCCTCGCCTACGCCGCCACCCGCATCGGCGGCACGCCGTACACGGCAGCCAAGGCAATCGAGATCGCTGCGCCGCTCGTCGCCCTCGCGATCCTCCTGCCGCTCCTCACCGTGACGGGGCGCGAAAGTCAACCTATGGTTGACAAAGTCGCCCAGCAACGTCTGTGGAGACCTGTTGCGGCGGCGCTCTTCATCGTCGCCGCGAGCGTCTGCTCCCTCCTCGCCCTCGCCAACGCCCCCGTCGGTCCGACCTCCTACTCCTCAAAGCTCAGCGAGTACCGCAAGGCGGTCGGCGAAGGGCCGACGCTCGTCCTCGCCTCGCCCCAGTTGCTCGAAGAGGAACACGGGGGACCCTTCCTCGCCTGGGAAATGCGGGGCGGGCACGTCTGCATCCAGTCGAGCGAGGAACCGAAGGTGCCGGCGGGGACTCGTTTCGTGATCAGAGACGAAGACGGCTGGACGCTGACGAGGGTGAAAAGCCCGCCGCGCGGCAAGAGCCCATGTCCCCTCGTCGCGGAACGTCAGGCGCGGCAGGGACCCGCTAGCTGAAGTCTCCGTACCATTGCCCGCCATGGAGGCAGCGACCGACAAGACCGTCTTCACCCTGCCTGACGGCAAACCGCTGGAGCTGCCGGCGGGGGCGACGGGCGCCGACGCGGCGGCCGCGATCGGTCCCGGCCTTGCCAAGGCGGCGCTGGCAATCAGGGTGGACGGGCAGCTGCGCGACCTCGCGGCGCCGCTGCCCGAAGGCGGGGGAGAGGTTGCGATCCTCACCGACCGCGACGCCGAGGCGCTGGAGCTGATCCGCCACGACGCCGCCCACGTGATGGCCGAGGCGGTGGTCGACCTCTATCCCGGGACCAAGGTGACGATCGGGCCGCCGATCGAGTCCGGCTTCTACTACGACTTCGAGTTCCCGGCTGGGACCAAGATCACCGAGGAGGACCTGCCGAAGATCGAGGCGGCGATGCAGGAGCACATCGGCGCCGACGAGGAGTTCTCCCGCCGCGACGTCCCGGTCGCCGAGGCGATCGAAATCTTCAAATCCCAGGATCAGGGCTTCAAGGTCGAGCTGATCGAGGACCTCGTCCGCGACGAGGGCGTGGAGACCGTCTCGCTCTACCGCAACGGTCCCTTCGAGGACCTCTGCCGCGGCCCCCACGGCCCCTCGACCGGCCGCATCAAGGCAATCAAGCTCAGCTCGGTCGCCGGCGCCTACTGGCGCGGCGACGAGAAGCGCGAGAGCCTGACCCGCATCTACGGCACCGCCTTCTTCTCGAAGAAGGATCTGGAGGAGCACCTGGAGCGGCTCGAGCAGGCCAAGGAACGCGACCACCGCCGCCTCGGCCCCCAGCTCGGGCTCTTCATGCTGCGCAAGGAGGCGCCGGGGATGCCGTTCTGGTTGCCCAACGGGACGACGATGCTGCGGACGATCGAGACAGAGGTCCGCGACCAGCTGCGCAAGCGCGGCTACCAGGAGATCGCCACCCCGCAGGTGATGGACGAGAGCCTCTGGCACCGCTCCGGCCACTG
>CAMLHB010000043.1 GCA_946479725.1 uncultured Actinomycetes bacterium | reverse complement strand
GCAGCCCCAGCAGGCGCTTGGTCTCCGGCCAGCGCTGGACCGCGTACTCCTCGTGCAGCTCGCGGGTGTAGGAGGCAAGCCGCCAGACCCAGGCCTGAGCCTGGTCGCGGCGGCCGATCCGTTTGTCGATCAGCGCCTGCAGCAGGGTCTTCGTCCCCGCCCGTTTGTCCTCGCGGCTCCAGGTGCCGACGATGTCGATCGCGTCGTCGAGGGCGTCGGGGTCGCCAAGGTCGGCGATCTCGCTCAGCGCTTTCAGCCGCAGCTGCGAGTTGCGATTGCGCTGGACGCAGGTGAGCAGAAAGCGTTTGCGCAGCTCTTTGGTGCGGTCGTTCTGCAGCATCGCCCGCGCCCGCCGCCAGCCCTGGGTGTTGACCCGCGCCCCGGCGAGCGCCGCCCAGGCGTGCTGCTCGGGGTAGTCGAGGTTCTCGACGGCGGTCCGCCAGATCTCCCGTTCCAGCACCTCCATCCGCTTCTGCTCATTCTCGGAGACGGGGACGATCCGGCGCTCGACCCGGACTTTGCGCCCGCGCCCGCGCCGCACCGGACCGACGACGATCGCGCCGCCGCGGTAGACGTCGCGGTCCAGCAGGCTGTGCAGGGTGACGATCGTCTCGTCGTGGGTCGTCGCCGGATGGACGAAGTCGAGGACGATCCCGGCCTCCTTGCCCGGCGCCCGGCGGGTGACGCGCCCGACCCGCTGCTGATAGATCCGCCGCGAGGCGGTCGGCGCCAGGTGCATGCAGATCGTCGCCCGCGGGCTGTTCCAGCCCTCGGCCAGCAGCATCGCGTTGCAGAGGACGTCGACGGTGCCGCGCTCGAAGCCGGCGAGGATCTCGGCCAGCTCGCGCTTCGGCGTTTCGCCGGAGACGGCCTGGGCGTTGATGCCGGCGTCGCGGAAGGCTTTGGCGACATTCTTCGCGTGCTGGACGCCGGCGGTGTAGACGACGCCGGGGATCTTGCGGAAGCGCGAGCGGTAGAGGTCGGCGATGGCGACGTTGAAGGGCTCCTGGTCGAGCAGTGCCGCCAACTCCTCCTGGTCGAAGTCCTGGTCGACCTCGCCTTTGCGCAGCGGCACCTTGGCGATCGTCCGCACCCCCGGGCCGGGCGGGATCCGCAGGCAGCGCAGCGGCGCGATGACGCCGCGCCGCGCCGCCTGGGCGAGGTCGAAGCGCGAGGTCTGGGTCGGGAAGAGGTCGGCGACATGGCGAGCGATCAGCGCCCCGGTCGCGGTCATGCCGATGTAGACGGGGCCGTTCCATTCGCGGATGCAGGCGCTGGTTTTCTCGCCCAGGGCGGTGTGGGCCTCGTCGCAGATGACGATCGAGTAGGCGTCGGAGATCTTCTTGTGGTTGCGGACGAACCACTGGTAGGTCTCGACCGTGACCGGACCGTCGGGGTCGTCGCGGCCGTCGAGCAGCGGCGGCCGCAGCCGCTCCTTGTAACCGCGGTCGGAGATCTCGCCGATGAACTGGTCGACGAGGTTGCGGCGGTGGGTGAGGATCAGGACGCCGCCGGTCCGGGTCGCCTCGACGAAGCCGACCGCGGCGACGGTCTTGCCAGCGCCGGTCGCGTGCTCGAACCAGAAGCGCCGCTCGGCGCCTGGGTCCTCCGGCGCCTCCTCGACGACCTCCTCGTCCTCCTCGTCGGGCTGTTCCTCCCAGTCCTGCGGCTCCTCGTCGGGATCGACCTCGTCGTCGTCCTCCTCGTCCTCGCCGGCCCCGTCCACCGTGGCGATCGGCTCGACCGCGTCGCCGTTGCCGTTCTCGGGCGGCTCGACGGCGGTGCCGGTCTGCTGCTGGCCCATCAGCTCGGCCAGGGTGCCGGAGAGGGCGTCCACCTGGTGCGGGTTGAGTTCGGCCCCGTCGCGAAGCTTCGGCGGTTCGTCGGCGAGGAAGCGCTCCAGCCCCAGCAGCAGCGAGAAGTCCCGCCGCCACTCGATCGACGGGTGCTCGGCGCCGCCGTCGAGCTCCTTCAGGGCGGCGTCGAGGGCGCGCCGGCGGGCGGTACCCGGGGCGAGCGCCTCGGGCCCCTCGCCATCGAGCAGGAAGGGCTCGCGGGCGAACGCCGCCGCGCGCTCGATGTCGGCGCTTGAAGGAACTGCCGCGTCCGCGGCAACGTCGCTGGTCTTGGCCATAGAAGGCTTCCGGGGCTTCCGTCCCCACTCCGCCAAGAGCGCGAGCTGGGACAAGTGAACGAGGCTGCGGGGGCTCGACTGGCGTCCCCCCAACTACTCAGCGCGATCCGCGAGCCGCGAACCGAACGTACGTATTGTACCCATCGAACGGATGCACGCGCGAATCGGACCACTGCCGGCACTTGTCCTCCTAGCGCTGGCGCTAGTCGTCGGCAGCGGCTGCGGCGGCTCGGCGGGCGGCGACTACGGCGGCTCCCACCCCGACTACGCCAAGGCCCTGGCCGGCTCGCCGGCGCCGCTGGCGGCGCTCCACGAGGAAAGCGACAAGCTGCTCGAAGGCGGCGGCGAAGCTTTCGAAAAGCGGATCGGGGCGCTGCACGGCTACCCGGTGGTGGCAAACATCTGGGCCTCATGGTGCGGACCCTGCCGCCAGGAGTTCCCGATCCTGCAGCAGTTCTCCGCTCGCCACGGGAAGAAGGTCGCCATCCTCGGCGTCAACTCCGAAGACTCCAACGACGCCGCCGCAACCTTCCTGCGCGAGGCTCCGGTGCCGTACCCCAGCTACACCGACTCCGACGGCCACATCCACGACTCGGTCAACGGGCGGGGGCTTCCGAACACCGCCTTCTACAACCGCAACGGCGAACTCGTCTACCTCAAATACGGCCCCTACCGCGACGAAGCCGAACTCGAAGAAGACCTCCGTCGCTACGCGCTGCAGGGCGGATAATCGGGAGCGATGGAAGCGTTCGTCTTCATCGCTCTGGTCGGGACCGGCCTGCTTCTCGCCGAGCTGCTGCTGCCGACCGGCGGCGTCCTCGCTCTCCTCGGGGTGATCGGGCTGACGGCCGCCGGCATCGCCGCCTTCGGCTCCGACAGCAGCGTCGCCGACTACGCCGGCGGGGCCCTGCTGGCGCTCGGCGTCCTCTCCGGAATCACCTTCTACTTCGTCACCCGCAAGGTCCTCGCCGCCCACCGCAACGAGGCGGTGCGGACGGGGACCGAGGAGATGGTCGGCGCCGCCGCCGAGGCCCGCAGCGCGATCGACCCCGAGGGCAGGGTCTGGCTCGGGGGCACCCTTTGGAGCGCCCGTCTCGCCGCCGGCGCGAGCCCGATCCGCCTGGGGGATAAAGTCCGGGTCGAGGCGGTCGACGGGCTGACGCTGGTGGTTCGCCCGGAGCAGGAGACCGCGGTCAACGCGAACGAAGGAGCAGGCTGATGGGCGTCGTCGCAGGGATCTTCATCGTCCTCGTCTTCTTCGGCGCGATCCTCCTCGGCGCCTCGGTGCGGGTTCTGCGCGAGTACGAGCGCGGCGTCATCTTCCGGCTCGGCCGCCTGATCGCCCAGAAGGGCCCGGGCCTGATCCTGCTGATCCCGCTGATCGACCGGATGGTCAAGGTCGACCTGCGGACGATCACCCTCAACATCCCGCCGCAGGAGGTGATCACCCGCGACAACGTGCCCTGTCGGGTCAACGCCGTCGCCTACTTCCGCGTCGTCGACTCCAACCGGGCGGTGGTCGAGGTCGAGAACTACCTCGTCGCCACCTCGCAGATCTCGCAGACGGCGCTGCGCTCGGTGCTCGGCAAGGCGGAGCTGGACCAACTGCTGGCCGACCGCGAGCGGCTCAACGAAGAGCTGCAGAAGATCATCGACGAGTCGACCGAGCCCTGGGGCGTGAAGGTGACCGCGGTTGAGATCAAGGACGTCGAGATCCCCGAGCAGATGCAGCGGGCGATGGCGCGACAGGCCGAGGCCGAGCGCGAGCGGCGGGCGAAGATCATCAACTCCGAGGGCGAGTGGCAGGCGGCGCAGAAGCTCACCGACGCCGCCGACATCATCAGCACCAATCCCGCCTCGCTGCAGCTGCGCTACCTGCAGACGCTGCTGGAAATCGGCTCCAACCAGAACACCACCGTGGTCTTCCCGCTGCCGATGGACGTGCTCGAGCCGTTCGTCGGCAAAGGCGCGGCTGCGCGCGCCGAGGGAACCGAACGACCGCCGCGGCCGCCGTCCCCGCCGGCCGAGCCGCCCCCGGTCGACGAGCCCGACGCAGGCGATCTCCCCCCCTCCCGCTCCTGAGCACGCCAGAGATCCGCATCGACCAGCTGACGGGGCTGAGGACGATCCTCGCCCCCGGCCGGGCTGCGCGCCCGGACAGCTTCTCGGCGCGCGCGAGCCAGCCGAAGGGACCCGAGAACTGCCCCTTCTGCGAAGGCCGTGAGGACCGTACCCCGCCCGAGCTCTACGCGACGCGGGCGGATGGAGGCGAGGCGGACACGCCGGGGTGGACCACGCGCGTCGTCCCCAACCTTTATCCCGCACTGGGCCAGCCGTCCCCGGATACCGGGGACAAATCGGTTCACGGTTCGGTTGCACCTGCCGCCGATGCCGGGGCGTTCGCCAGCGCCGGCGATCCGCTCTTGGCGACGAAACGGGCGGGCGAACCGGACCTCTTCTCCCCCCTGCCCGCGGAAGGGGCGCACGAGGTGCTGATCAACTCGCCCGAGCACCTGACGGCGATGGCGGAGCTGGACGACCAGCAGTTCGCCACCGCGATCGCCACCTGGCGCGAGCGGATGCGCGCCCATCCCGAGGCCTCCTACCTGCAGTTGATCGTCAACGAGGGGGGTGGGGCCGGCGCCTCGCTCGAGCACACCCACGCCCAGCTCTACGCGCTTCCGTTCGTGCCGACGGCGGTCGCCCGCGAGCGCGAGCGGGTCGGCGCCTACGGCGAACGAACGGCCGGCGGCGGGCTGCTCAGCGACGTCCTCGTCGAGGAGGTGCGCCGGCGGGAGCGGCTGGTGGCAATCGACGACGAGGCGGCGCTGGTCTGCCCCTGGGCCTCGCGCTCGCCCTTCGAGCTGCGGGTGATCCCGCGCCGCGAGAGCGCCCGCTTCGAGGAGGACGAGGGCGGCGCGGCGATGATTCGGACCGCGATGGGCGCCCTCGCCAGGCTCTTCGACGGCCCGCCGGAGCTGAACCTCTGGATCCGCACCGCCCCCCGCGGCGCCGAGCAGTTCCACTGGCACGTCGACATCGCCCCCCGCCTGACGATCAAGGCCGGCTTCGAGCTCGGCACCGGCGTCGACATCAACGTCTACCCGCCCGAGCGGGCGGCTTCCGACCTCCGGGACTGCCTCTGATGCGTCCGACCGAACGACCGATCCCCCGCTTCATCGCCGACACCACCCAGGAGGGGATCCCGCACGGTCGCTTCGCCGAGCGCCTGCGGGAGGAGTTCGCGAAGGCGGTCGGGGCGCTCACCGAGCTGCCGGCGGGCGCGGCGGTCCCAGCCGAGGTCGCCTGGTTCCCCGAGCGGGCCTGGGGCGGACGGGTCTGGGTCCCCTGCTCGGCTCACACCGAAAGCGAGGAGGGGCGGCTGGAGCTGTTCGGCCACGTCTCCTACGTGCAGCCGCCCGAGGGCGAGCCCGCCGACTTCAGCGCCAAGGCCGACTTCACGGACATCCTCGCCGCCGACAACCCGGAGTGGCGAATCGACCTGAACGATGATGTGATCGGACGCTGGCGCGGGGAGAACGGCCGCGCCGGCGCGGTCACCCTGGTCTGGGGACGGCCACTGGTCCGCGGCGCCGTCGCCGCCACCGCCGTACTCGAGACCGAGACGGTCGACCAGGAGCTGATCTCCCAGGACCGCTTCACCCTGATCGCGCTCGACGCGCTCGAGGGCTACGGCGACGAGGTGTTCATGGAGGTGAAGCTCTGGAGCCGCCGCGGCGACGAGCTCGCCTCCGAGACGCTCTACGCCTGAAGCAGGCGCTACGCGAGCACCTCGATCGGGAGATCGATCCCAGTTCGTGCCAATCGCGCGTCGAAGGTGAGCAGCGGTTCGTCGAGCATCAGCGCCAGGGACACGTAGAGGGCGTCGTAGAAGCTGAAGTTGTCGCGCAGGCCCCAGGCGACATGAATCAGGAGTTCGTGCTCCACCCGCTCGATTGGAAGCTCGTCGACTTCCCACAGCGCCAGTCCCGCGGCCTCAGCGGAGACTTCGCCCAGACGAACCGATCGCCGCAGCGCATGACCGATCTCCGCATCGATCAGGTGCGGTGCGCACAGCGAGTGTTCTTCGGCGTCGAGTCGCTCTCGGACTAACTCCGCATGGGGTCCATGACCAAGAAGCTCGACGAGCACGGATGCATCTACGACGGCCATCAGTCCCCGCGAGCTTCGCGGATGATGTCGACGATTTTCTGCGTGGTCAGGGTCGACCCCACGCTCCGTCCCCTGCTCCTCGCGTAGATCTCGTTGATCGTCGATTTGCGGCTTCTCCGGTCGAGCTCCCGCTTGATGTAATCGGACATGCTCATCCCGGCGAGCGCCGCCCGCTGCTTCAGTTCCCGGTGCAGCTCGTCGGGCACGTTTCTGATCTGGATCATTTTGGACATGTGCAGAACATTATCCCGTGCTCCGGACATGTCGACCGCCGTTGCAGTTCTCATGCAAAGGATCCTGCCGAGCCAGATCGCACGCGTGGTGCGCGCCCCGCGCCAACTTCGCAAATCTTTCGTCAACTAAGCGACAATTCGAAGGTCCCGCCCCGATAGCTCAGCTGGATAGAGCGATCCCCTCCTAAGGGATAGGCCGCTGGTTCGAATCCAGCTCGGGGCATCCGGCCGGGCTGCAGGCTTTCGCCCGGGGCCCTGCAACTTTTGCCGGTCAGCCGTGCTTGTACCGAGAGTGCAGATCGTGACCCTTCGCCCTCGTTCCGCCGCAGCACTCGGTCCTCCCGTCCTCCTCCTTGTCCTCGCCCTGCTGGCGGGATTCGCGACCGGAGCCGGTGCAGCCACGCGCAGCGTCCACTTCGACGGCCGCAACGTCCAGGCCCCGGCCGGCTGGCCGGTCTTCCGCCTCGCCCGGCACCCGGGGATGTGTGTGCGGCTCGACCGCCGGGCGGTTTATCTGGGGACGCCCTCCTCGCAGCAGCGCTGCCCCGCCGGCGCGATGGGTCGGCGGCGGGCGATCCTGGTCGAACCCGGAAGCGGCGCCCGCGCCTCGGCACTCGGCTACGCGGCGCGGCGCGCGACGGCCTCCGCCGGCAGCGCCACCTTCACCGGGGTCGGCTTCGACGCCTGCGCGACGCCCTCCACGAAGGCGATGGCAGCGTGGGGGGGATCTCCGTACCGGGCGATCGGCGTCTACATCGGCGGCGCCAACCGGGCCTGCTCGCAGCCGAACCTGACGGCAAGCTGGGTGGCGGCGCAGACCGAAGCCGGCTGGCATCTGATCCCCACCTACGTCGGCCTGCAGGCGCCGACCAGCAGCTGCTCCAGCTGCGCCAAGCTCAACTCCAGCCAGGCGACCGCGCAGGGGAGCGCGGCGGCGGTCGACGCGGTCGAAGAAGCGGGCGCCGTGGCGATGGGGCCGGGCAGCCCGATCTACTTCGACATGGAGTCCTACAGCCAGACCTCGAGCGCAACCGCGGCGACCCTCGCCTTTCTTGAAGCCTGGACGAAGCAACTGCACTCGCTGGGCTATCTCTCCGGCGTCTACAGCAGCAGCGCCTCGGGGATCGAGGACCTCGCCGGCCAGGTCGGCAGCGGCTACGAATTGCCGGACGAGATCTGGATCGCCAACTGGAACGGCCAGCAGAACACCGCCGACGCGGTCGTGCCGGCGAGCGCCTGGACCCCGCACCAGCGGATCCACCAGTACCGCGGCGGCCACAACGAGAGCTACGGCGGGGTGACGATCAACGTCGACAACGACTACCTCGACGCCGCCACGGTCGGCTCCGCCACCCTTGTCAGCGGCGACAACCCGGTCGGCTACCTCGACTCCGCCGGCTCGCCGGCACCGGGGCAGGTGAGGATCCGCGGCTGGGCCTTCGACCCCGACGCCCCGACCGAACCGCTCTCGATCCGCCTCTCGGTCGGCGGTAAGGAAGGTACCCCCGGCGCCGTCACCTACGAGCTTGGCGCGATCGCCTCCCGCTCCCGCCGCGACGTCGCCGGCGAGTTTCCGGAAGCGGGACCGCAGCACGGGTTCGACGCCAGCCTGGCGACGGTCAAGTCCGGCTACCAGCGAGTCTGCGCCTACGCGCTCAACGTCGCCGACGGAGAAGATCGGCTGCTCGGCTGCAAGGGGACGACGATCCCGGTGGCGCTGCGGCTCTCGCGGCCGAAGGAGAGCGGCAAGGCCGTGAGGGTGAGGGTCACCTGCCTCTGGCCGGCCGGCACCGAGTGCCCCGGGCAGATCCTCCTCCACACCCGCTTCCGGGTCCCGACCCACCATCGCTTCGGCCCTCGCACCCGGCCGGTGAGCAGGCTGATCGGCCGCGCCCCCTTCCGCCTCAGCGGCGGCGGCAGTGCGACCTACCGGGTACCCCTCAGCCCCGGCGGCCGCGCCCTGCTGCGCCAGCGCAGCTGGCTCAAGACCCACGTCGTGGTGGCGATACCGGGCGGGCGGCGGACCGCCGTCCTCGGCCTCCGCGGTTAGTCGCCGAGCGCCTCGCGCAGCCGCGCGACCTCGGCCCGCAGCTCGCCCAGCTCGCGCTCGATCCGGTCGAGGCGGTCCTCGTCCGCGGTGGAGCTTTCAGCCTCCACTGGCGCCTCTCCACCCACTTCGCCCGGCTCTTCCGGGGTCGCCCCGCCGAGCGTCTGCTCGTAGCGGTCCTCCTTCTGGCCCGGACGCCGGGGGTGCCGGACCACGAGCTCCCGCCCCAGCAATCCCTCGAGGGCAGCGTGGACGCCGGCGAGATCGGGAAAAGGGTGCAGGCGCTCGCTGCGCTGCTTCAGCTCCCCCGGCGTCTGCGGGCCGCGCAGCATCAGCACCGCCAACAGCGCCAGCTCGGCGTCGTCGACCCCGAGCGCCTCGGGCAGCAGGTGCCGGTACTTGCGGGCGCGGCTGCCGGCGCCGCTGGCGAGGCGGGTCCAGCCGCGCAACGCGAGCCGCCGCAGCGCCTCGCTCACCGTCGCCTCGTCGTAGGCGACCACCGGGTCGCGGTTCGTCGACTGGTTGCAGGCGAGCCGCAGCGCGTTCAGCGAGAGCGGGTAGGCGTCCGGCGTCGTCCGCTGCTTCTCGATCAAGCAGCCGACGACGCGGATCTCGACGGCGTCGGGCTCCATCAGCCGCGGTCGGGACGGTCCGGGTAGATCTCGTCGATCGTGACCAGCGCCCGGTAGGGCGCCTCGGCCGCAGCTTCGATCCGCTTGGCCCCGCCGGCGAGCCGGTCGACCACGGCGGCCACCCCGACGACCTCGAGCCCCTCCTCGCGCACCCGCTCGATCGCCGTCGCCGTCGAGCCGCCGGTCGTGACCGTGTCCTCGACCACCAGGCACCGCACCCCCGGCTCGACCGGCCCCTCGACCCAGCGCTGCAGCCCGTGCTCCTTCCGCGACCCCCGGACGAAGAAGGCGACCAGGTCCTCGCCTCCCGTCACCGCGATCGCCGCGCAGGCCGGCGGGATCGCCGCCGTCGCGGGCCCTCCCACCGCCGTCGCCCCCAGCTCATGAGCCGCCGCCGCGATCAACTCTCCGGCCGCCTTGAATCCCTCCGGCCGCATCAACGTCCGCCGCGCATCCACGTAGTACTGAGCCGTCGCCCCGCTCGCCAGCATCACCTCACCGAGGATCAGCGAGTGCTCCTTCAGCTCGGAGAGCAGCGTCTCCTTCGCGCTCACCAGATGAAGATGTCCTCGCCCAGATGAATTCTGTTGTAGATCTCGGGCTGGTCGGCAATGTAGGTGCGCAGGCAGCCGTGGCTGGCGGGGTAGTCCGGGACCGAGTTATAGCCGTGGACCGCGTAGCCGCCGTAGAAGTACCAGGAGTAGTACATCCCGTGCGAGTTGTAGCCCGGTTCGGGGCGGATGAACTGGTAGTGCCCGGTGACGGTCGGGGTCGAGTACTTGCCGGAGGAGATCGGGTAGATCGCGAAGGCCTTGTCGCCTTTGGCGAAGACGAGGACCTGCTTCGACAGCGGCGCCTCCACGTGTTCGCCGGCGCCCGGGTGGCGGACGGTGTAGCCCCCCTTGCCGGAGAACGCTTTCTTGACCAGGCCGGCACCGGCCCGCTCGCTGCGGGTCATGTCGTTGACCTTGCGGTAGGCGAGGACGCCGCGGCCGGTCTTGCCGCCGTAGCAGCGGCCGTCGTTGGCGATGTAGCCCATCGCCCGCATCGCCTTCTTGAAGCCGACGACGACGTCGCCGCACTCGCCCTTGTGCAGGGCGGGAAAGCTGACCTTCCAGCTCTTGCGGACGCTGCTGTCGGCGCCGAGCTGGGGCGTTGCCACATGCTTGGCGGCGACCGCGTACTTGCCGTTCTCGCGCACCTCGATGCTGGTCTTGAAAACGCCCTTGCCGCCCGCCCGGCGGGTCGCCAGGTTGCGGCTGAAGAGGATGTGGCCGTCGAGATAGAAGGTGACCTGGACCTTCTCGCCGGCGACGTACGGAGCGAGGCTGCCGCTGACGGGGACGGTCTGCATGATTTCCGCCCGGCCGTTCTTCAGGTGCCCGACCTTGACCTTGACCGTCGCCTCCTTGGCGGGCACGGGCTTCGGCAGTGGCTTCGTCTTCGGCGCGGCGGCCGCGGTGGCCGGCAGGGCGAGGACGGCGGCGAGAGCGAGAGCAGACGAGAGACGGCGATTCACGCGCGGCATCCTACTGAGAGAGGAGGGCGACGCAGTTGTTCAGAGCGTGGAGCATCATCCCCGGCACGATCGAGCCGGTCTGCTCGTAAAGCAGGCAGAAGATGACGCCGAGGATCGCCAGCGGGGGCACGGCGCTGAGCCCGGTGAAGGCGTGCAGGAGACCGAAGACGAGGCCGGCGACCAGCGCCGCCGGCAGCTTCGGCAGCCGCTCCCGCAGGCCGCCGAAGAGCATCCCGCGAAAGCAGAGCTCCTCGGAGAAGGGGGCCGCGAGGCAGATCAGCAGGACCTGGACCGGGACCGGGCCGAAGCTTTCGGCGATGTCTTCCTGTTCGGGTTCGACGACGAGCAGCGAGTAGAGCCCGAGCAGGGCCAGGTAAGCGATCAGGGCGACGACCATCCAGAGGAAGGCGGAGCGGTCGAACCGGCGCAGGCCGAGGCGGCGCGCGGCCTCTTTCAGCGAGGCGGCGCCGTGCGAGTAGGCAACGAAGAGGGGAACGCCGACCAGCCCGATAACCAACCCGATCTGGGCGACGATGTTCCCGGTCGTCGTCAGGTCGCCTTCACCCTCGGTGAAGAACAGGGCCGGCAGGCCGAGCAGGAGGCCGGCGACGATCGCCGCCACCGCCCCCACGACGGCCCCCGTCGGGCCCCAGTTGGAGGGCGGGAAGGGACGCCGCGCGGTTTCGGCGACAGGCGGGATGGCTAGGTTGCCCTCCATGTCGCCCGCAGTCTCACAGGTCTCCCGCACGACCCGGACCCGGCTGCGGATTCTCCGCCGCCTTACCTTCCTCGGCGTCTTCCTCGTCGTCGCGATGCTGGCGCTGAGCCAGTTCACGGGGCTGAAGCAGCTGGCGACCGGCGTCCTCGCCTCGACCGCGCTGATCGTCGCCGTCGTCGGCTTCGCCGCTCAGCGCACGCTCGCCAACACGATCGCCGGCATCCAGATCGCGATCTCGCAGCCGATCCGGATCGGCGACCGCGTCAGCTTCGAAGATCGGGAGGGACGGGTCACCGACATCACCCTCTCCTACACCTACGTCGACCCCGGCGACGGCAGCTCCGTGGTGATCCCCAACCAGCTCCTGACCGAAGGGATCGTCCACAACCACTCCACCGACGACACCGTCGCCTGACGGCGCTCCACGCGAAGTACCCTCTGCTCGATGACGCAGCGCACTCGGCGACGCCAGCGCCGGCACGGGGGGATCGGGGCCAAGCTCCTGATCGTCCTCGGCGGCGTCCTCGCCCTGCTCGTCGTCGCCGGCATCGCCGTCACCTCCTGGGTGCTCGACGTCGCCGCCGACGCCCCCTCGCTCTCAACCTGCGAGCCGATCGCCAAGGGCGGCAACACGGTCCTCTACGCCGCCGACGGCTCCAAGCTCGGGGTGGTCGCCTCGCCGCAGGCACGCTCGCTGGTCTCGATCGACCGGGTGCCGAAGAGCCTGCAGCTGGCGACGGTGGCGATCGAGGACCAGCGCTTCTACGAGCACGATGGCCTCGACTACGAGGGGATCCTGCGGGCGGCGCTGAAGGACCTCGAAGCCGGAGAAGCGGTCGAGGGCGGCTCGACGATCACCCAGCAGCTGGTCCGCAACCTCTGCATCCGCAACCCGAAGCGGACGCTGAAGCGGAAGATCGTCGAGGCGCAGCTGGCGATCGAGTACGCCGAACACCACAGCCGCAAGGAAATCCTCGGCTCCTACCTCAACGTCGCCTCCTACGGGACGGTCGAAGGGACGACCGCGGTCGGCGTCGGCGCCGCCGCCCGGATCTTCTTCTCGAAGCCGGTCTGGGAGCTGAAGCTGCCGGAAGCGGCGCTGCTGGCCGGACTGCCGCAGGCACCCTCCGAATACAACCCGCTGCTGAACCCGAAGGCGGCGAAAGCGCGCCGCGACGAGGTGCTGCGGCAGATGGCGAAGCAGGGCTACGTCAGTCCGCAGCGGGCCCGGGCGGCGATGGCGAGCGGGCTGCGGGTGAGCCTCGACGAAGGCTACTTCGAGCACCGCGAGCCCTACTTCTTCGACTACGTCGAAAACGAGCTGATCGACCGTTACGGCGCCAACACGGTCCGTCGCGGCGGCCTCGAGGTCCAGACGACGATCGACCCGAAGCTGCAGGAAGTCGGGCTGGAAGCGATGCGCTCGGCGCTCCCGTATTCGACCGACCCCTCCTCGGCGCTGGTCTCGATCGACCCCCGCAGCGGCGAGATCCGGGCGATGCTCTCCAGCACCGACTACGAAGAGAGCAAGTTCAATCTCGCGGCCCAGGGGCACCGGCAGCCGGGCTCGACCTTCAAGACCTTCGTCCTGACGACGGCGATCCGCCAGGGCATCGACCCCTACACCACCTACTACACCTCGAAACCGCTCGACCTCTACCTGCCCAGGTGGGGGCACTGGACGGTCCACACCGCCGACGAAGGCTATTTGGGGACGGTCAACCTGCAGCAGGCGACGGTCGCCTCCGACAACACCGTCTTCGCCCAGCTCGACCTCGACGTCGGCCCGAAGGCGGTGGCGGCGACCGCCCACCAGATGGGGATCGTCTCGCCGCTCGACGGGATCCCGGCGGAGGGGATCGGCGGCCTGCGGGTCGGCGTCTCGCCGCTGGAGATGTCAAGCGCCTACTCGACCCTGGCCGACGGCGGCGTCCGCCGCAAGCCGATCGCCATCGCCAAGGTGGTCTTCCCCAACGGCCACGTCGACCACCCCGACCGGGCGAAGCCGCGGCGGGCGATCTCGCCGGCGGTGGCCTGGCAGGTGACCCGGCTGCTGCACGACAACATCACCGAAGGGACCGGGACGGCCGCCTACACCGGCTGCAGCGGCCAGGCCGGCAAGACCGGGACGACCGACGAATACACCGACGCCTGGTTCGCCGGCTACCAGCCCAACCTGGCGACCGTGGTCTGGGTCGGCTATCCCGAATCGAACGACGTCTCGATGTCGAGCGTGCACGGGATGATCGTCTTCGGCGGCACCTTCCCGGCCGAAATCTGGCACTCGCTGTACAGCAACGCCGGGGTCCCCTGCGAGGAGTTCGCCGAACCGAAGCAGCAGATCAGCTGGGCGCCCTTCTACGGGCGCTACGCCCGCTCGAGCCCGCACGACGAAGCCAGCCTCGGCGGCGGCAAGTCGGGCAACGGCGGCAGCTCGCCGCCGCCGGGCAGCGCCGCGGTCGGCGGCTATGACCCCAACGCCTACGCCCCGGGGGCCGGGCAGCAGCCGTACGTCCCGCCACCGCCACCCGCGCCCAAGGACGTTGGCGACGGCAAGAACGCCGGCGGGTAGGCACGATCGACCCGGGCCTCGCCTTCGGCCTGATGTGGACCGGCTTCGCCGGCTACCTCGGGTTCCTCGCCGCGGCTCCCCGGCTGGGTCGCCGCCTCGTCTGGGCGACGATCCTCGTCCTGGTGGCGGCCTTCGCCGTCGCCCCCGTCCTCCTCTCCCACGACGTCTACAGCTACGTTGACTACGCCCGACTGGGGGTGCGGCACGGCCTCGACCCCTTTGTCCACCCGCCGCTGGCCGCAAGGTCCGACCCCGCCTACTCCCACGTCACCTGGACGGAAGCGACCAGCGCCTACGGCCCCCTCTTCACCCTCCTCACCTACCCGCTCGCCTGGCTGCCGGTCGGCGTCGCCGTCGCGGTGCTGAAGGCGGTCGCGGCCCTCTCGGTCCTCGGCATTGCCGTCCTGACCAGCCGCATCGCCGCCTGGCGGGGCGCCGACCCCCTCCGCGCCGCCGCCTTCGTCGCTCTCAACCCCCTCCTCCTCGTCCACGTCGTCGGCGGCGCCCACAACGACGCCCTGACGATGCTGCTGGCGACGGCCAGCGTCGCCGCCCTCCTCACCGCCCGGGACCAAACCGCCGGCGCCGCCCTCACCGCCGCCATAGCCACCAAGCCCTCCGCCGCCCTCCTCGCCCCCTTCGCCCTCCTCGGCGCCCACAACTCCCCGCCGACGGGACGAAAACGGTCCTATATCGACCGAAATCGTCCCGTCGGCGGGTTGTTTGCCGGG
>CAMLHB010000042.1 GCA_946479725.1 uncultured Actinomycetes bacterium | reverse complement strand
GCGCCGGAGCCGGCGGCGGTCCAGCGGGGGCGGTAGGGGGTGTAGGCGAGGAGGGCATTCCAGGTTTCGGTGTCGACGATCCCGTCGGCGGGGAGGCCGTGGGTTTCCTTGAAGAGGTGGACGGCGCGGGCGGTCTGACGGCCGAAGATCCCCGTCACCGGGAGTTCGGCGCCGGCGGCGATCAGGTGCTCCTGCGCCCAGACGACGAGGTCGCCACTGCTTTTCCGCTTCAGCAGCGGGTGGACGACTTCCTGGCGGAAGGCGGCGACCGGGCGCAGGGCGCTGTCGGCGCCGACCGCCCCCCACTCCTGGTCGTTCGTCTCCTGCCACGACCACCAGCTGGGCGGCAGGCCGCCGTAGCTGGCGGCGAAACGGCGGAAGAGCCGGATCGAAGCGCTGCCGGGGGCTTCGTAGGTCTGGCCGATCGGGTAGATCGGGTGGCCGTAGACGCGGTTGTATAGGTAGGTGTGTTCGTAGACGGTGCGGACCGAGGTCCCGATCGTCTTCCAGTACATCTGCGGCTGGTTGTAGGTGGCGCCGCCCGGGCCGAAGAAGACCGAGTAGGGGAACGAGGGGTGGTAGTCGACGTAGGGGAAGCCGGCGAGGGCGACCGGGAAGGCGCCGCCGATGCGGGCGCGGAGGGAGCGGACGTAGCGGTCGGCGGCGGCGTACTTGCCCTCGTAGTCGGCCTCGGCGTCGATCACGAAGCAGTCGGCGCCCTTCTTCACCGCCGCCGCGGCGGCCTTGGCCTCGGCGACGGGCGCGTCGCCGTAGACGAACTGCCAGGCGCAAACGCTGAGGCCACCGCGGTGCAGCGCCTGCACCAGTCCCTTGCTGAACTGGCTCCAACTGCCGCCTCCGTCGGCCGCCTTTATATAGACCGTGCCGACGTCGTTGCGCTTGGCGCGGGCGACGATCGCGCCGATGCTGCCGCCCTCGCAGTGGGAGACGTACCAGACCCACATCCCCTGGCGGTCGAAGGCGCTGTTGCTGACGTTGCCGCCGGATTCGACTTCTCCGGCGCCGCCGGTCGCGGCGTCGGCGCGGGCGGGCGCGAGTGCCGCGAGGGCAAGCGCGAGGAGGACCGCCGCCAGCGCCGGCGGGCGGCTTCTCGTTTGACTGCCAAAGGTCACAACCGGTCTCAACAAGGTAGAGGTAGAAGTGGTGCGGGCCGCGTCGGGTCCGAGCCGCGGTCTTAACATCGACAGCCTCGCGCAACCCACCACCCGCCACCCAGCTATCGCTCCCTCCCGCAAGATCCTGTGCGCCGCCGCCCTCTCCCTAGCCGCCGCGGCGCTAACCGGCGCCTCCCCGGCCGCCGCCTCCGAACTGCATCAACTTGGCAACCCAGCAGGTAGCGAAGTTGATGCAGTTCGGGAGGGGGGTGCGGGGGCGCGGCTGCAGCGGGCCGGGTTGATGCAGAAGGGGCGGGAGCTGATCTTCAGCGTGCGCACGGCGGGGGCCGTGCCGCTCTCGCGCCTGGAACCGCATCCCGACCCGCGCCGCGCCGCTTCCCGCTACCTCTGCTTCGAGCTCAGCCCAGGTCCGACGGCGCCGGCGGTCCGCCTTTGCCTCGGCGGTCACCGACCGCGGCACCGGGTGGGGTTGGAGCAGGTGAGCCCGGCCGGCCGCCCGACGCATCCCTCGACGATCAGGGCGACCGTGAAGCGGCCGCAGCCGCAGAAGCTGGTCGTCTCGCTCGAACCCGGCGATGCCGCACTCACGCCGCGGCGCTATCGCTGGCGGATCATCCGCAGCTCCGGCTGCGGACCCGGCGGCGACTGCCGCGAGTCCCTGCCCGCCACGGGCACCGCTCGCTTCCGCCTGCGCCCCGTCCGCGCGGTCGGCTGCACCGGCGGCAGCGCCGGGCTCGTCACCAACGGCCCGCGCGACCGCAAGGTCGTCGCCCTCACCTTCGACGACGGCCCCAGCGACTACACCGACGACTTCCTTCGGGTCCTGCGCGAAAAGGACGTGCCCGGGACCTTCTTCGAGGTCGGCCAGGTGATGCCGGGGCGCGAAGACGAGATGCGGCAGATCCTCGCCCAGGGGGGCGAGATCGGCGACCACACGATGGACCACGTCGAATACCCCGGCTACGGGCAGATCGCCGGCGCCGCCGAACGGATCCGCGCCTACACCCACTTCAAGCCCTGCCTCTTCCGCCCGCCCGGCGGCGGCGTCAACGCGAGCGTGATCGCCGCCGCCGGCAGCCTCGGCATGCGAACGATCACCTGGGACGTCGACCCGCGCGACTGGTCCACCCCCGGGACTGAGGCGATCTACAGCAACATCGTCGGTCACGCCCAGCCGGGCTCGATCATCCTCATGCACGACGGCGGCGGGCCCCGCGGCGAGACCCTGGCGGCGCTGCCGCGGATCATCGACACCTTGCGCGGCCGCGGCTACCGCTTCGCCACCGTCACCGAGCTGCTCGGCGGGAAGATGCTCTACCGCCCTTATGGCTGATCCAGATCGAGATCTCTTTCCGTAGGGAACGGGCGATGAGGATCGCAATCGTCGGGACCGGGATATCGGGGTTGGTGGCTGCGCATCGCCTGCACTCCGAGCACGAGATCGTCGTCTACGAGGCGGGCGCTCGGATCGGCGGTCACACCCACACGGTGCCGGTCGAGACCGAGGATGGGACCCACTGGGTCGACACCGGCTTCATCGTCTTCAATGACCGCAACTACCCCAACTTCGAAGCGCTGCTGGCCGAGCTGGGGGTGGCGAGCCAGCCCTCCCACATGAGCTTCTCGGTCGCCGACGGCCGCGGCCGCTTCGAGTACTCCGGCACGCCCTGGGGCCTCTTCGCCCGGCCCCGCCACCTGGTCAGCCCGACCTTCCTCGGGATGCTGCGCGACTGGCGCCGCTTCAACCGCGAGGCGCGGGCGCTGATCGGGATGAACGGGACCGCGCCCTCGCTCGGCCACTGGCTCGAGCAGCAGGGTTTCTCCCGCCACTTCGTCGAGCGCCTGATCGTGCCGCAGGCGAGCGCGGTTTGGTCAGCGGACCCGGCGCAGATGTGGAGCTTCCCGGCCAGCTTCATGGCCGAGTTCTTCGAGAACCACGGGATGTACAGCCTCCGCGACCGGCCGCGCTGGCGAACCGTGAGCGGCGGCTCGCGCAGCTACGTCGAGGCGATCACGGCGCCGTGGCGGGACCGGGTGCGGCTGCGGGCGGCGGTACGGCGGATCGAGCGGCTGCCGGACCGGGTGCGGATCGAGGCCGACGGCTGCGAGAGCGAGGAGTTCGACCAGGTCGTGATCGCCACCCACTCCGACCAGGCGCTGGCCCTGCTCGCCGATCCCAGCGAGGCCGAGCGCGAAATCCTCGGCGCGATCCCCTACCAGCGCAACGAGGCCGTCCTCCACACCGACGCTTCGGTGATGCCGCGTCGCCGCGCCACCTGGTCGAGCTGGAACTTCCACCTCGCCGACGAGCCCGCCACCGGCACCACCGTCACCTACTGGATGAACCACCTGCAGCGTCTGCGCGCCAAGCAGAACTACTTCGTCACCCTGAACCGCAGCGATCAGATCGATCCGGAGAAGGCGATCCGCCGCATCTCCTATGACCACCCCGTCTACACCAAGGAGGGCGTCGTCGCCCAGTCCCGCCACCCCGAGATCTCCGGCAACGGCGGCCGCACCCACTACTGCGGCGCCTACTGGGGCTGGGGCTTCCACGAGGACGGCGTGGTCAGTGCGCAGCGAGCAGTCGAGAGCATCGAAGGTGCTGCTCCCCCCGAACTGCATCAACTTGGCAACCCAGCAGGTAGCGAAGTTGATGCAGTTCGCTTGTGGGAGGAGGTGGTGGTGGCATGACGGCTGCGCTCGAGGGACACGGGGTGGGGGTCGCCGGGCCCGCCCCGCTGGTGCCCGCCCACCCCCACCCCTTGTCCCTCCCACCCCCCCCCGCACGCCCACCCGCACCCGCCTCCGCTGTCTACGAGGGCTGGATACGCCACCGCCGCTTCGAACCCGTCCAGCACGAGTTCCGCTACCCCCTCTTCCTCATGTACCTCGATCTGGAAGAGCTGCCGGAGGTGCTGGATCCCTTCCCGCTCTTCTCGGCCCGCCGCGCCGCGCCGGCGCGCTTCCGCCGCGAGGACTTCATGGGCGACCCGGCGCGTCCGCTGGACGAGTGCGCGCGCGAGGCGGTCGAGGAGGCAACCGGCGCCCGCCCTTCCGGCCCGGTCCGCCTCCTCGCCGGCCTCCGCTACTTCGGCCACTCGTTCAACCCGGTCTCCTTCTATTACTGCTTCGACGAGGCGGGTGAGCGGGTAGAGGCAGTCGTGGCCGACGTCGCGAACATCCCCTGGGGCGAGCGCCACCCCTACGTCTTGGCGCGCGGGGAGCGCCGGGGTACGGTCCTCGCGGACGACCTCGACAAGGCCTTCCACGTCTCCCCCCTGATGGGCATGGACCAGACCTACTCCTTCCGCGCCTCCGAGCCCGGCGAAACCATCGCCGTCCAGATCGCGTCGCGCCCGCGCGAGTCCGCCCCAACCCGTACAGAGTCCGGGTTGTCGCGGACTCGGCGAGCCGCCACCTTCGACGCGACGCTGAACCTGCGGCGGCGGGAGCTCTCCCGCGGCACCTTGAACCGGATGCTGGCGCGCTACCCCGCCATGTCCCTGCAGGTCGTCGCGAAGATCTACGCGCAGGCGCTGCGGCTGAAGCTGAAGGGCGCTCGGTACCACCCGCACCCGGAGGGTGCACGCCCGCGAGGGTTCATTTCGCCATGAGGGACGGGCTCGCTCGCGCCGGCGTCGGCGCCGTCCTCGGCCGCCTCAGCCAGGGACGGATCGAGGTCGTCGAAGGCTCGCGCGAACGCAGCTTCGGCCCCCCGGACGCCGAACTGACGGCGACGATCCAGGTCAACGACCCCGCCGCCTGGCGCGGGCCGCTGCGCGGCAGCGTCGGCCTCGGCGAAGGCTACGTCGACGGCCTCTGGGAGACCGACGACCTCGTTTCCCTGATCCGCATCGCCGCCCGCGAGCTGCGCGAGATGGATGGGGTCCGCGGCCTGATCGCCCGCCCGCGCGGGCTCTGGCACCGGGTCCGCCACCTCGTCCCCGAGAACACCCGCAGCGGTTCGCGCCGCAACATCTCCGCCCACTACGACCTTGGCAACGACCTCTTCGAGTCCTTCCTCGACAAGCGGATGATGTACAGCTGCGCCTACTTCGCTGACGACACGATGAGCCTCGAGAGAGCGCAGCTGGCGAAGCTCGACCGCATCTGCGACCGCCTCCAGCTCGGGCCCGAGAACCACCTGCTGGAGATCGGCACCGGTTGGGGCGGGATGGCGATCCACGCGGCGCGGCGCAGCGGCTGCCGGGTGACCACGACGACGATCTCCCGCGAGCAGTACGAGCTGGCGCGGCGCCGCGTCCGCGAGGCCGGGCTCGACGGCCAGGTGACGGTGCTGCTGCGGGACTACCGCGACCTCAAGGGCCGCTTCGACCGCCTCGTCAGCGTCGAGATGATCGAGGCGGTCGGCTGGCAGTACTTCGACGACTACTTCCGCCGCTGCGACCAGCTGCTCAGCGACGACGGGCTGATGCTGCTGCAGGCGATCACGATCGACGACCGCATCTACGCGATCGAGAAGGCGGCGAAGAGCTTCGCCAACACCCACGTCTTCCCCGGCGGCTGCCTGCCCTCGGAGGGGCTGATCGCCGGCTGCCTCGAGCGCGTGACCTCGATGAAGCAGGTCTGGCTCGACGACATCACCGCCCACTACCCGCCGACCCTGGCCGAGTGGCGCCAGCGCTTCTTCGCCGCCTGGGAGGCGCTGCGCGCCCGCGGCTACGACGAGCGCTTCCGCCGCCTCTGGGACTTCTACCTCAGCTCCTCGGAGGCGGGCTTCCGCGAGCGGCGGATCGGCGACGTGCAGGCGCTCTTCGCGAAGCCGGGCGCGCGGTGAGCCGGGACCTGCTGCTGCTCCACGGCCTCGGCGGCACCCGCAGCATCTGGGAGCCGGTGATCCCGCTGCTGGAGGGCGAGCGCGAGGTGCACGCCGTCGACATGCCGGGGTTCGGGCAGACGCCGCCGCTGCCCGAGGGCGAAGAGCCGACCGCCGCCAATCTGGCGCGCGCCGTGCACGAGGAGTGCGCCCGCAACGGGGTCGAGCGCCCGCACGTCGCCGGCAACTCGCTCGGCGGCTGGGTGGCGCTGGAAATGGGACGGTTCGGCTGGGCGGCCTCGGTCACGACCCTCTCTCCCGCCGGCCTCTGGTCGCGGCCGCTCGGCGAACCGGCTGGCGGCGGCGGGCGGGTGCTGCTGCGCGACTCGCCCTGGCTGAAGGCCGCGCGCCCCTTCCTCGGGATCGCCCTGCAGTTCCCGCAGACCCGCCACGCCGCCTTCCAGTCGATCGCCGCGCACCCGGAGCGGATCCCGCCCGACGCGGCCCGGGCGCTGGCCCTCGGCTGGCTCGACGGCGAGGGCTACGACGCCGCCAACCGGGCGATGCGCAACCACGTCTTCGACCCGGCCGGCTATCCCGAGGAGGTGCCGGTGACGATCGCCTGGTGCGAGAAGGACCGCCTGCTCGGCCCGCCGAAGCCGCACCGCCGCCCCACCGGCGCCCGCTTCCTCGTCCTCCCCGGCGTCGGCCACACCCCCACCTGGGACGACCCCCAGTTCGTCGCCCAGACCCTCCTCGACGGCAGCGCCGCAGACGTGTCTGAGTTTGACCCTCACATATGAGGGTTAACCTCAGACACCCCCAACCGTGGAACTGAGGAGGAGCAGTGATCGTTGAGAGGACCGAGAACCCGATGTGGCTGTCGAACGCCTACCTGGTCGCCGACCCCGATCGCGGCAGCGGCGTCCTCATCGACGGCAACGAAGAGCTGGGACCGCTGCTGGAGCAGGCGGAGCGCGACGGGATCGAGATCACCCACGTCCTCGTCACCCACCCGCACGCCGATCACGTCGCCGGCCTCGCCGAGGCGCGGGCGCAGCTCGACAACCCGCCGCTGGTCGCCCACGCCGACTGCGCCGCCGAGCTCGACGACGAGGTCGAGATCGTCCTCGGCGATGGCGGGAAGCTCGACGCCGGCGGCCTCGAGGTCGAAGCCATCTACACCCCCGGCCATGCCGCCGGCCACCTCGCCTTCCTCGTCAACGGCTCCGACGTCTTCACCGCCGACGTCCTCTTCAAGGGAACGGTGGGCGGGACGATGGCCCCCGGCGCCAGCGGCTTCGCCGACCTCAAGGCCTCGGTGATGCGGCTGCTGGAGCTGCCGCCGAACACCACCGTCCACCCCGGCCACCGCGAGCCGACGACGATTGCCGCCGAGTGGGAGGGCAACCCCTTCGTGCGGATCTGGCGCGGCCTCGACTCCACCTGCGAGGAGCAGGTGACGGTCTGGGGCCGGCCGGCGACGCTGAAGCTCTGGGCCCCCGACTACGACGGCGGCAACAAGGCCTGGGTCGTCTTCGGCGACTCCGGCGAGGACGCCATCGTCGGCGGCTCCCAGGTCGAACGCTAACGCGAGACCGCAGACGAAGTCGATAATCGGCCTCTTCCGCGGTCTCGCCAGGGGGCAGGCGCCTCGTCCCAGGCACGACCTTTAGCGCTTCGCCCACATTTGGACAGATGTGCGATGGGGGAATGACGGTTATGTGTCCACACTGCAGCGATGGCGACTCGCGTGCAGGAATTCTTTTTCAACTGGTACCCCGTCTTCGGGGTCGTCTTCATGTCGATTCTCTGCTTCGTCTTCCTGAAGATGATGCGAGGGATGATGGGGTCGACGAAGCCGGAGACGGTGAAGGCGTCCCGCACCGAGCCGGTCCTCTGGGAGGAGGTGCAGGGGGTCGACGCCGCCAAGGAGGAGTTGATGGACGTCACCGCCTGGCTGCGCGAACCCGACCGCTTCTCCGCCCTCGGGGCCAAGGCGCCGCGCGGCGTCCTCCTCCACGGCCCGCCCGGCACCGGCAAGACGATGCTCGCCCGCGCCGTCGCCGCCGAGGCCGGCGTCGACTTCTTCGCCGCCTCCGGCTCCAGCTTCGTCGAGATGTTCGTCGGCCGCGGCGCCGCCCGCATCCGCCGCCTCTTCAAGGAGGCGCGCAAGGCCGGCCGCGCCGTCGTCTTCATCGACGAGCTCGACGCGATCGGCGGCTCCCGCTCCAGCGGTGGCGGTGACGGCGGCACCAGCGAGCGCGAGCAGGCGCTGAACCAGCTCCTGGTCGAGCTCGACGGCTTCGAGAAAGACCCGGGGATGGTGATCGTGATCGCCGCCTCCAACCACATCGAAAAGCTCGACAAAGCGCTGCTGCGGCCCGGCCGTTTCGACCGCCAGGTCCTCGTCGCCGCTCCCGACCGGGTCGGCCGCGAGGCGATCCTCCGCAGCCACGCCCGCGGCAAGCCGCTCGCCCCCGACCTCGACCTCGCCGACGTCGCCCGCAAGACGACCGGGATGACCGGCGCCCAGCTCGCCAACTCGCTCAACGAGGGGGCGATCATCGCCGGCCGCGCCGGCCGCTTCTACATCACCCGCGCCGACCTCGACGAGGCGATGCTGCGCCAGTCGCTCGGCTCCCAGCAGAGCCGCCAGATGAGCGAGAAAGAGCGGTTGATCGTCGCCTACCACGAGGCCGGCCACGCGCTCTGCTTCCGCCTCGTCAGCGACGAGGCGCCGGAGATGCTCAGCATCGTCCCGCGCGGCTCGGCGCTCGGGTTCGTCGCCCGCTCGGTCGACGAGGACCGCTACATGCGCTCGCGCGAGGAGCTGCTCGACGGCGTCGTCACCTCGCTGGGCGGCCGCGCGGCCGAGGAGGAGGTGTTCGGCGAGGGCTATTCGGGGGTCTCCTCCGACCTCGCCAACGTCTACTCGGTCTGCGCCCAGATGATCACCGAATTCGGCATGGGCGTCGCCGTCGATCACGACGGGCCGCCGCCGATCGCCCTGCCGATCGAAGGCTGGCGCGTCTCCGACGCCACCCGGCGCGAGGTCGACCAGGCGGCGATGACGCTGGCTCGCGAGGCCTACCGCCGGGCCCGGGCGCTGCTCGCCGCCAACCGCGGCTGCCTCGACGAGCTCGCCGCCCAGGCGCTCGATCGCGAGACGCTGAGCCGGGAGGAGATGGAGGAGATCTTCGCCGGGTTCGAGCTGAGGACGTTGGCCGAGGCCGGGCGCTCCGGCGCGGCGATGGTCGCGCTGAGCCAGAAGCCGTCGCGCTAGGGCCCACGCTCTGGATAATTTGCTCAATCCGTCACCCCCTGGGTTAAAGTGGCGGGCCAGACGACCAGTGAGCGACTCTGAGTACTACTTCCCGCCCGGCCGATCGATGGCCCGCCGCGTCCACGGCGAGCGATCGGTCGGTTTGCTCTACGGGCAGCGGGCGCTGCTGATCGGGGCGCTCGAACCCCTCACCTACACCGGCACGATGCTCAGCACCCACGCCGGCGACCATCCCTTCGCCCGCCTCGCCCGCACCGCAAAGATCCAGGAGACGGTGTTCCTCGGGACCAGGGCCGAGGCCGACAAGGCGCTGGCGGCGGTCCACCGGCTGCACGAGCGGATCCAGGGCGAACTGCCCGCCGCCGCGGGTCCCCATCCCGCCGGCGCCCCCTACTCGGCCTTCGACCCGGAGCTGATGCTGTGGACGCTGGCGGTGATCGCCGACTCGGGCCGGGCGATGTACGAGACGATGGCGCGGCCGCTGAGCGCCGCCGAGCGGGAAGCGCTCTGGCAGGACTACATCCGCTTCGGCGAGCTCTTCGAGCTGCCGCGCGACGCCGTCCCCGCCACCTATCCCGAGTTCGAGGCCTGGTGGGAGGAGAGGCTCGCCTCGCCCGACCTGCAGGCGACCGAGCACGCGCTGGAGATGGCGCCGCTGGTCGCCTTCCGCCAGCCGGTGCCGCTGCCGGCGCGGCTCAACCTGGAGACGCAGAACCTGATCGTCAAGGGGACGCTGCCGCCGCGGGTGCGGAAGATCTTCGGGATTCGCTGGAGCACCGCCCACGAGCACGCCTTCCGCTCCGTCACCGCCGCCCACCGCGGCGCCCGCCACGCGCTGCCGCGCCAGCTCCGCCGCGGCCGCAACGACTACTTCTTCAACGTCGTCACCGAGCGCGAGAAGCGCCGCGGCGGCACCGAGACTCCACCCGTCGCCGCCTGACCCTAGGCTGCACCCGTGCTCGACCTGCTCGCCGTGGCGGCGGCCGGAGCCGCGGCGGGGTTTGCCAACTCCATCGCCGGCGGCGGTGCCCTGATCACCTTCCCGACCCAGGTCGCGCTGGGCGTGCCGCCGCTGGCGGCCAACGTCACCAACACCGTCGGCATCGTGCCCGCCTCGGTCGGCGGCGCCCTCGGCTACATCGACCTGCTGCGCGAGCAGCGCCAGCGGCTCACCCGCCTGCTGGTGCCGATGCTGCTCGGCGCCGTCGCCGGGACCGTCCTCCTCCTGCTCACCTCCGACGCCGCCTTCGAAGCGATCGTGCCGCTGCTGATCGCCGCCTCCTGCCTGCTGCTGCTCCTCCAGCCCCGCCTCACCCCGCGGCTCTCCCACGCCGGCAACGAGCACTCCCCCTACCTCGCCGCCGGGATCTTCCTCAGCGGCGCCTACGGGGCCTACTTCGGCTCCGCCGTCAGCATCCTCATCTTCGCCCTGCTCACCCTCTTCGTCGCCGACACGCTCCAGCACCTGAACGCGATGAAGATCGTCCTCTCCGGCAGCGCCAACCTCCTCGCCGCCCTCGCCTACGCCTTTCTCGCCCCGGTCGAATGGCGCTACGCGGTGACGATCATGGTCTCCTCCTTCGTCGGCGGCCGGGTCGGCGCCCACTACGCCCGCCGCGTCCCCGCCGACCCGCTGCGGATCTCGATCGCCGTCGTCGGCCTGGTCGTCGCCGCGGTCCTAGCCGTCCGCGCCGTCTAGGCCGGCGGCGCGCAGCGCCTCGTCCCAGCTGCCGTGCGCCCGGCCGCGGCGCAGCAGGCCGCTCTCGAGCTCGAAGCTCCAGGAGACTTCGACGGCGAATGTACGGTCGCCACGGGTGTCGAAGACGATCCCGCGGACGGCGCCGCGATCGCCGTCGGTCTCGCGGTCGCGGACCTGGATGTCGAGGTGCTCGAGTTCCTCGCCGAATTGGGAGAGCCAGAGGTGGACGGCTTCCTGGCCCCGGTACATCGCCTCTCCGCTCCAGGCGGTCGGCGTCCATTCGACCTTCGAGTGCAGCAGCCTCAGGACCGCCTCGGGATCGCCCGCCTGCATCGCCTCGAAGATGCGCTCGACCACCGTGGTTTCGGTCCGCGGACGATTCACGAGTGGGCGGTACTGGGCTCGAACCAGTGACCCCTTCCTTGTAAGGGAAGTGCTCTCCCAACTGAGCTAACCGCCCATGCTTCCCATTATGGCCGGCAATGCGGGGGCAGTGAACCCCTGCGGGGTGACAGCCGTAAACCCGGCATGACGACTTCACTGCAGCGACACAGACCGGGGGCGCTCGCCCTGTTGATCGTCCTCGCCCTGCTCGCCGCCTTCGCGGTGCGGGAGAGCCGGGCCTCAGGGCAGGCGACGGCGACGGCCAGCGGGGCGAAGGCGGTCTCGATCGTCAACTTCGCCTTCAAGCCGGGGACGACCAAGATCAAGCGCGGCGGCCGCGTCACCTTCACCAACACGACCAGCACGACGACCCACACCGCGACCGACGGCGGCGTCTTCGACACCAAGCGGATCACGCCGGGCGAGTCGGAGACGGTCAAGTTCGAGCACCGCGGCACCTTCGCCTACCACTGCAAGATCCACCCCTTCATGAAAGGCAAGATCGTCGTCGAATAGCCTCGGAGGGGATGGACGTCCCCACCCTCTGGCGGGCGGCGCTGCTACAGCTGCTTGCGGTGGCGCTGCTCTCGATCGGCCTCGGCCTCGCCCTTCCCCACTCCTTTTTCGAGGACTGGGGCTGGCTCGCCGGCCCGGCCGCCTGGATGCTCTGCGCCGCCTTCACCGCGCGGATGCTGCGCCTGCCGCTCGGGCCTGCCCTCCTCGGCGCCGCCCTCGCCGGCCTGCCGAGCCTGCTCGCCGTCGTCGTCGGCCTCCACTGGGCCGGGGCCGTCCTCGCAGTCGCCCTCTTCGCCCTCTGGTGCGCGCGGCTGCGGCGCCAGCTTCTGCAGCGGCTCCGCGGGACCTAATCGACCACCGTCAGCTCGGCCAGGGCCTCGCCGCGGGAATCGAAGATGATGCCGGCCTCCCTCGAGCTGCAGCTCGCACCGGTCTGCGCCGAGATCGCGCTCGGCGATCTGCAGGATCTGTCCCCCCGCCATGGCTACATGTTCCCAGGAGCGGTGTACCCGCCCGTTTCCTACCGGGATACGACCACGGCGTCGGGAGTCAGCTCGACCACGGCCTCCCAGGGATAGGACTGCTCCGCCGGACCGCCGGGGCCGCGCAGGCGCCGCCGCAGGCCGCCGCGGTCGAGGATCAGCTCGTCGATCACGATCGTCCCGTCCCGCTCCCAGTGGCCCTTGGCCTCGTAGACGCGGCCGAGCTTGCGGCCGGACTGGTCGACCACCCGCCGCCCCAGCAGCTCGCTCATCGACCTCAGTTCCACGGCAGCCTCCTGACCACCCAGCGCTTCGGGTCGTCCCCCTCGCCGAGGCCGAGGTCTTCGGCTTTCTTGCGCAGCTTCACGGTCGAGGAGAGCTCATCGACCTCCTCCCAGGGGATGCGCAGGGCGTTGCTGCCCCAGGTCTCCGGGCCGGAGATCCGCCGCGCCAGGCGGGCGAGCGATCCCGGCAGCCGCCGCGGGTAGAGCCCCTCCCCGACCAGCAGCGCCGTGATCCGCGGCGGGTTGCCGCGCAGCTCGATGTCGTCGACGCGGCCGATCCGTTTGCCCTCGGAGTCGCAGATCTGCTCGTCGAGCAGGCGGTGGACGACGTAGATCTCGCCTTCGCGTTTCATCCCCCGCCCCCGTTGGTGATCAGCAGCAGCGGCACCGCCGCCAGGGCGAGGACGACGATCACCGCGAAGTAGACCCAGCCGAGGAAACTGGCGAGGCGTCCGTTGGCGAAGTCCGACATGAAGGAGCGGTCGCCGGCGATCAGCAGCACCGGCAAGTAGGTGAGCGGCAGCGCCACGACCGAGAAGACGACGCTGTACTCGGTGATCTCGACCGGGTTGATCCCGCTCTGGGCAATCGCCACGCCGATAGCCAGGAAGACCAGCCAGGAGGCGGTGAAGCGCGGCGCTTTGCGCGGTCCCTGGTAGCGCCCCCACTCCCAGCCGAGGAACTGGGCGAGGTTGTAGGAGGCGGCGAAGCTGGAGTCGATCGCGGCGCCGCCGACGCAGCAGAGGATGCCGCCGAGGGCGAGCAGCAGGCCGAGCTCGCCGAAGGCCCCCTGCATGGGCAGGGCGACGGTGCCGAGGTCGCTCGGTTCGACCCCGACCGGGTGGAAGAGGTAGCCGGAGACGATCACCAGGGCGACCGCGAGGATGCAGCCGATGCCGTAGCCGAGGATCGCGTTCAGCCGGTTCTCTTTCAGGTTTTCCTCGGTCCAGCCCTCCTCGATCGCCCCGGAGGAGTAGAAGTGGACCTCGTAGGGCATCAGCGCCGCGGCGAAGACGCCGACGACGAAGTAGAGGTAGAGCGCCGAGCTGTCGAGCGAGGGGACGAAGCCGCGGGCGACGTCGCCCCAGTCGGGGTTCTGGTGGAAGACGGTGGCGACGACGACGAAGAGCAGCAGGCCCCCGTAGCCGAAGAGGCGCTCGATGCCGCCGAAGGGGAGCAGGGCGACGATGAGGACGAGGGCGATCGCGCCGGTGACGACGAACATGCTGTAGGGGGCGTCGAAGAGGAGTTCAAGGACGATCGCGATCCCGCCGATCTCGGCGGCGACGGTGAGCAGGTTGACGAGGGTGCTGGCGATGAGGGCGAGGAGGCCGACGCCGAAGCCCATCCGCATCCGGATCACGTCGAAGACCGGGCGGCCGCTGACCGCCGCCACCCGTCCCGACATCTCCGCGTAGACGGCGATCCCGACGACGCCGAGGACCACCGCCCAGAGCAGGTCGTAGCGGAAGAGCGCCCCGGCCTGGGTGGTGAAGACGAGGTCGCCGATGTCGAGGAAGCCGCCGATCGCGGCGATGATCCCGAGGGCGATCTTGAGGATCGTCTTCACGACGCGTCCCCGCTCAACTGGGCGACGATCGCATCGGCCTTTTCCTGCGCTTCGGCGAGGTGCTTTTCGATCAGTTCGCCGTGCCGCTCGTCGCCGGGGAAGGTCTGCAGTTCGGAGAGCAGGCCGGAGATTTCGCCGGCGACCGCGACGGCGGCGTGGCGCTGGTCCTCGGCCCCGGGTTCTTCGACGGTTGCGTCGGCGAGCTTTTCGGCCTCGTGCTCTGCCTCGTCGCCGAGCGTCCGCGCCATCACCCGGGCGTAGGTCGCCTTGGTTTCGTCGCGGGCGACGCCGTTGGCGACCAGCTGCCCCTGCGCCGCCAGCGCGCTCAGGGATTCAACGCCACGGTTGAGCTCGTCGTTGCTGAGGTCGCCGCAGCCGCTGGAGGTGAGGAGGAGCGCTGCGGCGAGGAGCAGGCCCAGCGCCAAGGACCGAACTCTCTTGCGGCCCGTCCCGGTCAAACCTCCCTGGAAGTACCCCTATTCCGAGAGGTTGAACATCAACCGGCGAGTTCTCGCACCAGCTCCGCCGCGGGACGGACCGCGTCGATCCGCGCCACCGTCTCCCCCGCGTAGAGCGCCCCGGCCTCGACCAGCGTCGCCGGCCCGTTGTCCGTCGGCCCCGCCGGCGTCAACAGCCGCGACCCCGGCCGCTGCCTCAACACCAGCCGCTGCTGCAGGGACGAAGGCGTGTAGCGCGCCCCCGGAGCGAGCAGGCGGTTCAAGCCGCGATTCGCCCAAGGAGCGCGTAAAAGCCGGTGGCGTTCGTCCATTTCCGGGGTTTGGTGGGAAAATGACGTACGCCGA
>CAMLHB010000041.1 GCA_946479725.1 uncultured Actinomycetes bacterium | reverse complement strand
AGATCGCCGCCGCCGGGGTCGGCGCCCTGATGCTCTTCGGCGTCCCCGGCGCCACGGACGACTTCGGCACCGGCGCCTACGACGTCGAGGGGGTCGTGCAGATGGCGGTGCGGGCGCTGAAGGAGGCGCATCCCGACCTGGTGGTGATGACCGACGTCTGCCTCTGCGAGTACACCTCGCACGGCCACTGCGGCGTCATCCGCGAGGGCGGCGCCGAGGTCGACAACGACGTCACCGTCGAGCTGCTGGCGAAAACCGCGATCTCCCACGCCGAGGCCGGTGCCGACGCGGTCGCCCCCAGCGACATGATGGACGGGCGGGTCGGCACGATCCGCCACCAGCTCGACGAGGAGGGCCACTCCGACGTCCCGATCGTCGCCTACTCGGCAAAGTACGCCTCCGCCTTCTACGGCCCCTTCCGCGACGCCGCCGAGTCGACGCCGGGCTTCGGCGACCGCCGCGGCTACCAGATGGATCCGGCCAACGCCGCCGAAGCCGTGCGCGAGGCCGAGCTCGACCTCGAGGAGGGCGCCGACATGCTGATGGTAAAGCCCGCGCTCCCCTACCTAGACGTCGTCCGCCGGGTCAAGGACGCGACCGGCGCCCCCGTCGCCGCCTACCACGTCTCCGGCGAGTACTCGATGCTGAAGGCCGCCGCCGCCAACGGCTGGATCGACGAGCGCGCCGCCGTGGTCGAGGCGTTGACCTCGATCCGCCGCGCCGGCGCCGACGCGATCGTCACCTACTACGCGAAGGAGGCCGCCCCGTGGCTTCGGTGAAGGTCCCCCAGTCGAAGGCGCGCAGCCGCAAGGACGGCTCGGCGATCCCGCTCGACGAGACCGACAAGCGGCTGATGAACCTGCTGCAGTCGAGCTTCCCGCTCGACCCCGAGCCGTTCGCCCTCGTCGCCTCCGAGGCCGACCTCGAGCTCGGTGACGTCCTCGGCCGCACCCAGCGCCTGCTCGACGGCCGGATCATCCGCGAGATCACCCCGATCTTCGACACCCGCGCGCTCGGCTACGAGTCGATGCTGGTCGCCGCCAAAGTCGACGGCGAGCACCCCCAGCGGGCGGCGCAGATCGTCAATGCCCACCCCGGCGTCTCCCACAACTATCTGCGCACCCACGAGTTCAACCTCTGGTTCACGATCGCCACCCCGCCGGACTCGCAGCTCGGCCTGAAGGGGACGTTGGAAGCGCTGATGGAGGAGACCGGGGCGGAGTCGATGCGCGAGCTGCCAACCCTCACCCTCTTCAAAATCAACATGAACCTGGAGATGGAGAAGGGGACCGAGGCGCTCGCGGCGCCGGTCGAGGCGGCGCCCCCGCGCGAGCTGGAACCGCAGCCCTACGACGAGGACGACATCGCCCTGATCAAGGCCCTGCAGGGACCGATGCAGGCGGTCGCCCGCCCCTACGACGCCGCCGCCGAGGAGCTGGGGATCTCGACCGAGGAGCTGCTCGACCGCCTGCGCGGATTGGTCGACCGCAAGATCCTTCGCCGCGTCGCCGCGATCCTCTACCACCGCCGCGCCGGCTTCTCCGCCAACGGGATGGGCGTCTGGAAGGTCCCGGAGGACGAAATCCTCGAGGTGGGCGGCCGCATGGCCGCCTTCCGCGGCATCTCCCACTGCTACCAGCGGCCGACCTACGAGGACTGGCCCTACAGCGTCTTCACGATGGCCCACGGCCGCTCGAAGGAGGAGTGCGACGCCGTCCTCGACGCGATCGCCGCCGAGTGCGGGATGGGTCCCGAAGATCGCGCCACCCTCTACTCCTCGACCGAGTACAAGAAGATCCGCCTCCACTACTTCACCGAGGACTACGCCCGCTGGGAGGCGGAACATTCCTGAGCGCGGCGCCGAGGGCCTCTTCGCCCGGGCGCAGCAGGTCCTCCCCGGTGGCGTGAACTCGCCGGTCCGGGCGATGCGGCAGATCGGCCGCGACCCGATCTTCGTCGAGCGCGCCGAGGGTTGCCGGCTCTTCGACGTCGAGGGCAACAGCTACATCGACTGGATCGGCTCCTGGGGGCCGATGATCCTCGGCCACGCCGAGCCCGCCGTCGTCGCCGCGGTGATCGAAGCGGCGAAGCGGGGGACGAGCTTCGGCGCCGCGACGCTGGAGGAGATCCGCCTCGCCGAGGAGGTGGCGTCCCGCTTCCCCTCGGTGGAGATGCTGCGCATGACCAGCTCCGGGACCGAGGCGGCGATGAGCGCCGTGCGGCTGGCCCGGGCGGTCACCGGCCGCGAGGTCGTCGTCAAGTTCGCCGGCGCCTACCACGGCCACTCCGACGGCCTCCTCGCCGACGCCGGCTCGGGGCTGGCGACCCTGGGCGTGCCCGGCAGCCCCGGCGTCACCGCGGCCCAGGCGGCGGCGACCGTGGTGGTCCCGTGGAACGACCGCGAGGCGGTGGCGCGAGCGCTGCGCGAGCACGAGGTAGCGGCGCTCCTGGCCGAGCCGATCGCCGCCAACATGGGCGTCGTCCCGCCCGCCGACGGCTTCCTCGAGTTCCTCCGCGAGGCGACCCGCGAGGCGGGCGCGCTGCTCGTCTTCGACGAGGTGATCACCGGCTTCCGCGTCGCCCGCGGCGGCGCCCAGGAGCTGCTTGGCGTCGAACCCGACCTGACCGTGATGGGGAAGATCATCGGCGGCGGCCTACCGGCGGCGGCCTACGGCGGCCCCCGCGCCCACATGGAGCGGATCGCCCCCGCCGGCGACGTCTACCAGGCGGGAACGCTCTCCGGGAACCCCTTGGCGGTCGCCGCCGGACTGGCGACGCTGGAGCAGCTCGATGCTGTCGCCTACGAGCGCCTCGGCGCCCTCACCGACCGCCTTGCCCGGGGTTTCGAAGCGCTGGCGCAGAATCGTCCCCTCCGGGTCGCCGCCGCGCCCGGCCTCGTCACCCTCTTCTTCAGCCAGGTTCCGGTCGTCGACTTCACCACCGCGACCGCCTGCGACGTCGAGGCCCACGCCGCCTTCTGCCGTGCCCTGCTCGAGCGGGGCGTCTACCCGCCCCCGGCCCAGTACGAGGCCTGGTTCGTCTCCCTCGCCCACGACGAGGCGACGATCGACCGGACCCTCGAAGCCGCCGCCGAGTCCCTCGACGAGGTGCTCGGATGAACGCCCTCGAGGCCCTCGCCGATCAGCTCCGCGACGAGGGCACACCGATCTCCGCCCACGTCGTCGACCCGGCCGAGCCGCCGACCCTCGGCGAGCTGGCGGGCGGCGGCGAGTACGCCCTCGTCGTCGAGGCCGTCCGCGAGGGCTACCTCCTCCACTACGAGCAGCCCCGCTTCCTGTCCGGCCACGACCCCGACCTGGCCCTCCTCGCCGGCGACTACCTCTACGCCCTCGGCCTCGACCGCCTCGCCACCCTCGGCGACACCCGCGCCATTGCCATCCTCTCCGACCTCATAAGCGAGTGCGCCCGCCGCCAGGCGGAGGGGGACGTGGAGGGCATTCCGGATCTTTGGCGAACTGCGGCAGAAGAGATCGCGACTGTGACGCAGGTCACACCCTCTAAGCAATAGACTTCGACGCTCTACGCGGATCGACCTGTGGCAGACGACGCGAACAAGGTAAACGGGGCCGAGGAGGCACCTGTCAGGGAGCGGGTTAAGCCCGACCCTCCCGGCTACTTCGAGGGCGAGTCGATGACGCGCCGCCACGTTTTCACCGTGGCTTCGCAGGCGCTGGGCGGCCTCGCCGCCGCCGGAATCGTGCTGCCGGCCGTCGGCTTCGCCGTCGCCCCGATCTTCCACCGCGGCAAGGAGCGCTGGGAGGCGGTCGGGCCGGTCTCCGACTTCGTCGAAGACACCTACCGCCAGGTCGTCTTCACCGAAACCGAGGGGATCGGCGACGCCGGCAAGACCACCGCCTACGTGCGCCGCAGCTCCGAAGACCTCGGCGAGGAACCCGGCCAGTTCGTCGCCGTCTCCAACCGCTGCGCCCACCTCGGCTGCCCGGTCCGCTTCGTCGAGACCGCGGGCAACTTCATCTGCCCCTGCCACGGTGGCGTCTACGACTTCCAGGGCAAGCGGATCGGCGGCCCGCCGGTGCGCCCGCTCGACCACTTCCAGACCCGCGTCCGCAAGGGCCAGGTCGAACTCGGACCGCGCTACTCCGTCACCTCGCAGATGGAACCGGTCCGCGCCCGCGACCCCGGGGAGTTCACCGGCGGGATCTGGGAATACCTCTACCCGCCGCGACCCTCTACCTTCCCACCGCCCTGATGCCGAGCTTCCCGAAACCGAAGATTCCGGACGCCGTCGTCCCGCCGCCCCTGCGCAAACCGGCTAAGCCGGGCAGCGCCGGCACGCCGCAGGGCCAGGCCCCTTCGGACCTGAAGACCTCGCCACCGGAGCGCAGGACCGCCGGCGACAAGCTGCTTGACCGCGGTAAAGACGCCCCGATCGACGCCCTCGGCTGGGTCGACCAGCGGCTCGCCGCCAGCGGCTTCCTCACCGGGATGCTCTTCCGCAAGGTGCCGAAGGGAACCAACTGGTTCTACACGCTCGGCTCCGCGACCCTCTTCGCCTTCATCGTCCAGGCCGTCACCGGCGTCTTCCTGGCGATGTTCTACACGCCTTCGGCGACCCAGGCCTACCACTCGATCTCTCACATCAATAACGACGTCCCGCTCGGGCAGCTCGTCCACGGGATGCACAAGTGGGGATCGAGCGTGATGGTGATCCTGATCTTCCTCCACATGGGGAGAACCTTCTTCTTCGGCGCCTACAAGTACCCGCGCGAGTTGAACTGGGTGATCGGCGTCGTCCTCCTGATCCTGACGATGACGATGGCCTTCACCGGCTACCTGCTGCCCTTCGACCAGCGCTCCTTCTGGGCCTCGATCGTCGGCATCAACATCAACGGCACCGGCCCGGTCGTAGGTCCCTACCTGAGCGACTTCCTCCGTGCCGGTCCCGAGCTCGGCGCGACGACCCTCTCGCGCTTCTACGCGATTCACATGCTCCTGGTCCCCGGGGCGATCATCGCCATGATCGGCGCCCATATGTACCTCGTCGTCAAGCTCGGCACCACCGCGCCCCCCTGGGTCAAGGCCGACCGTCCGAAGGTCGCCGCCCCGGTCGCCCAGCTCGACGCCGGCGCCAACGGCAACGGCCGCGTCAACGGCCACCGCAGCGGCGCCCCGGTCAGCGGTGAGGGGAACGGAGCCTCCGCGTGAAGCCGCAGGACAAGCAGGAGTATCTGGAGGGGTACGAGCTCCTCAAGAAGAAGGGGAAGCCGTTCTTCCCCTACGCGGTGATGAAGGACTCGGTGATGGCGCTGATCGTCGTCGCCGTGATCATCGCGATGTCGATCATCCTCGGCGCCGAGCAGGGCCCGAAGGCGGATCCGACCTCGACCACCTACGTGCCGCGCCCCGAGTGGTACTTCTTCTTCCTCTTCGAGCTCCTGCGCGTGATCAAGCCGCCGCAGCTGGTCCCGATCGCGACGATCGGGATCCCGACCATCTGCATGGTCCTGCTCCTGCTGCTGCCGTTCTACGACCGCGGCCCCGAGCGTCGCCCCGAGCGCCGGCCGATCGCGACCACGGCCGGGATCATCACGATCATCGCCATGGGTTACCTCACCTACCTCGGCGCCACCGGCGGCTCGCCGACCGAGATCGACATGCAGGTCGCCAAGCAATATGAGCCCGGCAAGGAGGTCGTCGCCGGCTCCGGCTGCCTGGCCTGCCACAAGCTCGGCGAGAACGGCAACAACGGCCCCGGCCCGGAACTGACCCACATCGCCTCGCGGATCCCGCGGGCTGCGATCATCCGCTCGGTCGAAATCGGCCCCGGCATCATGCCTTCGTTCCGCGAACTGCCGCCGCAGAAGATCGAACAGCTGGCGAACTTCCTCTCCTCGCTGGACTAGTCAGGCGCTCAGGGAGGGGGCCGGCGCCCTGAATCCCATGGACACCATCAACGACAACCGCCAATCGCCGGACTTCGCCGGCCAGGTCAACCGTATGTTCGACCGCGTCGCCGGACGCTACGACGCGCTCAACGCGGTGATGACCGCGGGCCTCCACCACCGCTGGCGCGAGCGCGCCGCGGCGCGGGCGGGACTGAGCCCGGGCGACTCGGCTCTGGATATCTGCTGCGGCACCGGCGACCTGGCGCTGGAGCTGTCCCGTCGCGTCAGCCCCGCCGGCCACGTCGTCGGCTGCGATTTCTCCGAGCCGATGCTCGACCTGGCCCGGGAGAAGGCGGCCGAGCGCGGCGCCTCCGGCGTCCGCTTCGAGTGGGCCGACGCGCTCGAGCTGCCTTACGACGGCGAGCGCTTCGACGCGGTCACGGTCGGTTTCGGCGTCCGCAACCTCGCCGACCTTGACCGCGGCCTGCGGGAGATGGCCCGGGTGCTGAAGCCCGGCGGCCGCGCCGTCATCCTCGAGATCACGACCCCGACCCGACCGCCGCTATCGCTCTTCTTCTCGCTCTGGTTCGACCGCATCGTGCCCCTGCTCGGCGCCTTCTCCAGCAACCCCGAGGCCTACTCGTACCTGCCGGAGTCGGTCCGCAGCTTCCCCAGCCCGCGCGGCCTCGGCGAGAAGATGGACGCCGCCGGCTTCGAGCGGATCCGCTACACGGTCCTCGCCGGCGGGATCATCGCGATCCACAGCGGCACCCGGGCGTGACCCGACCCTCCTCCGTCCCGCCTCCCGTCACCGCCGTCCTCGACGCCTCCAGTCGCTGGCTGCCGGCGCGGCTGGGCGAGGTCGAGGAGCTGCTGCGGGAGGCCACGGCCGGGCACGGGGAGGCCCTCGGCGCCGACGCCACCGCCACCCTCGACGCCGGCGGCAAGCGCCTGCGGCCGATGCTGGTCCTCCTCTGCGCCGGTCCGGAGGGAGACGCCGCCGCGGTCCGCGCCGCCGCCGCGACCGAGCTGGTCCACATGGCGACCCTCGTCCACGACGACGTCCTCGACGCTGCGCCGCTGCGCCGCGGCCTGCCGACCGTCGCCGCCACCTCGGGCCGCGAGCGCGCCGTCGCCACCGGCGACCTCCTCCTCTCCCGCGCCTTCGCGCTGCTCGCCGAGGCCGGCGACGAGCGTTCCGTCGCCCTCCTCGCCGACGCCTCGGTTGCCCTCGCCCGCGGCGAGCTCGCCCAGCGCCAGGACGCCTTCGACCTCGGCGTCGACGAGGACCGCTACCTGCGCCGCTGCCGGCTGAAGACCGCCCGCCTTTTCGAGTGCGCCTGCCTGCTCGGTGGCGAGGACGAGAGCCTGCGCGGGTTCGGCGCCGGGATCGGCCTCGCCTTCCAGCTGCTCGACGACGTCCTCGACGTCAGCGGCCCGCCGGAGCGGACCGGCAAGGCCCGCGGCACCGACCTCCTCGACGGCACCGTCACCCTGCCGCTGATCGAGGCGGCGGGGAGCGACCCGGGCATCCGCGAGGTCGACCTGAACTCGCTCGACGCCGCCGGCGCCGAAGCCCTCTGCGACCGCATCGCCGCCACCGGGGCACTGGAGCGCGTCCGCGCCCGAGCGATCGAGATGGTGGCCACCGCCAAGGCCGCCCTCGACAAAGCGGACTTCGACCCCGAGCAGCGCCAGCTCCTCGCCCTCGTCGCCGACGGCGTAGTCCAGCGCTACAGCTAAACCAAAGTCGTTTCCACAATTTGAGCCCCTATAGGGGCCAAAAGTCTGGAAACGACCGAGGGCTCGCTACTGGACCTGCTCGGTCGGCCGCACGAGGAGCTCGTTGACGGCAACGTGGCGGGGGCGGGTCACCACGTAGGAGATCGCGTCGGCGATGTCCTTGGCCTGGAGGATGTCCATCTCCTCGAAACGGCCGCGGATCTCCTTCTCGATCTCCGGCCGGTTGTGGCTCTGCAGCTCGGTGTCGACTGCGCCCGGCTCGACCAGGGAGACGCGCAGGTGGCGGCCGGTTACCTCCTGCCGCAGCGCCTCGCTGAAGGCACCGACGCCGTGCTTGGTCGCGTTGTAGACGCCGCTGCCTTTGCGCGCCTGCCGCCCCGCGACCGAGGAGATGTTGACCATGTCGGCGACCCGCCGCGGCTCTTCATCGGCGGCGGCCAGCAGGTGGGGGAGGGCGGCGTGGGCGGTGTAGAGGAGGCCGAGCAGGTTGACGTGGATCATCCGCTCCCATTCCTCGACCGGTGCGTCGACCACCGGCCCCAACAGCATCACCCCGGCGTTGTTGACGAGGACGTCGAGCCGGCCCAGCTCCTCGGCGGCATGGTCGACCGCACGCTGCGCCTGCGCGCGCTCACTGACGTCGGCCTCAAGTGGCAGCGCCGTGCCGCCGGCGTCGGCGATCTCGCCGGCGAGCTGCTCGAGCCGGTCGGCCCGCCGCGCCACCAGCGCCACCGCGGCGCCGCGCCCGGCGAGCGCCCGCGCCGCCGCCTGGCCGATGCCGCTCGAGGCGCCGGTCACCAGCGCGACGGTGCGGTCCAGGTCCTCGGTCGGGGCGGCCACGCGCGCCCTATACCCGGCCGACCCGGGGCCCACTCAGCGGGCGAAGTCGTCGGCGCCGATCAGGTCCTGCTCGAGGGCGGCGACGAAGGTGCTGGCCAGCTCGCTCATGTTCGCGTGTTCCAGCGCCCGCAGCTCCCCGGCGAGCTCCTGGGATCCGAGGTCGAGCTGCTCGTCGAAGGCGTCGATCTCGACCTCGCCGTGGACGCTCTGCCCCGACCACTCGCACTCGGGGCAGCGCCGCGAGACCATCCAGCCGTTGCGGTCGCCCTGCTGCTCCCAGGCGATCGGCTGCACCAAGCCCGACCCGCAGGCGGGGCAGACGTGGAGCGTCAGGTCGAGGGTGTTGTCGGCGCTGCTGTCGGCCATGGCGGCAATATCGACCCCGAGCGCGTTGCGGTGATCCGTAATTCGCCCCATCGCTGTCCCAGAAACCCCACAGGAAGCCACCCAAACGCGCGCCAGAGTGATCCGGGCGCCCCGCCACCCCGTTACCATTGGGGAGATGCCAGGAAACGTCGGACTTCCAGAGATCGCGATCGTCCTCGTCATCGCCCTCCTCGTCTTCGGCCCGAAACGGCTCCCGGAGCTCGGCCGCAGCCTTGGCCGCGGGATCCGCGAGTTCAAAGGCTCGGTCAGCGGCGAGCACGACCGCGACGAGGACGACGACCCGCCGAGCCTCCCCGGCGAGTCGGCGAAGGTCCACGGCGATCCGGCCGACGCGGAGATCGTCCGCAACAAGACCAGCTGAGGCGACGGCATGGCCCGCCGCGTCAGGGCGGTCTCCCACGAAGATCGCCTCACCCTCGTCGAGCACCTCGATGAGCTGCGCACGCGGCTGATCGTCTGCCTCGCCGTCATCGGCGTCGCCCTCGGGATCTGCTTCTGGCAGAACCACCTGCTGCTGGAAATCGCCCAGGGCCCGCTGCCGAGCGAACACGACCGGCTGATCACCTTCGGCGTCACCGAGCCCTTCACGACCACCCTCACCGTCGCCGCCTACGGCGCCATCGTGCTCTCGCTGCCGATCGTCCTCTGGCAGCTCTACGCCTACGTCCTCCCGGCCTTCAGCGAGTCCGAGCGGCGGGTGATCCTGCCGATCCTGCTGCTCTTCCCGGTCCTCTTCCTGGCCGGCATCGCCTTCGCCTACTTCGTGGTGCTGCCGGCGGCGTTGAAGTTCCTCCTCAACTTCAACGACGGTCAGTTCAACATCCAGCTGCGCGCGCGGGATTACTACAGCTTCTTCTCGATGACGGAGATCGCCTGCGGCCTGATCTTCCAGCTGCCGCTGGCGATCATCGCCGTCACCCGTCTCGGAATCGTGCGCGTGGAGCAGCTCAGCCAGAATCGCCGCTACGCCTACCTGGTGATCTCGATCGTCGCCGCCGCCCTGCCCGGGGTGGACCCCGTGACCATGCTCATTGAGATGGTTCCGCTGCTTGTTCTGTTTGAGCTGAGTATCCTGCTCGCACGGGCCTTCGGACAACCGGCTCGGAGCGGGGGGATGGCACAGCCCTCTCCCCAGGAGTAGAGGGAGAGACGAAGTGGCGTCAGGCAAGCAAGAGCACAAGATGCTGTTCGACCTGCGGAGCGGCCGCCGCCGCGGCATGGTCAAGGTCGTCTACGGCGTCCTCGCGGTCCTGATGGGGATGAGCCTCTTCCTCACCGTCGGTCCGGTCAACATCGGCGAAATCTTCGGCAACGGCAACGGCAGCTCCACCAGCGCCAGCCAGATCTATGAAGAACAAGCAGAGCGGATCGAACGCAAACTGAAGAAAGACCCGGAAAACCCCGAACTGCTGCAGGTACTGACCCGCGCCAACCTCAACGCCGGCAACGCCGGGGTGACGACCGAACCGAACGGCACGAAATCGGTCTCCACCGAAGCCTACGTGTCCTACCAGAAGGCCGACCAGGCCTGGAGCGAATACCTGAAGGCGACCAAGGAACCGAGCCCGGGACTCGCCCAGGTGGTGGCGCCGATGTACTTCCAGATGGCCGAACTCTCGCGCAGCTATCCGGAAGCCCAGACCCGCCTCCAGGCCGCCGCGGACGCGCAGGAGATCGTCGCCGAAGAACGCCCCAACCTCAACTCGCTCAGCACCCTCGCCCTCTATACCTACTTCACCGGCGACTTCAAGGCGGCCGAAAAGGCCCGTGCCGAGGCGGCCAAGCTCGCCCCCAGCGAATCGGAAAAAGAAGCGCTCGCCAAACAGCTCGACGAATACAGGAAAAACGCCCACGCCTTCGTCAAAAACGTCGAAGCCGCCGAAAAAGCCGAAAAGTCCGGCAAACCGTCCGAAACTCTGGAAAACCCGCTCAGCAGCGGCCTGGGCGGCGGCGGGCTGGGCGAATAGCGGCGACGCCGCGTCCCGCCTGCGATGGGCCGTGAAGGGCTCGAACCTTCGACCTTGAGATTAAGAGTCTCCTGCTCTACCAACTGAGCTAACGGCCCGTGGACGGGCAAGTATAGGAAGGTCGGCCGCGGGGGGCTATTCGAAGCGGCAGTATTTTTCGACCGAGCCGTCGATGACGGTGCCGTCTTCGAAGGTGAAGCGCCCGTGGGTCTGGAGGACGTGGTCGCGGCAGCGGGCGGAGACGTAGCTGCGGGCCTTGCCACCGGCGCGGTAGCGGCGGCCGATCGCGACGTCGATGTGGGTGATCGCGCCGCGGCCGCCGGCGATCGCCGGCACGTCGAGGTGGATCCGGTAGCGGAAGGCGCCGCGGCGTTCTTCGATCGGGACGACGATCGCGTAGGTCTGGGTGGCGGGGACGGTGGTGCGGGCGTGGAGGATCGCGGTCGGCCTGCCTTCCAGGCGCGGGCCGTTGAAGATCGTCAGCGGCGAGCTCGCCGCCACCGGACCGCTGTCGAGCGAGATCAGCGCTTCGATGTGACCGGTGCCGACGATCGAGCCACGGCAGATCCGCCGCGCTTCTTCGGGGCTCGCCTGGGCGATCGATTCCGGCGCGCAGCTCGGCAGCCCAGCGACGCTGAGACGGCCGTCGCGGTCGAAGTCGATCAGCGCCTGGCGCAGCGGCGAGGGCCTGCCGCCGCTGCGGGAGGCGATGTCGACGTGCCCCTGGAAGTCGATCGGCGCGAAGCGGTTCCGCGGCAGCAGCTGCGGGTGGAAGCCCCCGTCGGCGTGGAGGACGAGGTCGTTGACGATGACCGTGGCGCCGTGCGCGCTGCCGCCGAGCAGCGCCAGCACCGCCAGCGCCAGCAGCAGGACACCTCTTCTCAGCGTGGGAAGTGACATGGCGAGGTCAGGGTCGCCGGGAAGAAGTCGCCGTTGGTGAAGCGGAGGTGGCCGTCGACCTGGAGCCGGCCGCCGGAGCAGGTGGCTTCGATGAAGCCGATCTTCCCGCCGCCCTTCGTGCGGGTGGCGCCGACCTTCGCTTCGGCCAGGGTCGGGGCGCCGTAGCCGCCCGCCACTTCCGGCATCTCGACCCGCACGTGGTAGCCGTACCGGGCCTTCCCCACCCGTTCGATCACGATCGGCACCAGCAGCGTCTTCGGTGCCGGCACCGTCTCGTAAGCATGGGCGAGCAGGGTCGGCTTACCGCCGCTCGGCGGGGCGTTGAAGAGCGAGACCGGGGAGGTGATCGTGAACGGCGCCCGCCCCGGCATCGTCACCAGCGCCTTGCCGCTCCCCCTGCCGACCAGCGCTCCGGCGCAGCGCTTGCGCGCCTGCGCGGGCGTCGTCCCCTCGAGCTTGGCCTCCGTGCAGACCGGGAAGGCCTTGTTGTTGACCCGCCCATGTTTGTCGATCAGGAAATCGATGAAGGCCAGCGTCGGCGGTGTCGAGCCGTCTTTGGTGCTGACCCGGGTGATGGTGCTGAGGCTGATCGGGGCGCCGCCGCTCTTCGGCAGCGCCCGCGGCATCATCGTCGCCGTCGAGCTGACGCAGAGCGGCCCGATGCAGCTACTCGCCCCGCCGGCGGTCGCGCCGAGGCCGAGGGCCAGCAGCCCCGCCAGCACGACCGCCCTGCGCACCGGCCTCCTCAATCAACGCCCCTTGCAGGTTTTGAAGATCGAGCCGCCCAGCGTCGTCCCGTCTTTGAAGTCGACTTTGACTTTCGCCTGCAGGCGGCCGTCGGGGCAGCCGGCGTTGGCGAAGCTCAGGGTCTTCCCCTTGTACTTCCATTCGCGGCCGACGCTGATCCGCGCGTAGAGCGGGATCCCGGCGCCGCCGGCGATCTTCGGGATTTTCGCCACCGTCTTGAACCCGTAGCGGCCGTTGTGGATCCGCTGGATTTCGATCGGGACGACGAAGGTCGTCGGCCCCGGCACCGTCAGGTGGGCGTGGGCGAGGATCACCGGGTTGCCGTGCTTCGGCCTCGCGTTGAAGAGGGTGATCGGCGAGGAGGCCGGGATCGGCGCCTGTTCGGGGAAGATCACGACGGCTTCGCCGAAGCCCTTGCCGACGATCGCTCCGGGGCAGAGCCTGCGCGCCTGCGCGGTCGTCGTCGCTGCCAGTTTTTGAGGCGTGCAGAAAGGCAATCCCTTGGTCTCGACTTCGCCGTGCTTGTCGAACCAGAGCGTCACGGTTTCGGTGATCGGCGGCGGCGTCCCGTCCTTGGTCTTGACCCTGCCGAAGCCGTGAAGCTTGATCGGCGCGTACCCCTTCTTCGGCAGCGTCGTCGGCGAGAAGCCGCCGTCGGTGATGACGACGAGGTTCCCCGCTTCCAGTTCCAGCGGCTTCGCCACCGCCGCAACCGCGGCCACCAGCAGCACCACCACCCCCATTACAGGTGCTCTTAACAGAGTCTTCCGCACCGAAAACCTCCTCCCGTAGGCATCTACCGGCAAACTACCAGTCGTGGGAAGGAGGATCGGCAGGGCACGCAAAGGGTCCTCGCGCGGAGGGCCGCACCGAGAGCAGCCATTTTTGCTGCGCCATCCGCGCGCGGTGCTGGCGGTCGCGGTCGCGGCGCTGATCGCGCTGGCGATCGTCGGCACCGGCACCGAGGACCGCCTCGACCCGACCACGATCGACGTCGCCGGGACCGAATCTTCCCGCAGCAACGAACTCCTGCGCGAACACTTCGGCGAGAGCGCGCCGTTCGTGATCCTCCTCCGCGGGCCGGCCGCGGCGCTCGACCGCCAGGGGCCGCAGCTGATCGAAGCGCTGCGCGAAGAGCCGGGGGTGACGAGCCTCTCGCCCTGGGACACCGGCTCGACCCAGCGCCTGCGGCCGAACCCGGAAAAGGCGCTGATCCTCGTCGACTTCCACGTCGACAACCGCGTCGCCGTCAACGAGACCGTGCCGCACCTGGAACGGGTGATCGAAGACCGGATCCACGCCCCGGTGGACGCCACCCAGACCGGCTACGCCACCCTCTTCCGGGCGATCCAGGAAGGCAACCTCGACGCCGCCCACCGCGGCGAGCTGATCGCGATCCCGTTCCTGCTGCTGATCCTCCTGCTCGTCTTCCGCTCCCCGATCGCGGCTGGGATCCCGCTCGCCTTCGGGGCGATCACCGTCGTCTCCTCGCGCGGGATCCTCTTCTTCGCCACCAACTGGTTCGAAATCGACGCCACCGCGGTGGTCGTCTGCTCGATGATGGGGCTCGCCCTCGGGGTCGACTACTCGCTGCTGATGGTCTCCCGCTTCCGCGAGGAGCTGGCCGAAGGCAACACCCCGATCGAGGCGGCGCGGTTGACCCGACACCACGCCGGCCGCACGGTGATGTTCGCCGGCAGCACCCTGCTGCTCTCGATGATCGTCTCCCTCTTCATCCTGCCCGGGGCGCTGCTCGCCTCGCTGGCGGGAACGGTCTGCATGGTCGTCATCCTCAGCGTCCTCGTGGCGACGATCGCCGGCCCGGCGATCCTCACCCTGCTCGGCCCCAACGTCGACCGCTGGCGCTTCGGCTCCACCGCCCCGGCCGGCGGCCGTTCGCGGCTGATGACCTTCGTCGGCGCGGCGCTGCGCAAACCGGCGGTGGCGGCGGTGCTGATCGGCGGCGTCCTCCTCCTGCTGGCGGCGCCGGCGGTCGGGCTGAAGACGGGCCCGCCGAGCCCGCAGCAGCTGCCCAAGGACGCGCCCGCCCGCGAAGACGCGGAACTGATCGGCCGCCAGTTCGGGCCGGGCTACGAAGCGCCCTTCCAGGTCATCGCGGTCTCCGACGAAGGCCCGATCACCGACGCCAAGAACCTCGCGGCGCTGGAAAACTTCCAGCGCAAGGTGGCGAAGCTCGACGGCGTCCGGACCGTGATCGGTCCGGGCCCGGCGGTCAAGCAGGTGAAGCCGCTGCAGAGCCTCGGCAACCAGTTCCTCTCCACCGAAGGCAACATCGCCCAGGTCAAGCGGCTGGGCAAGCTCGGCCGCAGCCTCACCGTCGCCGCCGGCGGGGTCGGGCAGCTGCGCGAAGGGATCTCCGAAGCCAGCGACGGGGCGGGGCTGCTGGCGCTGGGCTCCGACCGCGCCGGCGAAGGCGCGCAGAAGATCGCCAGCGGGCTGACCCGGGCGCTCGCCGGGAGCGGCGAAGCGACCGACGCGCTGGACCAGTTCGCCAAAGGCTCGCGGCTGCACGAGAACGGTCTCGAACGGGCGGTGACCGGCGTGATCGCGAGCAACCTGCCGGTCCGCCGCACGATCCACTCCCGCG
>CAMLHB010000040.1 GCA_946479725.1 uncultured Actinomycetes bacterium | reverse complement strand
CACACTTCGCGGGGCGTCGTCCTCAGTCGGCCAAATGGCTCTGCCATTCGGCCTCCCTGCGTCCTACCCCCGCTCGGTCCGGCACTCGCCAGCCGCACACGCGGATTACGAGGCAGGCCCTTGGCGACGTAGAAGGCGCGGTAGAGCTCGTAGAGCTTGCAGCCGGCGCGGTCGACGACGAGCACGTGGCGGTCGCCGTCGCTGCGGTTGCCGCCCTCGACCGGCGCCCTGGCCGGGACCGGGAACGGCCCGGGGTCGCTCTCGTCGCCGTAGGCGGTGTAGTGGATCGGCAGCCTGCGCTGGCCGGCGCCGACGACCGAGTAGGGGAACCCGTAGGGCCGCGGCGAGCCGAAGTCCGGATGCAGGCGGTCGCCGCCGTGGGAATCGATGTAGGCGATGTAGGCGTTCGAGCGCGGATCGCGCGGCGCCTTCGATACGTCCTGGTTCCAAGCGGCCTCGGTCGGAAGCGAAGCCGCCCGCGGCGAGAGCGAGGGCGGCGGGCTGGGGAAGACCTGGCAGGAGCCGAGGCTCGGGTACGGGCCGCGGGCAGAGGCGGAAGAGGCGATCGCGATCAAGGTCGCGAGCGCCACGACCAGCCCGGTCGCCACGGCGGTGCGAGTTATCCCCCCTATGGCGGGGAAAAGTCGCACCGCTGTCGAAACGTGAAGCCTCATCGCGCGGAGGCTAGCCTGGCGTTCGATGTCCATGGACGCGTGTCCAACCTCGGCATCTGCCTCGGCGCGCAGCTGCTGGCGCGGGCGCTCGGACCGGGGGAGGGGGCAGAGTTGGGCTTCGCTCCGGTCGACGTCTGCGACGCCGGCGAGCGCGCTCTGCCGGAGCGCGCCGCCGAGCTGGAGGCGGCGCTGGTCGAGCGCACCGGTCCCGGCTTCGCCGCCTTCGCTGAAATCGTCGCCGCCGGGTAGAGGAGGCGCGATGGACGTTTGCCTGATGATCGAGGGCCAGGAGGACGTTACCTGGGAGGACTGGCAGGCGCTCGCCGCGGCCTGCGAAGAGCACGGGGTGGGGACGATGTTCCGCTCCGACCACTACCTCTCGGTCGACGACCGGCGCGAGCGCGGCTCGCTCGACGCCTGGGGGACGATCACCGCCCTCGGCGCGACCACCGGGAAGCTGCGACTGGGGACGCTGGTCTCGCCGGCGACCTTCCGCCACCCGGCGGTGCTGGCAAAGGCGGCGGTCACCGCCGACCACGTCTCCGGCGGCCGGGTCGAAGTCGGGATCGGCGCCGGCTGGTGGGAGCGAGAGCACGAGCTCTACGGCTTCGAGCTGCCGGAGGTCGGGCCGCGAATGGAGGCGCTGGAAGAGCAGATGCAGATCGTCCGCGGCCACTGGGGCGAGGATCCCTTCGACTTCGACGGCAAGCACTACTCGGCGCGCGAGCTCGACGCCCGGCCGAAGCCGGTGCAGCGGCCGCTGCCGCTGATCCTCGGCGCCAAAGGCGGACCAAGGAGCCTGCGGATCGGCGCCCGCTGGGCCGACGAGTACAACACCGTGATGTCAACCGCGGAGGAGGTCGCCGACCTGCGCAGGCGCCTCGACGAGGCCTGCGAGAAGGAGGGACGTGACCCGGCGACGCTGCCGCTCTCGATGATGACCGGCTGGCTCGTCGGCACCGATCGCGGCGACCTCCTCGACCGCGCCGCCCGTCTCTCGCAGTGGAAAGGCGAGAACGGCGATGGCGAAGCCTTCATCGCCGGCCTGCGGCCGAGCACGATCCTCGGCACCGTCGAGGAGGCGGTCGAGCAGTTGCAGGAGCTGGAGGACGCGGGCCTGACCCGGATCATGGGACAGCACCTGCTCCACCGCGACCTCGACGCGGTCGCCCTGATGGGCCGCGAGGTGGCGCCGCGCGTCTAGGCGTTTGGCTCGGCGGTGCCGTAGATGGCCCGCAGCCAGATCTCGACGAGGACGTCGAGGACGCGGCTGTCCTCCAGGGAGGGGGACTCGCCGGCGAAGCTCGCGTACTGGACCCGCTCGTTCATCTGCACGAGGGCGATCGCCACCTCGCGGGCCGGCTGGCCGGGGGGAGCGGCGCCGCGGGCGCGCTCGGCCTCGATCACGGTGGTGGTATCGGCGACCCAGCCCTCCATCACCTGCGTCCAGAGATCGCGGGCTTCGGAGTTGGTCGGGCGAAGTTCGGCCGCCGCCAGCGCCACCGCCCGCCGCTCGCGGAAGGCGCCGTAGAGATCTTCGAGCGCCTTGCGCAGGCCGGCGCGGGGGTCGCCTTCGGCCAGGGTCGCCAGCGCCTCTTCGCGGCTGCCGGCCGCGGCGGCGACGAGGCGGTCGATGATCGTCAGCACGACTGCATCCTTGGAGGGGAAGTAGAAGTAGAAGGTGGGGCGGGAGATGCCGGCGCCCTTGGCGAGGTCGTCGACCGAGATCTCGCTCAGCGGCCGGTCCTCGAGCAGTCGTTCCGCCGTCTCCAGAATGGCCCGTTCGCGTTCGTCGCCGCTGGCGCGGGCGCCGCGGCGGCCACGGCCATTGGGCGTCTGGCGGGCTTTCGAAGCTGCCTCCATCGCTCTTACTCTACATCGCGTCGAGCATTTCGACAAGCTGTTGACCTACTCGACACAGTGTTGATACAGTTCGCCTCGTGAGCAAGCGCGTGATCATCACCGGCGCCGCCAGCGGCATCGGCGAGGCGACCGCGAAGGCGCTGCGCGAGCGCGGCGCCCAGGTCGTCGGTTTCGACCTCAAGGGCGAGGACGACCTGATCGCCTGCGACGTCCGCGACCAGGAATCGGTCGACAAGGCGATCGCCGCAGCGGTCGAGCGGCTCGGCGGCGGCCTCGACGCCCTCGTCAACTGCGCCGGCATCGGTCTCCCCCAGAGCGCGGCCGAGCCGCCCGGCCCCGACGCCCTCGGGGTCCTCGACGTCAACCTGCTCGGGACCTGGCGGGTCACCGCCGCGGCACTGCCGGCGCTGCGCGCCTCCCACGGGCGCGTCATCAACATCTCCTCCGGCCTCGCCCACCTCGCCGTCCCCTTCGCCACCGCCTACGGCGCCAGCAAGCGCGCCGTCGTCGGCTACTCCGAGCAGCTGCGCGCCGAGATGGGCGACGAGATCACAGTCACCACCGTCTACCCCGGCTACATCCGCACCCCGATCCACAACGCCAGCCAGACCGCCGGCATCGGCCTCGAGGGGATGGTGCCGCCGGAGCCGCTCAGCGCCGCGGTCGAGACGATCGTCCGCGCCATCTACGGCAAGCCGGTCCGCGACCTCGCCACGACCAAGCGCGGCGGCCGCGTCTATGCCGCGCTCCGCTTCGTCCCCAAAGGCCTGGTCGAGCGGGCGATCCGGCGCCAGATGCGCTCCGGCGCCAAGCGCGGCCTCTTCAAGTCAACCCCGATGACGAGCGACCTCCTCGCTCGACTCCAACGCTAGCCAGGAGGTTCCCCATGTCGAACCAACGCGAGCACGTCGACGTTCTGATCGTCGGGGCCGGCCTCTCCGGCGTCGGCGCCGCCGTCCACCTGCAGCAGAACTGCCCCGGCAAGAGCTACGCGATCCTCGAGTCCCGCGAGTCGATCGGCGGCACCTGGGACCTCTTCCGCTACCCGGGCATCCGCTCGGACTCCGACATGTACACGCTCGGCTACTCGTTCAAGCCCTGGCGCGACGAAGACTCGATCGCCGCCGGCGGCAAGATCCGCGCCTACATCGAGGAGACCGCCCGCGAGTACCGGATCGAGGAGAAAATCCGCTTCGGCCACAAGGTCCTCTCGGCCGCCTGGTCGAGCGACGAGGCGATCTGGACCGTGCAGGTCGAGCGCGGCGGCGAGACGATCGAGCTGAGCTGCGACTTCATCTACGGCTGCACCGGCTACTACCGCTACGACGAGGGCTTCACCCCCGAGTTCCCCGGTCGCGAGCGCTTCCAGGGGCAGATCGTCCACCCCCAGCACTGGCCCGAGGATCTCGACTACCGCGGCAAGCGCGTGGTCGTGATCGGCAGCGGCGCCACCGCGGTGACCCTGATCCCGGCGATGGCGCCCGAGGTCGAGGAGATCACGATGCTGCAGCGCTCGCCCGGCTACGTCGTCACCCTGCCCGGCCAGGACCCGATCGCCAAGGCCCTGCAGAAGCTGCTGCCGCCGAGGCTGACCTACTCGATCGTCCGCTGGAAGAACGTTCTCACCCAGATGGCTTTCTACCAGCTCTCGCGCCGGGCTCCGCGCTTCACCCGCAAGCTGATCCGGCGCGGGGTGGAGCGGCAGCTGCCGGTCGGCTACGACGTCGACCGCAACTTCGAACCGCGCTACAACCCCTGGGACGAGCGCGTCTGCCTGGTCCCCGGGGGCGACCTCTTCAAGGCGGTCGGCTCCGGCAAGGCCTCGGTGGTCACCGACACGATCGAGACCTTCACGGAGAGGGGGATCAAGCTCGCCTCGGGCGAGGAGCTGGAGGCCGACATCATCGTCACCGCCACCGGTCTCAACCTGCTGGTGCTGGGCGGGATCGAGGTAACCGTCGACGGCGAGCGCAAAGAGTTCAAAAAGCTCGTCGGCTACAAGGGGATGATGTTCGGCGGCATCCCCAACCTGGCGCTGGCGCTCGGGTACACGAACGCCTCCTTCACCCTCAAGTGCGACCTCACCTCGCAGTACCTCTGCCGCCTGCTCAACCACATGGACGCCCACGGCTACAAGGTCGCGACCCCGCGCGAGCCCGGCCCCGACGCCCCCCGCGTCCCCTTCATTGACCTCAAATCCGGCTACGTCCTGCGCTCGCTCGACCAGCTGCCGATGCAGGGCGAGAAGCAGCCCTGGCGCCTGCACCAGAACTATGCCGCCGACATCCGCTTGCTCAAGCACGGGCCTGTCGACGACGAGATGGAGTTCATGCGGGGACCGGCGGTTGAGAGCGGCGAGCGGGGCGAGGTCGCCGCAGTCGCCTGAGCAGGCGCCCCTCGCGGGCGCCGAATCGTCCAAAGATGGTCCTTGACTGGTCAGGGGCCTATGAAAGATTGAACACGTGTCTGACTCGATCGACCTGATCGCGGCGCAGGAACAGTTGGTCGAGCGCTACGCGGAGGCCTCGCCGGAGGAGACGCAGGAGCTGGCTCACAGGCTCGCCCAGACGATGCGGGCCGTGGCCGAGGACGAGTCGCTCTGGGCCGACCTGAGACAGGCGTCGGAGCGACAGGCCGATCCCGGCCCACTGAAGGCGCTGGCGCTGCTCGACTGGGAGACGCTGCTGGCGGAGTGGGGGGTCGAGGAGGCCGAGCTGATCGCTTTCGAGCTGATCGACGCGGTCAGTCGCGGGAGGACGGAGCCCGGTGCCTGGGACGAGGTCAGGACGTTGCTGCCCCAGCTGGCCGAGCGCCTCGACGGTATGGCGGCCGAGCCGTCCGAGGATCGGCGCTGGCTGGGGAGGATGAAGGATCGGATGGCCGCCGGTGTCTCCGTGCTGCGCAGGGTGAAGGTTGGGTCCCTGATCGCCCGGATGGCGAAAGGCGTCGTCTTCGACGCCGCGGGACCCCCACTGCTGGCCGGGGCGATGGGCGGCCCAATCGGTCCCTTCGTGGTCATCGCCGCGGCCGCCGTCTGCGCTATCGGTGCCGCCGCGTGGGAGGAGATCCGTGCTGCCATCGACCGACCGACGGATGAGGAACGCTCGCTGCTCGCGCATCTGTTTCAGACCCCGGAGCTGATGCCGGGCAGGGCCGGGCAGATCAGCGTGAATCTGGACCAGATCACCGGGCTGATCGCCATGGCGCGCGGTGTGGTTCCGACAGAAAGGATCGCCGAACTGCTCGCCGAGCTGCGATGCTGGGCGGCCAGAGTGGGGGCACGTCTGCTGAGCGCCCGGCCGCTGATCGCCGCCCACCTCGGTGCCGCCGGCCTCCACGACCTCGAAACCGTCTTGGAGGCGGCGCGGGTCCTGAACCGAGAACTACGGGCGGTCGCCACGGCCGCCTGCGAAGACGTCGCCGAGCGGGTCCGCTTGGCAGCCGATCACGCCCGCCGCGCCTTCGATGATCTCGCCGACAAGCTCCAGTGGCTCGACCGGGTCCTGACCGACGCCGGCTTCGGCGGCCCCGGCCACTGACCCCCCACCCCGGCGCAACCCCAGCCCCCACCCCGCCGCGGGCGGCGGAAAAACCGATCCCGGCCGGTCCCAATTTGCGGCTTTCTAAAGGCCGCAGCGCTAGTGCGAGTGATGGTGGCGGCCCTGCACCGTCCACCAGGAGTCCCAGGTGATCTTGAGGATCACGACGGTTATCCCGAGGCCGATCAGGGGGTCGGCCGCAGGGAGGCCGAGGGCGACGACGATCGCGCTGGCAACCACGGCGAGACTGACGTAGGAATCGGCGCGGGCGTGGTTGCCGTCGGCCATGAGCGCAGGGCTGTCGAGGCTGCGCCCGGCGCGGGTGCGGATGATCGCCGCTATCCAGTTGCCGGCGAACCCGATCAGGCCGGCGAGGGCGAGGGCCAGCAGGTGGCTCGGCGTGTGGGGGTTGATCAGACGGTCGATCGCCTCCATGCCCGCGACGCAGGCCGAGGCGAAGATCGCGAAGACGACGAACAGGCCCGCCTTGCGCTCGGCCGATTCCGAGCGCAGCAGGAAGGCGATGCCGAGCGGGATCGCCGTCGCCGCGTCGCCGAAGTTGTGGATCAGGTCGGCGAGCAGCGCGACGCTGCCGGTGGCGACGAAGATCGCCAGCTGCGCGAGCGCCGTCAGCCCGAGCACTGCCAGCGAGAGGCCGACGGCCCGCAGGCCCTCGCGGGAGCGTTTGATGCTGGGGTCGATCAGGCCGTGGCTGTGGCCGTGATCGCGGTGGCGACGTCCGTGGTCGTGCTCCTCATCGTGGCTGTGGGGGCCGCGGTGCGGGTGGGAGTGGATCGTCTCGCCGTGGCGGTGGCGGTCGCCTTCGAGCGGCGCGTAGTCCGGCGTCGTCTCCATCGAGGGGAGCGATGTTAGTCCCGGCGCTGGCCGCCTACACCACCGTCGCCTGCAGCAGCGCCCCGATCGCGCCGCAGGCGAGGACGACGTAGAGCACGGTCAGTTTTCCGTGCCAGCGGTTGAGCGCGAGGAAGGCGCCGATCGCGAGGATCGCGGTGTAGACGTCGACCACCGAGGTTTCCACGATTTCGACCGTGACGGCGGCGATCAGCCCGACCACCCCAGCCGCCACCCCGAGGAGGAACAGATGCAGTCGGGGGTTCTCGGAGATCGCGACGAGCTGGCGGTGCAGGAAGATCGGGAAGACGAAGGCGGGGATGAAGATCCCGAGAGTGATCACCAGCGCCCCGACAAGGCCGCCCGCCAGGTAGCCGACGAAGGTGGCGAAGATGATCAGCGGCGCCGGCAGGATGCCGCCGATCGCGAGGCCGTCGACGAACTGTTTGTCGGTCAGCCAGTGGTGTCCGTCGACAGCGCTGCCATGGAGGAAGGGGACGACGGTGTAGGCGCCGCCGAAGGTCAGCAGGCCCGCCTTCAACCCCTCCCAGAAGATCGAGAGGCCGACGGAGAAGCTGATCGCGCCCGCGGTGACGATGATGAGGACGACCGGTGAGAGGGAGAAGGAGGAAACCCGGCCGACCCAAGCCCGCGCGTTGCGCCACAGCTCGTAGGCGATGCCGCCGCCGAGCAGCACCAGGACGAAGCTCGCGTCGGCAAGCGGGCTTCGCGCTCACCCTCTTTTCCTCATCGACGCACTCGCGCTTGATCATCGCGATCTGCGCCGCCGGCCCTCCCCAGGCGAGGCAGCCGAACTTGAGGAAGCGGAGGAAGATCGCGCTTGGCGGTTCCGGGTGCTCTATCAGGTCCCGTGGAGTCAGGCGGGAGATTGTCCACGTTTTCAGTCAGGAAAGGGGCGGCCGTCAGCGGCGCGGGCTGACGGTGCGGCTGAGGACGATCCCAACGGCGGCGGCGACCGCCACCAGCCACGCGAGGCTCAGCGCCAGCGCACCGCCCGCCTGGAAGCTCGCCGAGAACGCCCCCTCATACATCAGCCGCGAAGGCCCATAGCCAGGGAGCAGCCAGGCGCCTACGCCCGGCGTCGTGTGGAACATCGGGCTCTGCACCACGCCGACGTCGCTCAGCACCAGGAAGAGGATCAGGTAGGTCGCGGCCAGCTTGTCGAGCACCGCGCCGGCGAGCGCGCCGAGGCCGCCGTAGATCAGCCCGACCAGGACGAGGCCCGCGAGGAACGGCGGCCAGGCCTCGGGGGTGAAGTTCGCCGCCGTCACCAGCGCCGAGACGCAAACGACCAGCACCGTCGCCGCGAGCAGGACGGCGAGCCGGGGCAGCACCGTCTCGCCGGGCCGAAAGCCCGCGAGGACGAGGCGGCGGTCTCCCGCCAGCGCCGATTGCATGACGAAGACGCCGACCAGGGCGACGACGAAGGCGATGCTCATCCCGGCCATCTCGGGACCGTGCAGGTCCTTCATCGTGGTGTGGACGAGAACGCCGCCCGGCAGCCCGACCTGGCGCGGCGTCGGCAGGGTCTCGGCGATGCTGCGGGTGATCACATAGGCAGGCACGAGAACCAAGAGGACGAGCACGAGCGGCCGGCGCCCCTGGTCGCGGAAGGCCATCCCGGTCGCGGTTCGCACCCGCGCCGCGGTCATGCCCTCGACCTCGCCGCCAGCCAGAAGGCGACCAGGGCGATGGCCAAGGCTCCGATTGCGATCGCCGCTGCGTTGGCCCATTCGCCGCCCGGCGAGCCCTGACCGCCCCCGGCCGCCACCAGCAGGTTGGCGGCGTTCTGGGTCGGCGTCCGGGCGATCAAACCGTTGCTCGTCATCTGTGGGTCGGAGAAGGCGTCGACCGAGAAGACGAGCACGACCAGCAGCGAGCCCTCGAGCTGGCCCTTGACGAAGGCGCCGATCACGGCGCCGATGCCGATGTAGGTGGCGGCGAAGGCGAAGATCGCAGCGAAGGCGTGGAGGGGGTGTGCGATCCCACTGCGCAACCAGAGGGTAAGGAAGGCGACGGCCGAGACGGTGAGGCCGATCGCCAGCGCCGCGACGATCCGCGAGACCGCCACCCGCGCCGGCCCGAGGCCGGCGGCGGCGAGGCGACGGTCCGCGGAGCGGGAAGAGGAGACCTGGAAGAAGGCGAGTGCGCCGCAGAGGAACGCGGCGGCCCAGCCGGCGCTGATCGCCGCCGCCGACTGGGTGGCCAGGGTGCCGCCGAGGGCCTTGGCGAACTCGCCGAGGACGCTGGCGAAGATGAGGACGAAGAAGACCGGGATCGCGACCAAGAGGACGAGGGTGAGCGGCGCCCGCAGGTGCTCGCGGACGAAGGCCGTGCTCGTCGGCAGCGCCGCGCTCAGCACGTGCAGATCCGCCCCTCGCACAGTTCGTACATGCGGTCGAGGCGCTCGCGCTCGGCGAGCAGGTGGGAGACGATGAGGATTCCCATCCCTTCGTCGCGGCGGCGCTGGGCCATCTCCCAGAAGCGCAGGTAGGTCTCCCAGTCGAAGCCCGAATAGGGCTCATCCAGCAGCAGCAGCTCGGGGTCGTGCATCAGCGAGATCGCCAGGTTCAGCTTCTGCCGCGTCCCGCCCGAAAGCGCCTCGGTGCGGTAGTCGCGGTACTTGGCGAACTGCAGCTCCTCGAGCAGGCCCGCCTCGGCGGCGGCCAGCTCGTCGTCTCCCATCCCGTAGGCGCGGCCGTAGAGCTGGAAGTGCTCGGCCACCGTCAGCTTCTCCCAGAGCATCGGCTGCTGGGGGCAGTAGCCCAGCCGCTCGGGCCGGTCGACCTCGCCGCCGTCGCTGCCGAGCAGGCCGACGACGACCTGGATCAGGGTGCTCTTGCCCGACCCGTTCTCCCCGACCAGGCCGACCAGCTCGCCGGCGCGGACCTCCAGGCTCGCCCCGCGCAGGACCTCGATCCGGCGGCGCAGCGGCCAGACGCCGCGGTGGAAGCTCTTCTCGATCCCCCGCACGCGCAGGACGATGCCGGGCGCGGAGGGATCGGCGGTGGGCGGGCGCTGCTGCTGTGGGAGCGCACTCATTGCATCATCACGATTCGTCTTGCCTGATCGAGAGGTTAGGGGCGCGGGCGAGGCCATTCATCCGTAGTCGGCCCCCTCCGCACAGCGGGATTTGCCCGACGCTTGCGAGGTGCTGTGCGCCTAGCGTTTTCGGCGTGGGTGGAACTCGACGATGACCGCGGTGACGATCCTGCTGGCAGATTGGAATAACCACATGGGCGAATTGGGCGCGGGCTGGTGGATCGCAATGGTGGCGATGATGGTCGTCTTCTGGGCGCTCGTGATCTTCGGAGCCGTGTGGCTGGTCCGCTCGCTATCCGGTGGTCATCACACGATCCACCACCGAGATCCGGGCGAAGTGCTGGACCACCGACTCGCCAACGGCGAGATCTCGGTTGAGGAGTACCGCGAGCGACGCGAGCTGCTGAAAGAGGGAGGCGGTACCGGTGAGGCGTAGGTTCGCGCCGCGACCTTCCAAGCTGACGCGAGTGCATCCGCTCGCCGTTCCGAGAACCAACCGACCCGGTCGGACGCTGCCGTCGACCGTGGGCCGAGCTTGACAGTGAGGCGAGCCCATCCCCGTAGCCGGGGGTAGGCGGGGGCCAGTCGCGGGCTGGGGCTGCGATAAATTGGGTCTAGCGTGGTGGCAGTAGCTCAGTTGGTAGAGCTCTGGCTTGTGGTGCCAGCGGTCGCGGGTTCGAATCCCGTCTGCCACCCCTCCTCCGTCGAGGCCATGGATCTTGCTCGCCCGGCCCCGGTAGCTCGCCGGCGCAGGGATCCTGGGGGCCAGCGGAATACGCTGACGCGGTGCCGATTCGCTTGCCGGGCATAGGCGTCGAGCGGCCCGCCTCTCCCTGGGGGTGGGTGGCGACGCTCGGGGTCGTCGCCGGAACGACGTTGGTGGTCTATCCGCTGAAGTCGGTGGCGCCGGTGGTTTCGCTGGGGATCGTCTACATCCCGGGGGTGCTGCTGGTCTCCAGTTGGTGGGGGTGGCGGCTTGGGTTGGTGGCCGCGGTGGGGAGTGCGCTGGCTTTCAACTGGTTCCACCTGCCGCCGACGGGGGAGTTTGGGATCGCGGCAGATAAGGATGCGGTGGCTTTGGTGGTATTCGTGATCGTCGCTTTGGCCAGCAGCTCGCTGGCGGAGGTGGCGCGGGCCCGGGCCGGGGAGGCGGAGCGGCGGCGGGGGGAGACGGAGGAAGTGCTGGCGCGGTTGCGGGAACTGGCGGCGGAGCGGGACCGGATGGAGGCGGAGGCGATCGAGGCCGGCGCGTTGCGGCGCAGCGACGAGCTGAAGACGGCGCTGCTGCGCTCGGTCTCGCATGACCTGCGGACGCCGCTGACTTCGATCATCGCCGCCGGCACGGCGCTCGACTCGCCGACCCTGACCGAGGGGGAGCGGCACGAGCTCAGCGAGGCCGTCGTCTTGGAAGGGGAGAGACTCTCGCGCCTGGTCGAGAACCTGCTCGACGTCTCGCGACTGCAGTCCGGGCTGGCGGAGCCGCGGCTGGAGCCGGTCGACCTGGCGGGCGTTTTGGAGGCTGCGCGGGAGTCGCTCGGCGGGGCCGCCGCCGTCGTGCAGCTTGGGATCGACCCGGTGCTGCCGGCGCTGACCGCCGACGCCGCTCAGCTCGAGCGGGCCTTCGCCAACCTCCTCGCCAATGCGGTCCGCCACGGCGGCGGTCAGCCGGTCCTGGTCCGCTCGCGCGAGGTCGGCGGCCGGCTCGTCGTCCGGGTCGTCGACCGCGGTCCGGGGATCCCCGAGCCCGAGCGGGAGCGGATCTTCGAACCCTTCTACCGCCGCGAGGACGGCGGCGGCTCGGGCCTCGGCCTGGCGATCGCACGCGGCTTCGTCGAGGCAAACGGCGGCGAGATCTCAGTGGAGAGCGTGCCAGGGCAGGGGAGCACCTTCGTCGTCTCCTTTCCGCTCGGGGAGGGGCAATGAACGAGCAGCGCCGCATCCTCGTCTGCGACGACGAGCCGCAGATCGTGCGGGCGCTGCGGGTGATCCTCCGCGACGCCGGCTTCGAGGCGGTCCCCGCCGCCAGCGGCGAGGAGGCGCTCGACCTAGTCGCGGTGCGGCCGCCGGAGGCGGCGGTCGTGGACCTGATGCTGCCCGACCTCGACGGGGTCGAGGTGACGCGGCGGATTCGCGAGTGGAGCGAGATGCCGATCGTCGTCCTCTCGGCGATCGGCGACGAGGACAAGAAGGTCGAGGCGCTGGCCGCCGGCGCCGACGACTACGTGACCAAGCCGTTCGGTCCGCGCGAGCTGGTGGCGCGGCTGGAGGCGGCGCTGCGCCGGGCCCGGCCGGAGACCGGGGAGCCGGCGATCGAGGTCGAGGGGCTCGAGGTCGACCTCGCCGCCCGCCGCGTCCGCCGCGACGGCGAGGAGGTCCACCTGACGCCGACCGAGTTCGAGCTGCTGCGCGTCCTCGTCCGCAACCGCGGCCGCCTGATGACCCACCGGGCGCTGCTGGTCGAGGTCTGGGGGGTCGAGTACGAAGACGACCTGCAGGTGCTCCGCGCCCACGTCGCCAACCTGCGCCGCAAGATCGAGCCGGCGGACGGACCGCGCTACGTGCGGACCGACCCGGGAGTGGGATACAGGTTCGCGGCTTAGCGCTGGGCGAGTTTGCCAACCAATGGTTTGCAAAAGCGCGCAGCGGGCCTTCACGAAATCTGTATACGGGGACGCGGCCTCTTCATGCGAGCTTGACGGGGGCGGGCGCATGATCGATATGTGTCCGTCTCTACGGTAAGAGAGCGCTTCGGCCCCGGGACCCTGCCGGGCAGGACCGCCGCGCGCCGCGCCCGCGGCCGCACCGGCGCCCAGGCGGCGCTGGCGCTTGGCGCCCTCGGGGTCGTCTTCGGCGACATCGGCACCAGCCCGCTCTACGCGGTGCAGGCGGTCTTCAACCCCGCCGACCCCCACCCGGTGGCGGAGACGCGGGCCAACGTCTACGGCGTCATCTCGCTGATCTTCTGGGCGGTGACGATCGTCGTCACGCTCAAGTACGTGCTGCTGGTGATGCGCGCCGACAACGAGGGCGAGGGCGGGATCATGGCCCTGATCACGCTGATCCGGCGCGGCGGCCTTCCGGGCGGACGGCGGACGACTGCCGTCCTCGCGGCGCTCGGCATCTTCGGCGCCTCGCTCTTCTTCGGCGACAGCATGATCACGCCGGCGATCTCGGTCCTCTCCGCGGTCGAAGGGCTGACCGTGGTCGAGCCCTCCCTCGGCAGCCTGGTCGCGCCGCTGACGGCGACGATCGTCGTCGTCCTCTTCGCCTCCCAGCGCTTCGGGACCGCCGCGGTCGGCCGCTTCTTCGGCCCGGTGATGGTGGTCTGGTTCGCGGTCATCGCCGCCTGTGGGATCGGCGGCATCGCCGCCCACCCGCAGGTCCTCGGCGCGCTCTCGCCCACCTACGCGCTCGGGTTCCTGGTCGGCAACTTCGGCACCGCCTTCTTCGCCCTCGCCGCCGTCGTCCTGGTCATCACCGGGGTTGAGGCGCTCTACGCCGACCTCGGTCACTTCGGCCGCCTGCCGATCACCGCCGCCTGGCTGCTGCTGGTCTTCCCGGCGCTGATCCTCAACTACATGGGCCAGGGGGCGCTCCTCCTCGACCAGTCCGGCGGCGCCGTCAGCGGCACCTTCTTCCTCCTGGTTCCGGGGTGGGGGCGGGTGCCGATGATCCTGCTCGCGACCGCCGCCACCGTGATCGCCTCGCAGGCGGTGATCACCGGCGCCTACTCGGTCGCCCACCAGGCGGTCCAGCTCGGCTACCTGCCCCGGCTGCGGGTCGTCTACACCTCGGCGAAGACGATGGGGCAGATCTACGTCCCCTGGATCAACTGGCTGCTGATGGCGGCGGTCGTCACCCTCGTGTTCGCCTTCCGCACCTCCGGCGCCCTCGCCTTCGCCTACGGCACCGCGGTGACCGGGACGATCACGATCACCACCCTGCTCTTCTTCTACATCGTCCGCCATCAGTGGCGGAAGCCGTTTTGGATGGTGGCCCTCGGCGCCGGCGCCTTCCTCACCATCGACCTGCTCTTCCTCACCGCGAACCTGACCAAGCTCGCCCACGGCGCCTGGTTCCCGCTCCTGGTCGGGCTGGCGATCTTCGCGGTACTGACCACCTGGCAGCAGGGGCGGCAGCTGGTCTCCGAGCAGCGCCGGCAGCAGGAAGGCTGCCTGCGGACCTTCGTCGAGGAGCTGCACGGGCAGCGGCCGCCGCTCCGGCGCTGCCGCGGGACCGCCGTCTTCCTCAACCGCACCAAGGAGACGACGCCGCTGGCGATGCGCGCCAACGTCGAGCACAACCGGATCCTCCACGAGCACGCCCTGATCCTCTCGATCGAGACGCTGCCGGTCCCCAGCGTCGCCGGGGCCGAGCGCTTCGCGGTCGACGACCTCGGCTACAGCGACGACGGGATCAGTCACCTGACCGCGCGCTTCGGCTACATGGAGCAGCCAGACGTGCCGGCGGCGTTGCGCGAGGCCGCCGGCGCCCTGGCGCTGCCACTCGAGGTCGACGAAGCCTCCTACTTCCTCTCGACGATCGAGCTGCGCCCCGGCAACGGTCAGGGGATGGCGCGCTGGCGCAAACGCCTCTTCCTCGCCAGCTCCCACGTCAGTGCCGACGCCGCCGACTACTTCGCGCTGCCGCGGGAGCGCACGGTGATCATGGGCTCCCTGGTCGAGGTCTGATGAGGATTCCGTAACCGGGAGGTTTACACAGACTGTGTTGCGTGGTATTGGTACCCAATCTTAAGTAGAGGCGGAGAGGTCGATTGCCGGCGTGGCCGGCGCAGGACGCCTGGGTGGGCAGCGCTCGGGTGCGCCTTGGTGGCGCTGCTGCTCGTACCCGGTCCTGCCGCCGCCGACCCGGCGGTCGATGCGCACGGGAGCGTCGAACAGGTTTACGCGACCGGCCTCACCCCCGGTGCTTCGGTCTCCCTCTATGACAGCTCGGGCGTCGAAGTCGCGAGCAAAGAAGCGAACGAACTCGGCGGGGTCCTCTTCCGCAACGTCGCCCCCGGCTCTGGCTACACCGTCGGCCTCACGTCTGGCGGGCCGCGGTCGGACCCCCTGCAGGTCCAGCCGAACCAATCGGCGCCGCCCAGCACCGCCCTCTACGGCCAGTCGATCCCCTCCAGCGGCTACGGATACCTGACCACGCGCGACGGGACCAAGCTGGCGATCGACGTCCACCCGCCGCAGGACGTGACGCACGCGCTGCCCGGGGTCGAATTGCCGCCGCTGCCGAGCGGGCCGACGCCGACCCTGATCGAGTACGCCGGCTACGGGTATGCCGATCCGGCCGGGCCGCAGAGCGGGATCTCGCTGCTCGCCAACCTGATGGGCTTCACGGTGGTCGACGTCAACATGCGCGGTACCGGCTGCTCGGGCGGGGCCTTCGATTTCTTCGAGCCGCTGCAGAACCTCGACGGCTACGACGTCGTCGAGACGATCGCCAACCAACCCT
>CAMLHB010000039.1 GCA_946479725.1 uncultured Actinomycetes bacterium | reverse complement strand
ACCCGCCAGCGCACGATCGCTCCGTTGACCGGCGAGGACAGCGTCGCGCCCGACTCCGGCAGCGCCGTGTTGAAGAGCGTCTGCACCCGTTTGAACGGCGCCGAGGTCGCCCCTTCCGGCAGCACGCTGCCGATGCTGATCACCGACGCCTGCGCCGCGGTCGCCATCGATGCGAAGGCGCTTACCGCGCAGACGACGGCGATCGCCAGACGGCGCGACCGGTGCCCTCCTCCTTCTCGCTTCCGGAACTCCTGTTGTTGCCGCATCTTCCATGCCTCCTTGGTTGACTTCCCTTGCCTTCTGCGCTTAGCGCCGTTTGCGTAAACGGGAGCTAAAGAGAAAGTTGCGGCGGAGGTGGAAGAACCCTCGTGTCAGGGAGAAAAAGCCCGCCGCCGGAATCGAACCGGCAACCTCCTCATTACAAATCGGGCGCGGGGTGCTGCGGCCTACTGCCGGGAGTCGCGAACCGTGGCTAGATTGACTACTTCCCCTTCACCTGGTCCAGCCGCTTCATGCGCTTCGCTGCGCTCTGCTGCTGCCATCCTGCTGCCATACCGAGTTTCGAGCTTGGACCTGTTGGCGGCGCTCCGCTCGGCGGTCTTGATCTGGTGGCGGTAGATGGTCTCCGTGACGATCGTTGACTTGTGGCCTAGCCGGTCTGCCACGTCCTCGATCGACTCCCCGTCTGCGATGGCCTCGCTTGCGGCTGAGTGACGGAAGCCGTGAAAGCTCGGGATCGTGTTCTTGGGGGGCTTGACCGGGTTCCCGTCCTGGTCGCGGACGTGAAGCAGCGGGAAGGTCGGCTTGCCCTCGGGGGTGACTGCCCTGGTCTGTGCCTTCCTCAGCTCGCGGGCTAGGTTGCGCTGCGAGTAGGCGCGGCCGGTCCTGGTGCAGAAGCAGAAGTGACCGCCCTGGCTGTATTGACTACGTGCCCTCAGCTCGACCATGCGGACTGCGAGGAAGCGCGGCACGTCTACGACGCGGCGGCTCTCTACCGTCTTCAACTTGACCCGCTTCCCTCTGCGGTCAAGCTGGTAGTCAAAGCGGACTGAGGCGGCGTCCACGTCCTCTAGGTCCCAGTCATCCCACTGCAACCCGGCCACTTCGGATTGCCTCGCCCCGGTGACGGCGGCGACGGTGAACGGGAGGTTCCAGGGTTCCTGCACGGCGGCAAGCGTCTGATCCAACTCGTCGGGCAGGAAGTAGCGCTTGGGCGCGACCTCGCTCAGCTTCGCCCGCTCTCCAGAGTCGAGCAAGGCGATGACGTTCTCAGCGTGGCTGTGCATCCGGCGCTTGGCGTAGCGGAAGACGCGACCGGCGACGACGAGGCGTCCGGCGATCGTGGCCTCGCTGACCTCCAGAGCCCGCCACTCGCGGACCATCTGAGCGGCGTCGTCAACGGTGATCTTGTCCATGCGCCGACTTCCCCAGCGGGGACGTAGGTGATTGCGGATCACGCCTTCATAGCCTTCCCGCGTCCGGGGTGCGAGGTCGGCAACCTGGTTCTTGACATAGGCATCGCAGGCTTGCCCGTAGGTCAACCTGGCGTTGTCGATGACGACCTTCCCGGTGCTGACTTCGCCATGCAGGCGATCCCGCTCAGCTCGGGCAGCGCTGATCTTGTGCTTGTTGGCGGCGGTGACGAAGGTTTGGTTGCCCTTCGCGTTGCGGACGGCGATCTCATAGACCGTCTTCCCTGCCGCGTCGATGCGTTCGTACAGCTTGTGATTGTTCTTGCCGGGGACGCGCCTACGGCGTTTCCCCGCAGCCTGCTTGGCAGCGGTCGTACAGCTATTCATTTGTAACGGCTCCCCTTGTGGTTTTGTCTCGCCAGCGAACGGCTGACGAATTGACTACCTCCATTGTATGACCTCCAAATACTGAATCAAGGGGTCACTCGGGAAAGGCAGTTGCAGAGCCAACTCTGAGGGGCTTGGCAGCATCATGGCAGCGCGTCAACTCACTGCTTCGCGGTAGGCGTCGAGCCACGATCGACGGAAATAGAGCTTGCCGCCATACGCCTGCTGGCTGTAGCGGATCGCGTCGGCTGCGGTGAGCTTGTGAAGGGCGTTGACCGTGATCGAGAGGTAAGCGGCTGCCTCGGCTGAGGAGAGCCACGGATCAGCGCCGGGGTCCGGCAGCAGCGCGGCCACCTTGACCGCGACGGCGGCGGCCAGCCGATCTAGGGTCGCGTCGTCTAGCTGGACGGAGAGGGTTGGGATCTCGGGTGCAGTCGGCACCCTCCCTAATCATGGGCTCTAGGGGGTCAATGTCAACCCGACAGATTGCCGGGTGAGAGTCAAGAAGAGAATGCTCCTCCTTCCTACCGGATGGGGACGTACTGCCCCCCCTTGCGAGGGGAGCAGTAGTCAACTTGGAGTCTTCCTCCGTGTTGGTCAACGTAGTCAATGACCAGGCGTCTCAATCGGGTCCAGGTCGCGCTTTACCCCGCAGCCGACTTTTCGTCATTGGCTGAGACGCCTGCTGCCTCCGGGGTGAACCGGACGCGGACGGGCATTCATCTGGAAGTGGTGCGCCCGTCTGCTCGAACATCATCCGAGCTTGAACCTCGCGGTCGGCAGGACGGCTGCCGTCCAGTTGTTACTATGGCTCTGCGATTTGGTGTACAGAGGCCGGGTCGGGGACTGGGGCACACCGCCTTCCTCGATCCGGCTTTTGTCTTCGATGAGGCTACCACTATTGGACGGTGTGTCTGATGTGTCGCCCTAGGCCGTTCTGCTGACTGTCACCAGCCTCCGAAGTGTCAACAGGTAGTAGTCAATTGCCTAGTTTAGCCCCGGCGTCTGAGCTGCTACATGGGAGGCAGGAGCATAAGGATCGGGTTCCTCAAGAGACCCCCTTAGAGCAACTCGGCGATTTTGGCTCATAACCTTCAAATACCTAGTGACCAGGCATAAAAAAGAGCAGACCGCGACTAGGTTTCTCTTAGACCGAGAGAACGGGTCAAGGTTTCCTAGCTCCCTCAGGTGAAGGTTTTCGGATTCGCTGGCGAGCGTCAGCAACCGCCGTTGTCGATCACAGCGTGAGGACGACCTAGGGAAACAGACAGCCCGCTGGGGTACTGCCGGACCTTCGCCCCGCCTTCGCACCAGCTTTCGCTAGAGGACGTGTAGTTGTAGGTGCAACCAAATAAGGTGCTGCTTAGGCGGTGGCAATCCGCAAAGGCACCCTTCTTGGGGAAGTACCGCGCCTTGACCCGCTGGACAACTGCCTGCTCAGCACGAGACTTGGAGAGCGCGAAAGCATCGGCCGCACCGATGGTGGCCGCAAACAGGGCGGCGATGACGATGAGCGCTGCTGCCTTTTTCATTGACTACCTCCCTGCTCACCCCCTTGCCGTTGGCCAAACCGGGGGGCGAGATTCCGGTTAGGCGGAGGTGAGCCTACTAGACCAACTCGCTCCCGACCAATGCGCTCTGGTCCGATCGGCCGGGAGCCGCAACGCTCCCCGGATGGCCACTCCCCTCTACGACGATCCCGACAATGCGAGCGCGGCGTTCGGACAGAGAATGCGAGAGCTACGCGCCAGGGAGGGAATCTCGCAAGACGGACTGGCGAGGGAGGCGGATGTGCATCCGACCGCAATCGGCCGGATTGAGCGAGGCGGCAGGGAGCCCCGGCTGACGACCATCCTTCGACTCGCCCACGGCCTCGGAGTCGAACCGGGCGAGCTGGTCAACGGTCTCAGCTCCGGCAACGGCTAGTTGCCCTTGTGTATGGCGCTGGTCGGCAGCGCTGACTGGATGGCAGCAACCTTCATGGTGACTCCCCCTCCCCTCAGGCGGTTGTGAGCTGCAAGCGTCGGATGGCCTCGGCGCTGTTGGGACCGTCGAGAACGAAGAACCGCTCAGTCGATCCGCCCTCGCTCGGTTCCTCCCGGTCCAGCTTCACGATGCCGTCCCTCTCCAGCACCTTGACGTGATAGCTGACCATCCCCAACGGCACCTTGTCGGCCTCCAGGTATTCATCGTGGAAGCGCTCTGCCGACAGGGGCTCTGAGCTGTGCCAGAGAGCGCCGATCAGTCGCTTGCGAATCGGATGATTGATGGCGTGGGCCACGGAATCGCGGACAGACATTTGACTACTCTAGATGCGCGATTGCCAAAAGCGGCTCTTGCGGTTAACGCTAGGTAGTCAATCGGAGTATCCGCCGGTCCCCCGACCTCGGCGAGGCTGAACGTGTCCCCGCTTCAACCGGCCGGGGAACCGGGTCGTCAACTACCCCTCAGGGCTAGTTGCTCTTGTGGATCAGGTGGCACGGAATGACCGTGCTGGTGCTTGCGATCTGCATCGCTAATCCCCCCCTTTCCTCTGCTCGGGAACAGGAGGGACCAATTAAGCCGGTCTAAGCAAAAAGCGCCACCGCATTAAAGGGAGTTCACGGCCGCAAACTCTCGATCTGTGTCAGCCAGGTAGTCAATTAGGCTTCTTTGATCGGCCGCCGTCTACCGCAAAGGAAGGAATTGAGCAATGGCCAGAGCAGGGCACAAACAAGAGCACGGAGCTGACGCGCCGCCGACGATCTGCGACCCCCTCGCCCACCCGATGAGGACTCGCATCCTCGACGTACTGAACGAGGAAGTCATGAGCCCCGTCCGCTTCCTAGATGACGGGTTCTCCCCGATCGTCTTCAAGAAGCGATCCAACGGCCTCAGCTACATCGCCTACCACTTCCGCGAGCTGGAGAAAGCGGGCTGCATCGAGCTGGTGGAGAGGGTTCCCCGGCGCGGCGCGACCGAACACGTCTACCGGGGCGTTCATCGCGTGTTCTTCTCAGACGAGGAGTTTGATCGGATGCCCTTCAAAAAGCGGCAGGCGCTCAGCCGGTCCTCGTTTCAGGGGCTCATTGCGAGGACGGACGGCGCGATCCAGTCCGGCACCTTCGACAAACGCCCTGACCGGCATATGACCTGGCGGGCGGCCAACGTCGATCAGCAGGGCTGGGAGGAGATCAACGGCATCCTTGCGGAGGCTTACTGGAAGGCGGAAGCAGCGCGGGAGGAAGCCGAACTTCGCGTTGCCGATCCCGACAGTGACGACGCCGACTCGATTCCCTACACCTTCGCGATGCTGGGCTTCCAGTCGCCGCCTCGAAAGATGCGTTTCTAGCGATCCACTTTTAGCAATCGCGCACCTAGAGTAGTCAAATCCGATTCCGCATATGCCCGGAGTCGGCTCCCCGGAGGGGCGGTCCTTTCTTGGCCGATAGGGACCGTCCCTCCCGTTCAGATTGACCACCTAGATGCAATCTCCAGAACTGCCGACAGTGACGCTCGACACCTTCGGCGAGTCTGAGCTGGACGACTTGGAAGATCGCACCGCGCACATCTTGAGAATGCGCTCGGGGATGATGGGCGAGCCGGCCACTCAGCAGGAGGTTGGCGAAGAACTCGGGGTAGGGCGAGAGCGAATCCGGCAGTTGGAGAACGAGGGGCTGACACTGATTCGCAAGCTCCGCGAAGAGCAACGGCACCAGCTTCGACGGCCGCGCTACAGCCGCTGGGAGGCTCGCGGCTACATCTGGAAACGATTGAGGCGACGGTGACGGTGAGGGGCGTCACGGAGGCTTACGAACGGCGCATGTGGGAGGAGCTGAACACGCTGCTCACGGACGTGGCTGAGGAGAGCGAGGGTGATCCCCAGGAGGCGATCGTGTTCGCCCTGGCGGGCGGCAACGAGGAGATCACGAGCCTCTACAAGCAGATTCGGGAACTGTCTCGGCGCTCGGGTTACCTGAGCGATCGTGTGGAGGAAGACACCCCGGCCGCCGTTGCCATTCGCCGCCTCCAGTCGGGCTATTCGGACAGCGTTCCTAGCGGGCGTCGTAGGTGTTGACTGGTCGCCTGTGGCGTCCGCTAGGACCGCATCCCTCCCGGTAGGGTGATCGACGGCGGCTCCCGTTGCTACGGCTCCCCGCTGTGGTCGGGGGTCGCCCTTCCTCCAGCTAGAGCCCCCGGCCGGAGTTGAACCGGCAACCTCTCGATTACAAATCGAGTGCTCTCCCAGGTTGAGCTACGGGGGCGCGGGGTGGCAAAGCACCGCAGCCGCGAAGGGTAGTCGAGCCGTCCAACGGAGGTAGTCAATTCCCCATCGGTATAGACGGCGGTACAAGGTATGCGCGCTCTACGGAAGGGGGCGGGGGTGGAACCAATAGGGGGGGTCTGCTGCCAAACTGCTGCCATCGACGGCGGCCAGCTCGACTCCCTCCCCTGCCCCAGAACGCAGAAACCCCGCCGTAGCGGGGCATCCTGCGAGGGTAGTTTGCGGGCATCCGACCCGCGACCCGATCATTACAAATGAGGTGCTCTCCCAGGTTGAGCTAGGCGGGCGTGGTGGCTAATGATGTCCCGAATGGACGTGACGTTCAGGTTCTTGGGGCCAGACGAGGGTACCGTGCTGACGGGCGCGATCGAAGCCGCCTATGGTCAAACCTATGACGTCCGGTGGGTGTACGACCCGGACGAGGTGAGCAGCCGGATCGGCGCCGGCACCTACGTCGCCTGCGTCGCCGAAACCCCCGCAGGCGAGCTGCTTTGCCATATCGGCATGAGCCTGGCGGCGGCCGGCGACGCGGTCGCCCACTCCGGCCAGGCGGTGACCCTGCCGGCGGCTCGCGGCCAGCACCTCTTCACCCGCACCAAGCGCCATCTGATGGACTGGGCCCGGCGGCAGGGGCTGGCCGGGATGTACAGCGAGGCGACCGCCGCCCACCCCTACAGCCAGAAGGCGAACATCGACCTCGGCGCCCACGAGACCGGCTTCCTGCTCGGCTGGATCCCCGCCTCGGTCGCCAACGACGCGGCCGGCGGGCGCAGCGGGCGCCAGTCCGCGGCGCTCTTCTACACGAAGCTCAACGACGGCCACGAGCGCAGCGTCTACGCGCCGGGGCGGCACCGGGCGATCGTCGAGCAGACGGTCTCCCTCTGCGAGCTGCGGGGGACCGTCGCCGATCCGCCCCCCGGGTGCGGGCTCTCAGAGCGAACGGAGCTGCACGTCGAGGTCGACGAAGACCACAACCTCGCCCTGCTGACCGTCCACGTCCCCGGCGCCGACCTCGAGCAGGTCGTCGCCGCCGAGCGACACCATCTCTTCCACCGACGCTGCCTCGACGCCGTCTACCTCGACCTGCCGCTGGAGCAGCCGGCGACCGCCCTGGTCGCCGACCATCTCGAGCGGCTCGGCGTCTCCTACGCCGGCGTCTTCCCCAACAACCGCACCGACGGCGACGTCCTCCGCATGCAGTCGCTGCACCGGGTCCGAGTCAAGGCCGACGACGTTGCCGTCGCCTCGGACCACGGTCGCGAGTTATTGGAATACGTAATCGCCGATTTACCTCAGGCTTAGACCGCCACCTCGCGGGACTGCAGGTGGGCACCGACCTTGCGCTTCACCCGCTGTAGGGCGTTGTCCACGGTCTTCGTGTCGCACTCGAGACGCTCGGCGATCAGCTCGTAGGAGTGGCCGTCGAGGTAGAGCGAGAGGACGCGGCTCTCGAGATCGGAGAGCACCCCCGAGACGCCGGAGAGGCAGGAGACGAGGCTCGCCAGCTCTTCGGTCGCGATCACCTGGTTGACCGGGTCGTGCACGCTCGGCCCCGGGAGGATCTCGTCCAGGGTCGTTTCCGAGTCGCCCGCCGCGGCCGGGGTCTGGCTGAAGGAGACGTACTGGTTGAGCGGCGTGTGCTTGTTGCGCGTCGCCGTCTTCACCGCGGTGATGATCTGGCGGGTGATGCAGAGCTCGGCGAAGTTGCGGAAGCTCGACTCGCGGTCGGTGCGGTAGTCGCGAATCGCCTTGTAGAGGCCGAGCAGGCCCTCCTGGATCAGGTCATCCGACTCTCCACCGAGGAGGAAGTAGGACGAAGCCTTGAGGCGGACGAAGCCGCGGTAGCGGCGGATGATCGCGTCGTAGGCATCCGGCCGGCCGTCCTTGGCGAGGGCGACGAGGTAGTGATCATCAAGCTCAGCTTGAGGGTTAGTGTTGGGCGAGCGGCGGATGCCCTGAGCAACCGACAGCGGCATTTCCTGCGTAGGCGTCGATAGAGCCACAGATCCTTCTCCTTGACTGAAGGGTCGTGGCGCCGCTTACCTCCCCAGAGGCGCCCTATTCACCAGGATCACCTCAACCTGAGGTTCACCCTTATTGCGGCGGTAGCTTTACCGACCCGCAGTGTTCTGTCAACCCCAAATTGCGACTTTCTGCAAACGCCGTTGCATTTGCAGGATTCAGGCGCGCTGTCGCAGGGCCTCGAAGAGAAGCGCCGTGGCGGCGGCCGAGACGTTCAACGACCCGACCTTCCCCAGTCGCGGCAGGGCGATCAGGCCGTCGCAGGAGTCGGCGACCCGTGGCCGCAGCCCCTTCCCCTCCCCGCCGAGGACTAGGATCGTCGAGCCGGTCAGATCGACCGACCAGGGAGCCTGCTCCGCATCCGCATCGGCGCCCCAGATCCAGAAGCCGGCCTCCTTCGCTTCCGCCAGCCAGTCGGCAAGGTTGCGGACGTGCGCCACCTCGACGTGCTCGACCGCCCCCGCCGAGGCCTTGCAGGCGACGGCGGTGACAGCCGCCGACCGCCGCTCCGGAACCACCACGCCAGCCGCCCCGGCGAACTCCGCCGAGCGGCAGACGGCGCCCAGGTTGCGCGGGTCCTGCACCTGGTCAAGCACCACCAGCAGCGCCCCCTCCTTCCGCAGCAACCCACTGGGATCGCCATAGGGATAGGGATCGACCTCCGCCACCACCCCCTGGTGGTCCGGCGACCCGCACAACCGCTCCAACTCCCCCGCCGAAGTCTCCGGCGCCCGCCAGACCCGATGAACCCGCCGCCGCCCCCGCTCCGCCTCGGTAACCGGCTGCCGCCCATAGATGACCTGATTCGCCATCAGGCCTTCGGCACCAGCTGCGGCCCATCAGCCGAATCCCGCACCGTCCACCCCAGCTCAGCCAGCTGATCCCTCAGCTCATCAGCCCTTGCGAATTCCTTCCCCGCCCGCGCCTCCTCCCGCTCCGCCATCAACTTCTGAGCGTGCTCGTCGCTCTCAGCACCCTTATCTGGCTGAGTAAGGGTGCTGAGCCCGACGAGCTCGAGCATCTCGGCGACGACAGAGAGAGCCTCACCTCTGTCCACCTCTCCGCGATTGGCCTCCCCGACCAACTCAAATACCTCCGCGAGAGCCCTCGGCGTATTGAAGTCGTCAGCAAGCGCATCCTTGAACGCCTCTCCCCGGGCAGCCGCACCGGTAAGAGCGCCTGATCCCTAAAGAAGTTCCGCAACCTCTCAACCCTGGCCACCGCTTCCTCCATCTGCTCCGGCCCGAACGCCAGAGGCTGCCGATAATGCCCCGAGATCAGGTAAGCGACCACAGCCTCGCGCCCATAGGCATCGAGCGCCTTCGAGAGCTGGAAGATGTTCCCCTCGGATTTCGACATCTTCGCCGCATCCGTCTCGATCATCCCGTTGTGCATCCAGATCTTGGCGAAGGGCCGCCCCGCCCCCTCAGACTGGGCGATCTCGTTCTCATGGTGGGGAAAGACCAGGTCCGAGCCGCCGCCGTGGATCGCAAAGGAGGCGCCCAGCTCCTGCTCGGCCATCACCGAGCACTCGATGTGCCAGGCGGGCCGGCCCGGGCCCCAGGGGGAGTCCCAGCTCGTGTCCTCGTCGGGCTTGTGCGCCTTCCAGAGGGCGAAGTCGAGCCGGTCCTCCTTCAGCGTCGCCGAGCCGGCGTCCTCACCCTGGTCCATGTCCTCGGGACGGCGGTTGGAGAGCTTGCCGTAGTCGCCGAAGCTGCGGACCCGGTAGTAGACGTCGCCGCCGGACTCGTAGGCGTGCCCGTTCTCGACCAGCTCGGCGATCAGGGAGACGATTCCCTCGACCGTCTCACTCGCCAGCGGCTCGGCATCGGGACGACCGACCCCGAGCCGATCGGTGTCCTCGACGTAGGCGGCGGTCATCCCCGCCGCGAACTCCTCCGAGCCCCTTCCCGCCTCGTGGGCGGCGACGTAGATCTTGTCGTTGATGTCGGTGACGTTGACGACCAGCTTCGGTCGGTACCCCTCCGAGCGCAGGAAGCGGGCGAAGAGGGAGAAGACGACGAAGGGCCGCGCGTTGCCGATGTGGATGCGGTTGTAGACCGTCGGGCCGCAGGCGTAGATCCCGACCTCGGAGCCGGGCTCGAGCGTGCGCAGCTCGCCGCTCAGCGTGTCCTTGATCATCACCTCCCGCATCGCTCAGGAGGATATGCGCATCAGGGACGACCCTGACGGATGCGAGACCTAGAAGGTGCGGTAGCCGGCCGTGGTGGCCTTGGACTCTTTGCCGTTGAGCCAGGCGGGCGCGATCTCCTCGGCCGCCGCCTGCGCCTGGCGCCGGGCCTTGCCGACGCTGGCCTTGATCTCGTCCTCGGTCGCTTCCCGAACCCGCTCCTCGCGTTTCTGCGCCTGCACACGGATCCGGTCGGACTCCATCCGCAGCTGCTCCTCGGCACGGTTGCGGGCGGCCTCCTCGGCCTGGCGTTCGACCTTCTCCATCAGGCGGCGGACGCTCTCCTCGGCTTCGCGACGGACGTCCACGGTCCCGGCCATCACCCGCTGCTCGATCTCGGTCTCCAGCTTCACCGCCGCCTCGTGCGACTCGGCGGCCCTGGCCTCGGCTTCTGCCGCCCGCTGCTCGGCGGCGGCGATCCGTTTGTCGGCCTCGGCCTGGATCGCCTGGCGCGCCTCCTCGAGCCTCACCTTCAGCTCGACCTCGGCCGACTTCCCGGCCTCGGCGGCGGCGTTCTCGGCCTCGGCCCGCTGGCGCGAGGTCTTGGCGACGATCTCTTCCCGCTCGCGCTGGGAGCTCTGCTTCAGCTCCTCGAAGGCCTGCTCGGCCCGGTCGCGCGCGGCCTCGGCGGCGGTCGCCCGCGCCTCGGCCTCGCTCCGTGCCTTCTGCGCGGAGGCGATCCGCTCGCGGGCCTCGGCGGAGACCTTGCGCAGCGTCAGCATCGCCCGCTCCTTGTACTGGCCCTTCAGCGCCTCCGCCCGCGCCTCGGCCTCGGCGACCCGACCCTCGCTGACCCGCACCCACTCGAGCGCCTGGTCGGCGACGCCGCGCACCACGCGCGTCGCCTCGCCGACCTGCTGCAGCTGCCGAGCTGGATCACCCATCCCCGCGCAACCTACTACCAGCGCCGGAAGCCAAGGCCCGGGAATTCACGCTCTATGCGGACTTCTGCGTGTGGCGCGTCTTCAGGTCCCGCTTCAGGACCTTGCCGGTCGCGTTGCGCGGCAGCTCTTCGAGGAACTCGACCTCGCGCGGGGTCTTGTAAGCGGCAAGGTTCGCCTTTACGTGGGCGGCGAGGTCGCTTTCGCTGAGCTCGTGGCCGGAGCGCACGACCACGAAGGCCTTCAGCCTTTGGCCGAACTCGTCGTCCTCGATCCCGATCACCGCCACCTCCTCGACCGCCTCATGGTCCGCGAGCAGGTCCTCGACCTCGCGCGGGAAGACGTTCTCGCCGCCGGAGACGATCATCTCGTCGTCGCGGCCGTCGATGAAGAGTCGCCCGTCGGCGTCGAAATGGCCGACGTCGCCGCTCGAGTAAAGCCCGTCGAGCATCTCCTTGCCGCCGCCGCCGGTGTAGCCCTCCATCGCCATCTCGTTGCCGACGAAGATGCGGCCGACCTCGCCCTGCGGGACCTCCTTGCCCTGCTCGTCATAGAGACAGATCTTGGTTCCGCGCGGGGGCCTGCCGGCGGTTCCCGGCGCCGCCCGCAGGTCCTCCGGGGTGGCGACGGTCGCGTAGGCGACCTCGGTCGAGCCGTAGAGGTTGTAGACGTTGTCGCCGAAGCGGTCCATCCACTCGATCGCCAGCTCGCCCGGCAGCGCCGAGCCCGAGAGAGAGGTGATCTTCAGCGACGGCAGGCTGTACTCGGCGAGGGTCTCCTCCGGCAGGGTGAGGATGCGCTGGATCATCACCGGTACCGCCGCCAGCACGTCGGCGCGGCTCTGCTCGACGGCCTTCAGCGTCTCCTCGGGGTCGAACTTGCGCCGCAGGATCATCGTCGAGGCGGTCGGCAGGCTCATCACGAAGTGGAAGAAGCCCCAGGAGTGGAAGAGCGGCGCCGCGATCATCATCGTCATCCCGCTGCGGAAGGGGATCTTGTCGATCAGCGAGGCGATCGGCAGCAGCCCTTCGGGACTGGAGCGCTGGGCGCCCTTCGGGGTGCCGGTGGTGCCGGAGGTGAGGATGACGAATTTCGGCTTGTCGGGAGGCGGCTTCAGGTCCGACTCGTCGCCGCCGGCGATCAGGCTCTCGATCGTCGGCGAGGAGACCTCGCCGTCGCACCAGCCGACGATCCGAGTCACCGAGTCATCGACGTCGGCGAGCAGGCCGCTGAACTCCTCGTCGTAGACGAGTGCCTTCGGCCCCTCGCGCTTGGTCACCTCGGCGAGCTGCGGCCCGGCGAACATCGTGTTCAGGTAGAGCGCGCTGGCGCCGAGCTTTGCTGCGGCCAGGGTCGCCTCGACGAAGCCGCGGTGGTTGCGGCACATGATCCCGACCCCGTCGCCGGGGCCGATCCCCAGCTCGGCGAAGGCGTGGGCGAGGGCGTTGGAGCGGCGGTGCAGGCGCTCCCAGCTGAGGGCGCCGCGTTCGTCGACGATCGCCAGCTCGTGCGGGTGGTGGATCGCCGCCGTGGTCACGCCGGTCGCCGGCGAGGCGCCCCAGCGGACGAAGGTACTGCCGATCTTCAGCGCCCGGTCGGGCCGCATCGGCCGGACGATCCCGGCTTCGCGCAGCACCTTGACCTCGAAGATCGAGTCGGAGACGGAGGCGCGCAGCCCGGCCACGCTCAGTTTCGAGTTCGCCATCGCGCCGGAAGCCTATTCGGTATCGACGCTGGCGACGGCGATGCAGGCGATCCCCTCGCCGCGGCCGACGAAGCCCATTCCCTCGTTGCTGGTCGCCTTGACGCTGACCCGGGCCGAGGTGGCCTCGGCGAGTGTCCGCTCCATCTCCGCCTTGTAGGGGCCGAGGCGCGGCTGCTCGCAGACGACGGTCGCGTCGATGTTGACGATCGGGCCGGCGATCGTGCCGACGACGGTGCGCAGGAGGTCGAGCGAGTCGGCGTCCTTCCAGGCCGGGTCGTCGTCGGGGAACATCGTGCCGATGTCGCCGCCGCCGCAGGCGCCGAGCAGAGCGTCGATCACCGCGTGGGTGAGGACGTCGGCGTCGGAATGGCCTTCGAGGCCGTGGCTGTGCTCGACCTCCACGCCGCCGAGAACGAGGCGGCGACCCTCGACGAAGCGGTGGCTGTCGTAGCCGAGCCCGACCATGCTCAGCCGACGCGGGCGCCCAGTGGGGCCAGGCTCCGCTGGCGCTGCTCGAAGACGCATATCTCGTCTATTCCCAATTCCTCGAGGAACCCCACCGCCTGCTCGTACTCGAAGCCGACCTGCTCGGGCAGGTGGGCGTCGGAGGAAAGCGCGAAGGCGGCGCCGGCCTCGACGCACAGCTCGGCGAACTGGCGCGAGGGGTAGAGCTCCCCGACCGGCTTGCGCAGCCCGGCGGTCGAGATCTCGACCGCGATCCCGCTCTCGGCGATCGCCTCCACCGCCGGCTCGTAGAAGGCGCGCGGGTCGCGCTCGGGCAGCGGTCGCGCCCGGCCCCAGACCTTGACCAGGTCAGGGTGGGCGAGGATGTCGAAAAGGCCGGAGCGGGCACATTCGGCGACCGCATCGAAGTAACGGCGCCAGATCTCGTCGGCGTCGCCGTCACCTGCCCAGACGTCGAAGCCGTCGTGATCGACCGCGGCGTCGCCCTCGCCGATGAAGTGGACCGAGCCGACGACGTAGTCGAAGTCGCGTGCCTCCAGCAGCGAGGCGATCCGGTCTTCGGCACCGGGGATGAAATCGCACTCGACCCCGAGCCGCAGCGGCGTGCCGCGGACGAACTCGCAGTAGGCGTCGATGTCGTCCTGGGCATTTTCGACCCAGAAAGGGTGGCGCCAGAGGTCGAGCGCCTGACGGAAGCGGTAGACGTGCTCGGAGACCCCCACCTCCTCGATCCCGGCGGCCGTGGCGGCGTCCAGGTAGCGCTCGACGTTCTCGGCGGTGAAGTAGCGCTCGAACGTCGTCCCCTCCTCGTCGGGGCGCAGGTGCAGGTGGTAGTCGGTCAGCATCAGGGGCGAGCATAGACTTCGCGCCGAATGGGCCGTCAGCTCCTGCTCCTCCTCGTGGCTTTCGCCGCCGGCACCGCCGTCGCGGGGGCGCTCGGGGCGGGACTGGGCGTCGCCTTCGCCGTCGGCCAGATCTGCTTCGCGGCAATGCTCGCCTACGTGCTGCTGCGCTCCTAAGGGCGCGCCTCAGGCGCAGCGTTCGGCGAGGAGAAGCTCGGCGACGCGGAGGTCGAGCGGCGTCGTCACCTTCAGGTTCTGCTCGGCGACCGGGTGGATGAGAACGGTTCCCCCGTTCCACTCGACCAGCATCGCCTCGTCGGTCGCCTCCTGCGGCCGCTCCGCGGCCGCCAGCGCCTCGCGCAACGCCTCCGTCCGGAACACCTGCGGCGTCTGCGCCGCCCAAAGCTCGGATCGGTCCTCGGTAGTCAGGACCTTCAGTGCGGAATTCGACACCTCTGAGGTGCTCAACTCCGCACTGGGATTCTTGTCCGCCCGCTTGATCGTGTCGGTGACCGGGGCGGCGGGGATCACCCCGACGGCCCCCGGGGCCGCGTCGAGGTCGGCGACGAGGGCTTCGACCAGCTCCGGCGTCAGCAGCGGCCGGGCGGCGTCGTGAATCGCGACGTACTCGGTGCCCACCGCCTCGAGGGCGTTGGCGACCGAGTGGGCGCGGGTGGCGCCGCCGGGGACAACGCCGAGGTCGTGCCCGCCGAGGTCGCCGACGTGGCCGGGCGGCGCCGCGACGACGATCGAGCGCACTGACCCGCAGGCGCGGAACGCGTCGAGCGACCACTCGATCATCGGCCGCCCGGCGACCGGCACGAAAGCCTTCGGGCCCCCGGCTCCGAGACGCTCCCCGGAGCCGGCGGCCGCGATGACTGCGGTTACTGCGGGGCTGCTAGGCGGTCGCAGTGGCGGCGAACCGCTCCTCGAGGAGGCTGTCGAGGTATTCCTCGGCCCCGTCCTCGTCTTTGTCGAGCGCGTACATGAACTCCGAGGCGAGGATCTTCTTCGCCCGGGTGTACATCTGCTTCTCGCCCGTCGACAGGCCCTTTTCCATCTCGCGGATGGCGAGGTTGCGGACGACCTCGGCCAGCTCGAAGACGTCGCCGGTCTTGATCTTCTCGCGGTTGTACTTGAAGCGCCGGTTCCAGTTCTTCGGCATCTCCGACACGTCGTCGGTGAGGACGTTTGTGACCTTCTTGATTTCTTCCTCGTCGATAACACGCCGCAGACCCGCCTTGCCGGCGTTTTCGCAGGGCACCATCACCGTCAGCTCGTTGTGGAGGATCTTGATCGTGAGGTACTCACGTTCCTCCCCCATCAGCTCGCGAGTCTCTTTGGTCATCACCAGGCCCGCGCCGTGATGCGGGTAGACGACCTTGTCGCCCTCCTCGAAGTCGCAGACGTATTCCACGTCCTCGAAGACAGCCTCTACGGTGGCCTCGTCTAGCTCGGAAATCGGTGACTCCTTTCGTTTGTCGACGGCGACTGGCGCCGTCAGCTCTGCAAGTACCGGTCGACCAGATCGACCTCTTGGAGCCGGCGCAGGCCCTCGCGGATGTCCTTGGCCCGTTGGGCCCCGACTCCATCGACGGCGGCGAGGTCGGAGTCGGAGGCCGCGAGGACCTCCTCCAACCCGCCCAGCTCGTGGGTGATCTTCTGGACGACAAGCTTGGGGATGCGCGGGACCCGGCCCAGCATGCGGTAGCCGCGGGGGCCGACGGGGAAGTCCAGCGTGTTGACCTTGCGGTCGTAGCCGAGCAGCTCGGCGAGGCGACCGAA
>CAMLHB010000038.1 GCA_946479725.1 uncultured Actinomycetes bacterium | reverse complement strand
CCTAACCGCGGTCGGCGTGGACCGAGAGCGCGGAGCGCATCGCCCGCCGGCGGGCTTTGCGGTTGACCTTGACCGTGTACTTGCGCGGCTTCGGGCCGAAGGCGACGCCGCCGCCGAAGCGGTTCGGGACGCCGAGGGTGCCGACGCGGGCGCGGCCGGTGCCCTTCTGGCGCCAGGCCTTGGCGGTCGTGAACGAGACCTCGCCGCGGGTCAGGGTCGAAGCGGTGCCGCGGCGGCGGGCGTTGAGATCGGCGCGGGCGGCCTCGTGCACGAGCGACTGGTGGAAGGGCTCGGCGAAGAGCTCTTTCGGCAGGTCGGCTTTGGTGGTCTTGCCGAGGACGGTTGCTTTGGCGCTAGCCATCGGTCCTCACCTCGACGATCCCGTTGCGGGAGCCGGGCACCGAGCCCTTGATCAGCAGCAGGTTGCGCTCGGCGTCGATATCGGCGACTTCGAGCCCCTTCTGGGTGACCCGCTTGTTGCCCATCTGGCCGGGCATCCGCATCCCTTTGAAGACCCGGGCGGGGAAGGCGCTGGCGCCGATCGAGCCGGGGGCGCGGACGTTGTGGGAGCCGTGGCTGACGGGTCCGCGGCTGAAGTTGTGGCGCTTGATCCCTCCCTGGAAGCCCTTGCCGATCGAGATCCCGGCGACCTTGACCTTCTGGCCGGCCTCGAAGCCCTCGACGGTGACGTCGTCGCCGATCTTCGGGCCCTCCTCGGCGCCGAGGTCCTCGTCGCGAAACTCGACCAGGTGGCGCATCGGCGCGGCGCCGGCCTTCTTCAGGTGGCCTTCCTCGCCCTTGGAGAGCTTGCCCTGCTTGACCTCACCGAAGGCGAGCTGCACGGCCGAGTAGCCGTCGCGCTCGGAGTCGCGCACGGCGGTCACCTTGCAGGGGCCGGCTTCGATCACCGTCACCGGGATGACGCTGCCGTCCTCCTGGAAGACCTGGGTCATGCCGAGCTTCTTGCCGAGGATCGCCGCCACCGCTGCACCTAGAGCTTGATCTCGATGTCGACGCCCGCCGGCAGCGAGTCCAGCCGCTGCAGCGAGTCGACGGTTTTCGGCGAAGGCTGGAGGATGTCGATCAGCCGCTTGTGGGTGCGGATCTCGAAGTGCTCGCGCGAGTCCTTGTCCTTGAACGGCGAGCGGATCACGCAGTAGACGTTTTTCTCGGTCGGCAGCGGTACCGGGCCCGAGACGGTGGCGCCGGTGCGCTCCGCGGTCTCGACGATCTCTTTCGCAGCCCGATCTATGGCGTCGTGGTCATACGCCTTCAGTCGGATTCGAATTTTTTGTGCCGCGATCGTTGCCACTGCTGTTCCGTCTCTTCTTCTCTCTTGTCGTCTTTACCGCGCAAAGAGGGCGGGGCCCCATGTGCTTGGGGCGCCGCCCCGGTCGTATGTCCTTGCAGTTGTCTCCCGCCCGAGGGCGGGGTCGGGGCGGGTGGAGGACCCGCCCCTGGGGGGGTGCTTACTCGGTAATCTCCGAGACGACCCCCGAGCCGACGGTGCGGCCACCCTCGCGGATGGCGAACCGCAGACCCTGGTCCATCGCGATCGGCTGGATCAGCTCGATCGTCATCTCGACGTTGTCGCCCGGCATCACCATCTCGGTCCCCTCGGGGAGGTTGGCGATGCCGGTCACGTCGGTGGTCCGGAAGTAGAACTGGGGCCGGTAGCCGGAGAAGAACGGAGTGTGGCGACCACCCTCCTCCTTCTTCAGGCAGTAGACCTCGGCTTTGAACTTCGTGTGCGGGGTGATCGAACCCGGCTTGCAGAGAACCTGGCCGCGCTCGATCTCCTCGCGCTTGGTGCCGCGGAGCAGGCAGCCGACGTTGTCGCCGGCCTGGCCCTCGTCGAGGATCTTGCGGAACATCTCGACCCCGGTGACCGTGGTTTTGCTGGTCTCGGGGTGGATGCCGACGATTTCGACCTCGTCGCCGGTGTTGACGATGCCCTGCTCGATGCGCCCGGTGGCGACGGTGCCGCGGCCGGTGATCGAGAAGATGTCCTCGATCGGCATCAGGAACGGCTTGTCGAGCTCGCGGACCGGCTCCGGGATGTAGGAGTCGAGCGCCGCGGCCAGCTCGAAGACGGCTTTCTGGGCCTCCTCGTCGCCTTCCAGCGCCTTCAGCGCCGAGCCTTTGATGATCGGGGTCTCGTCGCCCGGGAAGTCGTACTCGTCGAGAAGTTCCTTGACCTCCTCCTCGACCAGCTCGATCAGTTCCTCGTCGTCGACCTGGTCGATCTTGTTGAGGAAGACGACCACGTGCGGGACGTTGACCTGACGGGCGAGCAGGATGTGCTCGCGGGTCTGGGGCATGACGCCGTCGGCGGCGGAGACGACCAGGATCGCGCCGTCCATCTGGGCGGCGCCGGTGATCATGTTCTTGACGTAATCGGCGTGGCCGGGGCAGTCGACGTGGGCGTAGTGCCGGTTCTCCGTCTGGTACTCGACGTGGGAGGTCGCGATCGTGATGCCGCGTTCTTTCTCCTCGGGAGCGTTGTCGATCTCTTCGAAGCTATGAGCCTCAGCACCGCCCACGGTGGAGAGGGTTTTGGTGATCGCGGCCGTCAGCGTCGTCTTGCCGTGGTCGATGTGACCGATGGTGCCGACGTTCACATGCGGCTTATCGCGCTCGAATTTCTCCTTGGACATCTCTCTCCGTTTCGCCTTTCGAAATCGTGTTCTGTCTGGTCTAGGTGCTTGAGTCTCGTGGGCGGACTTTCCGCAGGAGCTTCTACCTGCCTGCGGGCAACCCGGGAAATATAGCCAGGATCAGTGCCCGTCCGCGGTTGGCCTCATGAGGCTGCACCAACCGGGTCTCCTGAGCGGTGCTCGACGATCTCCTCGGCGATGTTGCCGGGGACCTCCTCGTAGCGCTCGAACTGCATCGTGTAGGTCGCCCGGCCCTGGGTCATCGACCGCAGTTCGGTCGCGTAGCCGAACATCTCGCCGAGCGGGACGTAAGCCTGTACTGCCAGAGCGTTGCCGCGCTGCTCCTGGCCCTGGACTTTGCCGCGGCGGCGGGAGAGGTCGCCGATTACGTCGCCGAGGAAGTCCTCGGGAGTGACCACCTCGACCGCCATCACCGGCTCCAGCAGGACCGGGTTGGCCTTGCGGGCACCGTCCTGAATCGCCATCGAACCGGCGATTTTGAAGGCCATCTCCGAGGAGTCGACGTCGTGGTAGGAGCCGTCGACGAGTTCGGCTCTGACGTCGACCATCGGGTAGCCGGCCTTGACGCCGTTTTCGAGCGCCTCGCGCATCCCCTGCTCGGCCGGGCCGATGAATTCGCCGGGGATGACGCCGCCCTTGATTTTGTTCTCGAAGACGAAGCCCTCCCCGGGTGCTGGCTCGAGGTTGATGACGACGTGACCGAACTGGCCGCGACCGCCGGTCTGGCGCACGAACCGCGCGACGACCTTCTCGACCCGCTTGCGAATCGTCTCGCGGTAGGCGACCTGCGGCTTGCCGACGTTGGCCTCGACTTTGAACTCGCGCAGCATCCGGTCGACGATCACCTCGAGGTGGAGCTCGCCCATTCCGTGGATCAAGGTCTGACCGGTTTCCTCGTCGGATTCGATCTTGAAGGTCGGGTCCTCCTCCCCGAGCCTGGCCAGGGCGTTGCCCATCTTCTCCTGGTCGGCCTTCGTCTTCGGCTCGATCGCGACCGCGATCACGGTCTCGGGGAATTCGATCGACTCCAGCGCGATCGGCGCGTCCGGGGCGGCGAGGGTGTCGCCGGTCCCGGTTTCCTTGAGGCCGACGCCGGCGCAGATGTCGCCCGCGTAGGTCTCGTCGATCTCCTCGCGGCTGTTCGCGTGCATCATCAGCAGGCGCCCGATCCGCTCGGTCTTGCCGGTTTTCACGTTCAGCACCCGGCCGCCTTTCTCGAGCTTGCCCGAGTAGACGCGGAAGTAGGTGAGCTTGCCGACGTAGGGGTCGGACATGACCTTGAAGGCGAGCGCCGAGAAGGGGGCGCTATCGCTGGCCTCGCGGGTGTCCTCGACGTCCTCGGCCTGGCCCTTGCCGGCGGGGACGACGCCGGTCACCGGCGGCACCTCGAGCGGCGAGGGGAGCAGTTCGACGATCGAGTCCAGCAGCGGCTGCACGCCCTTGTTCTTGAACGAGGTGCCGCAGAGGACCGGGGTCAGCTTGGTCGAGAGGGTCGCCTGGTGCAGCGAAGCGATCAGCTTCTCCTGCGGGATCTCTTCCTCGCCGAGGAAGGTTTCCATCAGCTCTTCGTCGTAGTCGGCGCAGGCTTCGATCAGGGCGGTGCGGTATTCCTCGGCCTGGTCGGTGAGGTCGTCGGGGATCTCGATTTCCTCGTAGGCGGCGCCGAGCTCGTCGGTCCAGACAAGGCCCTTCATCTTGATCAGGTCGACGACGCCTTTGAAGTTGTCCTCCGCCCCGATCGGCAGCTGGATCGGCAGCGGGTTGGCGCCGAGCCGGTCCTTCATCGTCTGCACCGAGTTGAAGAAGTCGGCGCCGGTGCGGTCCATCTTGTTGATGTAGGCGAAGCGCGGGACGCCGTACTTGTCGGCCTGGCGCCAGACGGTCTCCGACTGCGGCTCGACACCGGCGACGGCGTCGAAGACGGCGATTGCGCCGTCGAGGACGCGGAGGCTGCGCTCGACCTCGACGGTGAAATCGACGTGGCCCGGCGTGTCGATGATGTTGATCCGGTGGTCCTTCCACTCACAGGCGGTCGCGGCCGAGGTGATCGTGATCCCGCGCTCCTGCTCCTGTTCCATCCAGTCCATGACCGCGGCGCCCTCGTGGACCTCGCCCATTTTGTGGGTGCGGCCCGTGTAGTAGAGGATGCGCTCCGTCGTCGTCGTCTTACCGGCGTCGATGTGCGCCATGATCCCGATGTTCCGAGTTTTCTCCAGTGGAAAGCTGCGTGCCATGAGTCCTAAGTCCAGTAGTCGTGATAAGCCGCAAAAAAAGGCCCCCAAGGGCCCGGCCAAGCGTCCTGCGAAGAAACAGCGAAAACTGCCTGAGCGACGGGCGATGATAGCAGCGCTTCGCCGCACGTCCAGACAGGTCGATCGGGCGGCGAATCGGGGCTTGGAGCGCGCCTATCCACCGCTGCTCTGGGTCTGGCACCACAGCCTGCTCTGGGCGCGCCGGGGCTGGGCCTGGGTCGGGCCGCGACTGCGGCCGCTGCTGGCGCTCTTCTTCAAGGGACTGGCGGCCGCGGAGCGCTGGCTGCGCCGCGCTGCCGCCCTGGCTGTCCGAGTCGCGACCGCGGCGAGCAGGGTGGTGACGCCGCCGCGCGCCGCCGCCGGGATCCTGATCGCCGCTGGCGCCCTCCTCGTCGTCTCCCAGTTCATCGATTACCGGGCCGTGGAGATCGGCCAGCCCGGCTACTCCGACCTGCCCGAGGTGGCGCAGGTCCCGACCACCGGCGAAGAGACCGCCGGCGCCGCCCACCTCTACCTGCTGGTCCCGGTCGGGGTCGCGGCGATGGCGCTGGGGGCGCTGGCACTGCGCCGCGAGCGCAAGCGGCTGGGGCTCCTCGTCGCCGCCCTCGGCCTCCTCTCCCTGGCCCTGATCCTGCTCGTCGACCTCCCCCACGGCCTTGACGAGGGCAGCCAGGCTTCCCGCTTCGCCGGCACCTCGGCAGTGCTCGAGGACGGCTTCTACGCCGAGCTCGCCGCGGCCGGAGCGATGGTCTTCTCCGGACTTCTCTACTATGCGCGGCCGTGCCGAATACGAATCAGCTTGTCAGGAAGGGCCGCAAGAGCCCGAAGAAGAAGACCGCGACCCCGGGCCTCAAGTCGGGCCAAGGTCGCAAGAAGCGCGTAGCAGCCCCGCAGAAGCGCGGCGTCTGCACCCGTGTCGCCACGGTGACGCCGAAGAAGCCGAACTCGGCGCTGCGCAAGATCGCCCGTGTGCGGCTGACCAACGGGATGGAGGTCACGACCTACATCCCGGGCGAGGGCCACAACCTGCAGGAGCACTCGGTGGTCCTGATCAGGGGTGGTCGCGTCAAGGACCTGCCGGGCGTCCGCTACAAGGTCGTCCGCGGCACCCTCGACGCGGCCGGGGTCTCCGACCGCAAGCAGGCCCGTTCCCGCTACGGCGTGAAAGCTTCCTGATGCCGCGCCGCTCCGCAGCACAGATTCGGCCGATCGAGCCGGACGCCAGGCACCGCAACCGCCTCGTCCAGCAGCTGATCAACAAGGTGATGAGCGACGGCAAGAAGAGCCTTGCCGAGCGGATCGTCTACGACGCCCTGGCGATCGTCGGCGAGCGCACCGGAGAAGACTCGGTCGAGGTCCTGGAGTCGGCGATCAAAACGCTGACCCCGGTGCTCGAGGTTCGCTCCCGCCGCGTCGGCGGAGCGACCTACCAGGTTCCGGTCGAGGTTCCCGCCCGCCGCGCCCGCACCCTCGCGGTCCGCTGGCTGGTCCAGTTCGCCCGCGCCCGTCGCGAGTACTCGATGGCCGAGCGCCTCGCCGCCGAGATCCTCGACGCCAATCAGCAGCAGGGCAGCGCCTGGAAGCGGAAAGACGACATTTACCGCATGGCGCAGGCGAATAAAGCTTTCGCTCACTATCGCTGGTAGAGGGGCCGGGGGATGGCCCTCGTTCTGACAAACGGCGGCCTAATTAGGCCGCCGTTTTGAGTATCCGCCAGCCCGAGGGCCATCCCCCGGCCCTGAACAAGCCGCTACTGGCTGTCGATATTGACGGGGTGATCAGCTTGTTCGGCTGGGAGGAGCGGCCGGCGCATTCGCAGATTCAGTTGGTTGACGGGGTTCCTCACTGCATCTCGCTTGTTTGCGGAGATCGGTTGCTTCGGCTCTCCGAGAGTTTCGAGCTGGTCTGGGCGAGCGGGTGGGAGGACAAAGCTAATTTTTATTTGCCGCAGCTGCTGGGGGTGCCGGAGCTGCCGCATGTCTCTTTCGACGTCGAGGCGCGCTCGGGGGGCGCCCATTGGAAGTTGACGGGGATGGAGGCGTATGCCGGCGGGCGGGCGGTTGCCTGGGTCGACGACAACTTCGATCAGAGCTGCTACGAGTGGGCGGAGCGGCGGGCGGCGCCGACGCTGCTGGTTCCGACCGAGCCCCACCTCGGGCTCGAGGAGGCGCACGTCGAGGCGCTGAAGGCCTGGGCCGTCTCTCTACACTGAGTGAATGACGGGGTTCTGGCCGATCTTCTTCCTGCTCGTGGTGCTGAAGATCCCGGTTCTGGGGTCGCTCTGGCTCGTCTTCTGGGCCGCCAAGCAGCACGACGAACCTGAGACTGCGACCGACGAGGACGGCGGCTTCAAGCGCCGGCCGCGGCCGCGAACGCCGAAAGGACCGCGCCGCGGCGGCCCCCACGGAGGCGGCGCCGCCCTGCCGATCCCCGACTGCCCGCCCGGCGGCCGCACCCGCGTCGTCAAGCCGGCTGCACAGCCCGCTTTCGCTCGCGCCGGATCTCGCGCAGGTAAGGGTGGAAGTCGACCTCGACCGTATGACGCTTAGAGGCAACGAAGCGCTTCGCCTGCCTGCGTTCCTCCTGCGCGATCTCCCGCTTCATCTCCCCCGCCGGAGGTAACGTCGCGCGGCCGGCGAGCAGGTCGGCGATCCATTCGCACTGGGCCTCGGCCAGGGGCATGATCGGCCCCAGCGGCTGGATGAAGCCGACGAAGTAGAGCCCCGGGCGCTCGACCGAGACGACGCGGCGGAAGAGCGGCATGCGGTTGTCGGGGGCGGCGAAGACCTTGGGGTCGAAGAACGGGAACGTGATCTTGTAGCCCGTGCAGTAGACGACGAGGTCGATCTCCTCCTCGCTGCCGTCGACGAAGCGGACGTTGCGGCCGCCGGGGTAGCGCTCGATGTTGGGCTTCGGGGTGATGTCCCCGTGACCGAGCCGGGGAAGCAGCTCCGAGGAGACGGTCGGATGCGCCTCGAAGAGCTTGTGGTCCGGCTTCGGCAGCCCGTAGGCGGTGGGGTCGGCGGCGGAGGCCACGCCCAGTGCCCGCATCGCGAAGAACCGCTGCACCGCCAGCGGCGTCATCGAGGTGATCGGGTTCGAGAGCTCGTCGATCGGCTTGCCGTTGATGTACTTGGGAATGACATAAGCGCCCCGGCGGGTCGAGAGGAAGGTCTTGTCAGCGATCCGCGAGGACTCGACGGCGATGTCGGTCGCCGAGTTGCCGAGCCCGAGCACCAGCACCCGCTTGTCCCGGAGGACGTCCGGCTCGCGGTAGTGGTGGGCGTGCAACTGCTCGCCCTCGAACTCGGCGGCCCCGGGGAAGGCGGGCTCGGGCCAGCGCGGATCCCAGTGGTGGCCGTTGGCGACGAGGACGGCGCGGTAGCGCTCGGTCCGCTCCTCCCCGCCCTCGCCCTTGACGGTGACCGCCCAGGCGCCGTCGGCCGGCTCCACCTTGACCACCTCGGTGCGAAAGCGGATCTTCTCCCGCAGCCCGAAGTGATCGGCGAATTCGTCGAAATAGGCGGCCATCTGGAAGTGGTCCGGGTAATCCGGGAAGTGGTCGGGCATCGGCAGCGACTTGAAGGCCATCACCCGCCGCGAGGTGTTGATGTGCAGCGAGCGGTAGGCCGACGACATCCCGTTGTCGTTTTCGAAGCGCCAGTTGCCGCCGATCATCGACCCCTTCTCAAAGCAGTCGAAGGGGATCCCACGAGCATCCAGCACCTGGGCGGCGACTATCCCCGAGCTGCCGGCGCCGACGATGCAGACTCGCTCGGTAGGCATGCGGGGAATCTAACGAACTGGCCACCCGGCCAGTTGGTGCGGGGCCCCGGGCGCGGGGACACAGGGAAAGTCCCCCTTGCGCCCGGGGCTGGCCGCTCCATACGCAGCGCTCGGAGGGGTGGAGGCCCCTGCACTTTGCGAGCTGCGTCGGTTGCTCCGTGCGCCTTCAGGAGGGGGGACTCCCAGAGGCCCACTACCCGCCGCCCGGGGAGAGCGACGGCCGCCGTATGCGGCAGCGGCCTTAGGAAACCAGATGGAGAGGGGGAAAGCAAGTAATCTTTTCTGAAGATAGTCGCTCGCGATGAAAGGATGGCGGAGGGGACGCCGCAGGGGTGGGTTCGGGCGTGAAGCGAGGAAGACGACAAGGAGCGGACGCGACTTGAGTGGGGCCGACGGTGCGGTCGAGACTCCCTGGGGGCCGGCATCGGAGCTGAAGCAGAGGAAGCTGCGGCCCGGCAGCGGGACACCGCGATCGGAGGTGGTCCGCAACCAGCGCGAGCGGCTCTTCGGGGCGGTGGTCGCGGTCGTCTCGGAGAAAGGCTACGCCGCCACCACGGTTGCCGACCTGATCGCCGTCAGCGGGATCTCCCGCAGCGACTTCTACCGACACTTCGCCAACAAGGCCGACTGCACGACGGCGGCGGCCGAGGCGTTGATCGAACCGACGCTGCGGGCGCTGCAGGGAGCGGGGACGAGGGGCGAGCGCCCCGAAGCGGCGTTTGCGGAGATTCTCGACCTGGTCGGCGCGCAGCCGGCGGCGGCGCGACTCTGCCTGGTCGAGCTGCACGCGGTGGGCGAGGACGGCGAGCGGGTCGCCGACCGGGGCTTCCGGTCCCTGGCCGAGCTGACGGCGGCGACGGACGGCAGGATGCCGGGGCTGACCAGGGACCCCGAGCTCCTCCCCGTCCTCCTCGGCGGCGTCCGCAAGGTGCTCCACACCCGACTCTATCGCAGGCAGGAGGACGAGCTGCCCGACCTCGCCCCGGGGCTCTGGCGCTGGCTGACCTGCATTCAACCGCCGCCGCGGCCGCTCACCCCCCGCCGCCAGCGGCCGGCCGCCGGCGTCCAGTTCGAGGGCTACACGCCGGCCGAACGAATCGCCCGGGCGGTGGCGGCGGTCGTCGCCGAGAAGGGATTCGGGGCGATGAACACCGACGACATCGCCGCCCGCGCGGCGATCTCCCTCAGCACCTTCTACGACCACTTCGCCGACAAGGAGGACGCGGTCCTCGCCGCGCTGGAGATGAGCGGCGCCCAGATCATGGCCCTGGCGGTTCCGGCGGCCCGGCGCGCCGGCGACTGGGAACAGGGGGTGCGGGCGCTCTACGAGGCGATCTGCGCCTACTTCGCCGCCGAGCCGGCGATGGCCGAGCTGGCTCTGGTCGGCGTCTACGGCGCCGGGCCGCGGGCGCTCGGCCGTCGCGACCGCGTGATCGACTCCCTGACCGAGATGCTGGCCCCCGGCTTGGAGGCGAACCCGGAGGCGCCGCCGGTGAGCGCCGAAGCCGCCGCCGCGACCGTCTACGGGCTGATGCGCGAGCAGGTCCGCCGCGAGGGCCCGCGCAGCCTGCCCACGGTGGTGCCCCTGGCCACCTACGTCACCCTGGCCGGCTTCGTCGGCGCCGAGCGCGCCTGCGCCGTCGCCAACAGCGAGGACGCCCCGAGGCGCTAGCCAGCGAGGTCCGGCGGCGGCGGGATCCTCAGCTCCTCGGCGGCCGCCTCGGCGCCGAGGTAGGGGAAGACCGCCCCGTACATCAGCTCTGGGATCTCCTCCTCCCCGAGCGCCAGTTCGTGCTCGGCGACTGCGGTCTGGAGACGAGCGAAGAGGACGCCGCCGACCCCGAGCGCGGTGGCGCGGCTGGGCGAGTCGGGGCCGCTGGCCTCGGCGCTGCCCTCGTCGATCAGGTCGACGAGGCGGTTGAAGGTCTCGAGGAAGAGCCTCTGGGCGCCCTCCCCGGCGTCCTGGGCGTCGACCGCCGCCAGGTGGGCGACCCGCTCGTCCCGGCGCAGGAAGCGCAGCAGCGCGTAGGCGGTCGCGCGCATGCGATCCCGCCAGCCCTGCTCGCCGGCGACGGCCTCCTGGGCAGAGGCGAAGAAATCACCGTAGACGTCGGCGAGGACCGCGTTGAAGCAGGCATCGAGATCGCGGTAGTGGCGCTCGAAGGCGGCCCGGTCGAGGCCGGCCCGGTCGAGCAGATCCTGCAGCTCGAGACCGGCGTAGCCGCGCTCGGCGCAGAGATCGAGCAGCGCCTCACGCAGGCGGCGCGTCGCTTGTGAGCTGGCGTCGTCCATCGCTCGACATATGTATCTCACACCCGCCCGCGCCGGCGTCGTTTGGCAGTGAAGAGGGGTACGGCGCCGCGGCCGCCGCGGCGCAGGAGGTGGACCAGCAGCGCCGGCCGGGCGAAGGGGCCGAGCGCCGCCAGCACCCGGGCGGCAACCCCCTCCCGTCCGGGCGCCCAGGCTTCGGGGCGCACCAGGTAGAGGGCCCCCATCGCGGCCAGGATCGCCTCGTGGGTGCTGCCCTCCGGCAGGCCCGCGACCTGCCTCCGCGCCCGTTTCGCGAACAGCTCCAGTCGCGTAGCGGCTTCTGCGAGGGAGTCGTAGCGGCGCAGGTGGCTCGCCTCCTCGGGGTCCTCGTCGAGGTCGACGAGCGAGTCGAGCAGGGCGTTGAGCCCGCTCGCCCAGGGGAAGTAGGCGGCCTCGACCCGGCGGGCATCGGCCTCGGGGGCCGCCGGCGCGGCGGCGAAGGCGAGCAGGGCACCGACCCCCAGCGAGGACGCGGCGGCGGCGGCGAGCAGCTCCCACCACTCGAACTCGCCTTCGAGGCCGCACTCGGCTGCGGTCCGCTCCGCCCACTCGGCGATCCGGTCGTCGACCGGGGCGAAGTGCTGGGCGTGGTTGAGCGCCTGCGAGTCGCGGCAGAGCCGCGCCTGGCGCAGCAGCGCCTCCCGCGCCGCAGAGTAGGACGGCAGCTCGCCCAGCGGCGCCCGGCAGCTCTCGATCAGCGCCACGAGGTAGCCCCCGTCCTCGCGGGCCGCCGCGTGCGCGTAGTAGTCGTCGTGCTCGGCATCGGGGTCGAGGGCGACCTCGAACGCCCGGTGCAGGCGGTACCCGTTGGCGACCGGATCCTCGCAGGGCCGCTCCGAGACGCCGTCGAGATAGTCGAGCATCAGCTGGTAGGAGACGAGGCTGCGGGCGAGGGCGGCGCGCCGCGGAGCCGGCGCGAGGACAGCCAGGGCGGCGAGGCCCTCCGAGTTCGAGCCCTTCTGGCGGTGGGAGATCAGCGCGTCCTCGCGCAGCAGCGGGTCGGGGATCGCTTCGGCGCGGGCGAGCAGGCGGCGCTGGGTGGCGCGAGCCGCGGGGAAGACCTGCAGCCAGTAGCGCCGGCCGGCGGCGGCGAAGACTCGGGCGGAGGCGATCGGTGCGGATCCGTTTCGGCTCAGGTTGGGCATCGGACTGGCTCAGTCGCGGACGTGGCAGCCGCGGAGGACCGTGATCGTATGAGTCGGCCCCGGGTCGAAGCGGTAGCTGGCGCGGGCGAGGGGGAAGGAGAGGAAGTGAAATCGCGGCGGAAGCGGGCAGTCGGCGCTGAGATAGCTGTGGATCCTCCCCGCCGCGCGATAGCGGCGTCCCAGGGTGAGGTCGAACGCGCGCAGCCGCGGCCAGCGCCCCAGGGCGCTCGCCACCTGGGAGCTGAGCGCGATTCCGTAGGCGCTGTGAGGCAGTCGCCGCAGCCGGAACGGGAGAACGAAGGAGACCGGCGGCGAGGCGGAGTAGGCGTGGAGCCAGACAGCTGGCGCACCGTCGGAGCGGCCGTTGAAGGCGAGGACCTGGGCGCGGGCCGGAATCGGGTCGGCCGGGTTGAGCGGGACTTCGGCGTCGATCGTGCCGCGACCGACGAGGGCGTCGCGACAGCGGCTGAGGGCCTGGCGGCCGGTAGCGTTGCGCAGGCGGGCGCGGGGGCAGCGGGCGAGCCCCCTGGTGTCGAGGCCGCCGCGGGCTCCGAAGGCGAACTCGAGCCGCCGCAGGCGCGGCGGCGATCCCCCCGCGTCCGACCGGGCGCCTCCGGATATCGTCACCGTGATCGGTACCGGTCGGTGGCGGGGCAGCCGGTTCGGGGTCACTTCGGCGTCGAAGGACACGACGACCCCCCCTCCCCCGGTCTGCTCGGCCATGGCAAGCTGCGCGCCGGCGAGGGTCAGCACGCCCAGCGCACCCGCGAGCGCGAGGCGCAGCGTCGGTGAGGGCCTCACTGGAACCTCGTCGGCTTGAAGGCGCAGTAATCGAAGCCGAAGGAGACGACGATGTTGTTCGCCTTGCTGCCCTGGTGGATGAAGTCCGCCGAAGCCCGCTGGAAGCGGGCGAGGTCTTCGGCCCGCAGCGAGGCGACGAGCCGCCCCAGGTAGACCTGCTCCTTGGCGAGGGCGTCGAACCAGCGGGCCAGCGTCGCGCGGTCGGCGACCGGGCGCGGAACCACCTTGATCGAGCTGACCGTGCGGGCGAAGATCTTTTCCGCCCGGGCCAGCTTGCTCGCCGCGACCCGCAGCCGTTCGGCCCGCACGTCGGCGCGCATCCCCCGCACCGCGCGCTGGGTTTCCTCCGAGCGCGGCTTGCAGATCCCCTCCAGCCGTTCGACGTATTCGGCACGGGTCGGGGCTTCCGCCGCCTCCGCGGCGAGCGCCGGCAGGGCAAGGCAGAGCGCGGCGAGGAGCGCCGCCAGGGCACGCATCGTCAGCCCACCCCCTCGGCGGGGGCCGCCAGGGACGGGCGCGGGACGCGGGGGAGCAGTCGCTCGAGCCAGGCCGGTGTGCGCCAGACCCGTTCACCGAGCAACAGCATCAGCGCCGGCAGCAGGACGATGCGGACGACGGTCGCGTCGAGCAGGATCGCCACGGTCAGGCCGAGCCCCATCTGGCTGACGGTGGCGACCGGGGCGGCGGCGAAAGTGACGAAGACCGCGGCCATGATCGCCGCCGCGCCGGTGATCACCCCGGCGGTCTTCTCGAGCCCGAAGCGGATTGCCGCGGCGTTGTCGCCCCCCTGGTCGAAGCGCTCGCGCATCCGCGCCAGCAGGAAGACCGCGTAGTCGATCGAGAGCCCGAAGGTGACGCCGAAGATCGCAGCGCCGCCGACGGTGTCGATGTAGGGATGGCCGCCGAGCGGGTAGCCGGCGGGAATCTCGCAGGCGAGGGTGACAACGCCGATCGCCGCCGCCACCGAGAGCAGGTTGAGGCCGACCGCGAGGGCCGCCAGCAGCGGCGCCCGCAGGAGGAAGAGCAGCATCAGGAAGGTGATGAGGATGATCGCGCCGACCACCAGCGGCAGCCGCGACTTGGTCGCGGCGCCGTAGTCGTTCAGCACCGCGGCGCCGCCGCCGACCCCGGCGACCAGGGCGGGGCGCCGGTCGAGTTCGGCGGCGATCGCGTTCAGCTGCCTCCCGAGGCGGCGCGAGCCGGCGCTATTGAACCCGGCGGTGGGGATCACCAGGTAGCGGGCGGCGGTGCCGCCGCGGCGGACGTTGACCACCTCGGCGGCCAGCGAGCGCGGCGTCGGCGGCGCCCCTTCGGCCGCCGCCAGGGTCAGGTAGCCGGAGTCGAACAGCCCGGGTGAGAGCCGGTGCAGCCGCTTCAGTTGGCGGTCGAGCGGCGCCACCGCCCGGGTCACCCGCTGCCCCGCCCGCCGCAGCTTCGCCTGCAGCGGGTAGGCCCGCCGCGACCCTTCGGAGAGGCCGCCGCTGAGCGCTTCGGCGCCGCCGCGCAGCTGGCCGAGCCCGCCGGCGAGGGTTTCGGCGCCGTGGCCCAAGGCCTGCAACCCGGAGCCGAGGCGCGCCGCTTCCGGAGCCAGGCGCGAGGTCGCGTCGCGCACCCGCTTGCCGCCGTCGTAGAGCCGCCCGAGGCCGCGTTCCAGGCCGGCGCTGAGGCTGCTCAGCCGCTGCACTTCTTCGCGGTTGGCGGCGAGGACCGAGGCAAGGATGGCGGCTTCGTGGGCGGCGACCCGGACCGCCCGTTCGCTCGAGCCGGAGGCTTCGAGTCGGGCGGCGAGGCGGCGGGCGCGGGCGAGGCCTTGGGTCCTCAGGTTCGGCTCCAGCGTCCCCAACCCGCGGCTGATGTTGTAGGCGGTGGCGGTGGCGATCCGCTGCCCGGCGGCGAGGCGGCGGCTGCCGGCGGCGAGCCTTCCGAGCGCCCCCTCGGCCCGTTCGCTGCCGCCGGCAGCGGCGTCGAGACCGCCGGAGATCAGCTCGGCGCCTTCCCCGGCCCGCGCCGAACCGCTGGCCAGCAGCCCGGCGCCCGCGGCCGCTTCGCCGATCCCCCCGCGCAAGCGCGAGACCGCGCCCGAGGCCCGCCGCAGCCGCGGCCCCAGCGACGTCAGCTCGGCGGGAGCTTGATCGGGTTCGAGGCGGGTGGAGAGCGAGTGCAGCGACCGCCCGGCGGCGGCGATCGCGCCCGGGCCGATCGCCGTCTCGACCTCGGGCAGCGCCGCGATCCGCCGCTGCGTCGCCGCCAGCAGCGCCGGCCGCGGCGGCGCGGTGATCGGCCCCCGTTCGGCGGCGAGGGTGAGGATGAACGGCGCCTGCCAGCCCGGCCCGACCGCGTCTTCGATCGCTTCGGCATCCTTCCGCGCAGCGCTCCCGCTCGCCAGCTCGTCGACCCCCGGAGAGCCGGTGTTGAAGGCGAGGGCCGGGGCCGAGAGCGCCAGCAGCGGCAGGGCGATCAGGGCGGCGGCGAGCGCCGGTCGCCGCAGTGCCCGCGACGCGGCGGCCGCGACCCCGGAGCCGCCCGCGGCCGCGGCGCGGCCGACCCGGGCGGCGTTGATGCGCGGCCCGAGCAGGGCGAGCAGCGCTGGCAGGGCCGCCCAGGCGATCAGCACCGCCAGCACGGTGACGACGGCGAGGGCGGTCGCCAGGGAGACCAGCAGCGTCCCCGCCTGCAGGAAGGCGGAGAGGAAGATCGAGAAGAAGAGGGTGCCGCCGGCCAGCGCGGTGGTGCGGCCGGCGCTGCGGCGGGTGAGCGCGGCCGCCTCCCCCGGCGGGCGTCCGGCGGCCAGCTCCTCGCGGAAGCGGGAGACGATCAGCAGCGAGTAGTCGACCCCGAGGGCGAGGCCCATCATCGTGCAGACGACCAGCGAGAGCGCGTCGATCGGCATCAGCCCGCTCAGCAGCGCCAGCACGCCGCGGCCGGCGAAGACGGTCATCGCCCCGAGGAGGAGGGGGATCGCCGCCGCCACCACCGAGCGGAAGACCAGCAGCAGGACGACGACCAGCAACGGCGCCGCCAGCAGCTCCGCCCGCTCGGCGGCCGAGAGCGACTGCGCCTGCAGGGCGCGCGAGATCGTCGCGTAGCCCGACTGGGTGGCCCGCACCGGCGGGCGTACCTCCGCCGCGATCGTCGCTTCCAGCGACGGCACGGTCTTCCGCATCGCCTCGGAGAGGGGAACGTGGAAGTCGAGCAGTAGCAGCGCCCGCGCCGGCGCCCCGGCCGGGGCCCCCGGCGCCGGGCCCGGCAGCTTGCGGGCCGGCCGGGCGGGGTCCCAGGGGGAGATCACCGTTACCGCCGGGTCGCGCCGCAGCGCCCGCGCCAGCTCCCGCCCCTGCCGCTCGACCGCCCCCGCCGGCCCCCGCAGCAGCACCGCGAACGGAGAAGAGTCGCCGAAGCGCTCTCGCGCCAGGTCTTCGCCTCGGTCCGACGAGGTGCCGGAGATCGCCAGCGAGGTCGGGCGCAACTGGTTCTCGACGCCGAGCCCGATCAGCCCCAGCGCCACGATCAGAGCTAGGGTCGCAGCAAGCGTCGACACGGCCCGCACCCGGTAGCTCATCGTTCCCGCCCGTCCCTGTTCGACCGCGTCCACAAAAGCACAGCGTAACCGGAAAGATTACTGCTGTTTTCTGAAGAGTAGCTGCCTGTTCCGCAGCCATCGCCTGGATCGTGGGCCATGCAGGCGAAGGCGCAGCTGCAGGCGGCGCAGCTTGCCGTTTTGACCACCCAGTAGGGCTGAGGCGCGGGGGGTCCGGCCACAGAGGGACTCGCTGTTGACGACGATGCCGCGGCGACCGCCGGCGAGGGTTAGAGCGGCGCTTGAAAGCGGCAGGTCGGGGAGCCTGACGAGGCCGATGCGGAGACGGCCGTCGCGGGCGACGCCGGTGTGGCCGTGAACAAGGAGCCGCAGCCCGCCGCCCCGCAGGTCGGCGACCAGGTCGGGGTAGCGGCGGCTGGGCGCGCGCAGGTAGATCGGGCCGCTCAATGCCTCGGACAGCAGCGGG